>NZ_JBDPMH010000064.1:0-7885 GCF_039871735.1 Plantactinospora sp. B24E8
GGAAACGGTCGACGGACCCGCGGCTGCCCGTGGATCAACTCAGCCGTTGCTCACAGCCTGGCACACTGTCCGGACGCCGGACCCCGGACCGTGTTGGTCCGGCCGTCGTTGCCCGGTGCCGGGCTGTTGCCCGCGCAGGAGAGCGGACCGCTGATGGTGTTGCCGGCGACCAGCACCGGCTCGTCACCGGCGTTGCCGACCACCGAGACCGGGCCGGAGACGGTGACGCCGTCGAGGCGTACCCCGCCGGTGTTCAGCGCGAACGAGACCGGCCCGCTGACCTTGCCGGAGTCGATCGACACCTGACCGGTGGCGGCGACCACCGAGACCGGACCCGAGACCTTCGTACCGTCCAGGGTGACCAGCACCGCGGCGGTCGCGGTGACCGGGCCGGAGATGCTGCCGCCGGTGGCGACCAGCGACGCGCCCGGCATGACCGTCACCGGGCCGGAGATCGTCGCGTCCTCGAGGCAGGTGGTGCCGGTGAAGACGGTCAACGGGCGGCTGTGCCGACCGGTGATCGTCGTCGTGCACTCCGGGCCCTCCGGCTCGCCCTGGCCGACCTCGGAACGCGGCGCCGGGTCGGCGGTGACCGGCGAGTTCTTCGCGAAGTAGTCGACCAACATGGTGAGGTCGTTGTCCCCGGTGGTGACCGGGTCCTTCTTCACCGCCAGGGTGGCGAAGTTGTCACCGCCGGAGGCGAGGAACGAGTTCACCGTCACCCGGTACGTCGCCGCCGGGTCGATCGGGGTGCCGCCCAGCTTCATCGACGTGATCCGGGAACCCTGCGGGGCCGCCGGGTCGTAGGTGTAGAAGAAGCCCTTCGAGACGCCGAGCCAGAGCACCGGACGGGACGCCCCGGCCGGCTGCCACTGCTCCTCCAGCACCTGCTTGATCTCGGCACCGGTGTAGCTCTTCGTCACCACGTCGTTGGCGAACGGCTGCACCGAGAACGCCTCGGCGTAGCTGACCACCCCGTCCGGGGCGTACAGCAGGTCGGCCCGGAGACCGCCCGGGTTCATGAACGCGATCTGCGCCCCGCCCCGGCCGGCGTCGGAGGTGCCGGCGAGCTGCACGTCGGCGATGAAGTTGCCGAGCGCCGACTCCTTGCCCCGGTCCTCGTTGCCCTGCTCGTTGTACGCCCGCCGGATGTCGGCGGTGATCGAGCCGAGCTGCTGCTGCCCGAGCTCCTCCGCCCGAACCTTGGCGTCGGCGACGATCTGCGCCACCGCCGGGTCCTGCGGCGCCCCGACCACGTCGACCAGGGCCGCGTCCGAGGCGGTCACCTCGCCGGTGGCCGGGTCGAAGGTCAGGTTGACCCGGCCGAGCCGCTTGCCGTAGTCCTCGGCCTGCACGACCGGCCGCAGCTTGTCGGTGCCGGGGACCGGCACCTCGAACGCGTACGGCTGGTGGGTGTGTCCGCTGAAGATCGCGTCGATGGTGGCGTCGACCCGGGTGAACGGCCCAAAGACCGGGTCGTTGGCGAGCGCCTCGGCCGAGGTGATGTTCTCGGTCGCCGCCCCCTCGTGGGCGAGCAGCACCACCACGTCCGCCTCACCGTTCGCCTCGTCGCCGTCCTTCAGCTGGGCGGCGACCGCGTTCGCCTCGGCGACCGGGTTGCGGAACGTAATCCCGGCGATGCCGTCCGGGCTGACCAACGAACCGGTCTGCTCGGTCACCACGCCGACGAAGCCGACCTCGACCCCGCCGATGCTGCTGACCGAGTACGCCGGCAGCGCCCGCTCGTCGCCCCGGTAGACGTTCGCGCCGAGCAGCGGGAAGTCGGCCCGGTCGGTGACCCGGCCGGTCAGGTCCGCGATCCCCTTGTCGAATTCGTGGTTGCCGACCGCCGACGCGGTCACCCCGATCTCGTTCAGGGCGTCGATCGTCGGGTTGTCCCCGTCGATCGCCGAGATGAAGGTGGAGGCGCCGATGTTGTCACCGCCGGAGACGAAGGCGGTGTTCGGGTTCTCCGCCCGCAGCTGGTCGACCAGGCCGGCGAGCTGCGCCGCCCCGCCGACCGGCCGGCCGTCGGGCGCGTTGCCCGGCGACTCCAGCCGACCGTGGAAGTCGTTGACGCTCAACAGCTGCAGGTTCACCGGGCCGGTCGAGCCGGTGTCCAACCCGACCACGATCGGGTTGTGGTCACTGGCCCGGTACGGGTCGGCCGCGTAGAACGCCGGGTGGCCGTCGTACTGGAAGGCGAACGACTCGTGCGAGTTGATCTGCCAGACGTCGACCCCGGTGACCCGGGCCGCCAGCGACGGCGAGGCGACCGCGTGGTCCAGCGAGCCGGACTCGCCACCGAAGACGTAGCTCGCCTCGCCGGTGGTGTTCAGGTCGACGTAGTCAGCGTCGTGGAGGACCTTCATCGGGTCCTCCTGGGTGTACGCGTTGAAGTCGCCGAGCAGCAGCACGTCGTCGCTGCCGCTGGCCGTCTTCAGCTCGTCGACGAAGTCGACGAGGGCGGTCGCCTGCCGTACCCGGTCGCCGTTGAACGCGCCCTGCCCGTCGCCGGTGTCGGCGTTGTCGCCGGTCGCCGCGTCCGAACTGCTCTTCGACTTGAGGTGGTTGGCGACCACGGTGAAGGTGGTGCCGTCCGAGGTGAAGGTCTGGGCGATCGGTTCCCGCGCGTTGAACCAGACGCTCTCGTCGTTGACCGACCGGGACGCGCCCTGCGGGGTTACCTTCGCCGGCTTGAAGATGATCGCCGTGGTGATGAAGTCCTGCTGCGCGGCGGGCGGCAGGTCGGCCGGGGTACGGACGTAGTCCCAGGTGCCCGCCCCGTCGGCGGTGTTCAGCGCGGCGACGAGCCGCTTGAGCGCCTGCTGCGGGTCGGCGGCGTTGAACCGTACCGAGTTCTCGATCTCCTCCAGCGCGACCACGTCGGCGCCGAGCGCGCTGATCGCCTTGACGATCTTCGCCTCCTGCTTGACCAGGCCGGCCTCGTCGTCGGCACCCCGGGCGTCGCCGCCGAAGTGGACGAAGTAGTTCAGCACGTTGAAGCTGGCCAGCCGCAGGTCACCGCCGACGTTCTCCGGGGCGGCGGTACGCGGGTTGGTCGACTTGAAGGTGGTCCGGCCGGCCGCCGGGGTCTCCGCCGCGACCGGGGTGGTCGGCTGCAGCCGCCACTCGTTGAAGCCGTACGACAGCACCGTCGGCCCGAACGCCTCCACCGAGTCGCCGACCCGCAGCGGGCTGTCCGGCGCCAGGTACGGCGGCAGCAGGTTCGCGGTCGAGAGGTTTGTGGTCTTCCCGTCGTCGAGCAGCAGCCGGCGCAGCTTGTTGTCGGCCGCGACCTGCTGCGCCTGCGGCGTACCGGGGCGGGCCAGGTCGGTCGGGATCGACGCGGCCCTGTCACCGGCCGCCAGCACCACCTCGCCGTACCGGTTGGTGTTGTAGACCTCGGAGACCGTGAACCGGCCGACGGGGGCAACAAGCATCGACTCGACCGACTCCCGGCCGGCCGGGTCCAGCGGCAGCTCCAGCGCCACCGGCGCCGGCAGCGGCACCCCCTGCTCACAGATCTGCACGTCGCTGCGGGCGCCGATGCTGAGCTGGGTGAGCCCGTTGAACTCGTTCGCCGTACCGCTGACCCGGACCCGGTCCCCGACCGCGACCTGCGGGTGGTTGGCGGTGTTGGTGGTCAGGTAGACGAAGATGCCGTCGGACGCGGTCCCGGCGGCCGGGGCACCCCCACCGCTGCCGGCGGTCTGCAGGTAGATCCCGTTGTAGCCGCCGGTGCGGTGGTCGGCGGTGACCACGCCCTCGACGGTGACCCGGGTGCCGGCCAGCGGGGTGGCGTCACCGGTCCCCTGCACCTGGTCGATGGTGTGGTCGACGGCGACGTCGCAACCGACCGGGTCGGGGTCGGGGTCGCCGCCCCCGCCGGTGTTTCGGACCCCGAACGTGTTCGGCGCCGGTGCCCGCCACTGCCCGTCGATCCGCTGCAGCGACTGCCCGACCGGGGTGCTGCTCGCCTCGGCGACCCCGATGTCGGTGGCGGTCAGCCCGTCGGCCGGCCCGCCGACCCCGGCGAAGCTGCCCTCGTAGCTGAGGAACTCGGCGACGGCGCCGTCCGGGGCGACCAGCGCGACCGCGTCCGGCGAACCGTTCTGGACGCCGTCGACCGGGTACGTCGCCACCACCACACCGGACGCCGGCACACTGCCACTCAGCGTCCGGGAGTGGTACGGCGCACCGTTGTTTCCGTTGTATAGGACAAGCTGCCATCCGGTCAGGTCGGTTCCGGCCGCAGCCTCGACCTCGATGGCCTCGCCGGTGTCGGTACCGGCGTTGTCATAGTGGATTTCGCTGAGAAACGGCGTCGCCACGGGTGCCGCGGCGAAGGCCGCGACACCGCTGGTCATGCCGAGCGCACTACTGGTAACCAGTACGCCCAGCACCTTGAGCGAGCGGCCGCGTCTGTTCCGGCGCATCAGGTTGCCTCCGATAGGGAGTAGACCGTCGGAGCATATGCGGGCGGGGTGTCGGAACAAGAGCTGCCAGGTGTACGGAACAGCATGGATGTTCGGCCGTTGTACGTGGCAGCACGGTCGCCGGACCTCGCCGGCGACGGCCGTGCCCGCCACGGCAGCGCTTGACGGCGCCCATGCGACGGAGGTTCGTTGCCGGTTGTGGAAGAGTTTTGGCTACCGTAGTCGTCCAGGTCTTGCCGAGCGGGTACGACCGCCCGCCTGTCGCGCTGATCGAGGTGTCCGTGAGCCAGTACGGCGAGAAGAGAGTGCCCGCCGACGAGCAGCCGACCGTGCAGCTGGCTGCCGTTCCGCCGTCCGCCGTGCCACCGCCCGTCGACGACCGTCCGACGATCCCGATCACCGCCGTCACCTGGCCGGTCGGGCAGCAGTCCGGCGGCGCTCCGGGGACCACCGGACCGGCGACGGCCACCGGGACCACCCCGACCTTTGGCGGGCCGCCCGTGACCACCGCTACCACGGACCAACTGGAGCCGGCGCCGGCACCGCCCCGGGGCCGGGCCCGGCGGGCACTGCTCGCCGGCGGTGTCGCGGTCGCCGTCCTGCTCGCCGCCGGGGTCGGCACGGTCGGCTACGCGTACGCCGGTGAGGTGCCGCGCGGGACCACCGTGCTCGGTGTGGACCTGGGTGGCCGGAGCCAGACGGAGGCGGCGCAGGCACTGCGGGCCGATCTGGAACGGCGTGCCGAGACGTTCGCCGCCCCCGTCCCGGTACGGATCGGCGACCGCACCGGTGAGGTCACGCCCGCCGCGATCGGCCTCGCGGTCGACGTGGAGGCGACCGTCGCCGCCGCCGTCGACCACCGGCCCAGCCCGTTCGGGCTGCTCTTCGGTTCCCGGAAGGTCGAGCCGGTGGTCACCGTCGACGAGGCGAAGCTCGACGCGGAACTCCGGAAGATCGCCGGGAAGTCCGGGCAGCGGATGACGATGCCGGCGATCCGGTTCGACGGCACCACGCCGAAGCCGGTCTACCCGAAGCCGGGCCGGGAACTGCGCGCCGCAGACTCCGCGGCGGCGGTACGCGACGGCTGGCTGAGCGGCCAGCCGGTCGTGGTGCCGCTGGTCGAAACGCATCCGGCGACGACCGCTGAGGAGGTGGACCGGCTCGTCAACGAGTTCGCCAAGCCGGCGGTGGCGGCACCGGTGACGGTGAGCACCGACCGCGGCAGGTTCACCATCGGCCCGAACGCGATCGCGAAAAGCCTGGTCCTCACCGCCGACAAGGCCGGCGAGATCAAGCCCCGGATCGACGACAAGAAGCTGCGTACCGCACTGGCCGGGCAACTCGGCAGGGTCGAGATCGAGCCCCGGAACGCCAGTATGTCGATCGAGGGCGGCAAGCCGCGTACGGTCGCCGGGCGGGGAGGACAGCGGGTCGACACCGCCGCGCTCGGCCGTGACCTGCTGGCGGTGCTGCCGAAGACCGACGGCCGCGAACTCAGGGGGACGCTGAAGGCGGTCGAGCCGAAGCTCACCGTGGAGGACCTGGGCAAGATGGGGATCAAGGAACGGGTCTCCACCTTCACCACCCAGTTCAGCGGCGGGTTGAGCGACCCCCGGAGCCACAACATCGTGACGATCGCCAGGGACGTCGACGGCGCCCTGGTCGAGCCGGGGAAGACGTTCTCCCTCAACGGGCACACCGGGGAGCGCGGCTACGCCCAGGGCTACAAGGACGCGGCGGTCATCCAGGACGGCAAGCTCGTACCCGGGGTGGGTGGCGGCATCTCCCAGTTCACCACCACCCTGTTCAACGCGACGTACTACGCCGGCCTCGAGGACGTGCAGCACAAGCCGCACTCGTACTGGTTCAGCCGCTACCCGTCGGTGATCGAGTCCACGATCATCTGGCCGACCCTCGACTTCAAGTTCCGCAACAACACCGAGTACGGCGTACTCATCGACACCTCGTACACCTCGAACTCGATCACGGTGTCGATCTGGGGCACGAAGGTCTGGGACCGGGTCACCACCGAGTGGAGTCCCCGACGGAACATCACCACACCGACGACGATCCGCCTCGAACCGGGACCGTCCTGCATCCCCACCAACGGCATCAACGGGTTCACCCAGGACGCCTGGCGGCTCTTCCACCGGGACGGCAAGGTGGTCAAGCGGGAGAAGTTCAGCTGGACGTACCGGGCCGAACCCCGGTACCTCTGCGGCGGCTGACCCGGCCCGTCGCCGGATGGTATGACACATCCGGGATGCCATCGACATATTGTGATGCGCCGATGCTGGTCCATACGCTGCCGGCATCGTGATCGGCGCGCGCCCACAAGGCGCGCCATCCATGGTTGGAGAGGACCCCCATGGTTCGCTGGCGCATCCTCACCCGTCTCGCCGCCACCGCGCTCGCCGCGGTGACCCTCGGCGGCGTCACCCTGGCCGCACCGGCCACCGCCGCACCCCAGCACGACGTCACCCCGTTTGTCGTCGGCGGAACCCGGGCCGCGGAAGGCGAGTTCCCGTTCATGGTGCGGCTCTCGATGGGCTGCGGCGGGTCGCTGTACAGCCCGCGTCTGGTGCTCACCGCCGCGCACTGCGTCGGCCGTACCGGCAACAACACCAGCATCACCGCCACACTCGGCACGGTCGACCTGCAGTCGTCGAGCCGGATCCAGGTCCGGTCGAACTACGTCTACCGGGCGCCGGGCTACAACGGCAACGGCGACGACTGGGCGCTGATCCGGCTGGCCAGCCCGGTCTCCGGGCTCAGCACCCTGCCGATCGCGACCAGCACCGCGTACGACAGCGGCACCTTCACCGTCGCCGGCTGGGGTGCCACCCGGGAGGGTGGCGCCCAGCAGCGGTACATGATGAAGGCGTCGGTGCCGTTCGTCAGCGACTCGGTCTGCAACGGACCCAACTCGTACGACGGTGACGTCATCGCCGCCGAGGAGATCTGCGCCGGGTACATGTCCGGTGGCGTCGACACCTGCCAGGGCGACTCGGGTGGCCCGATGTTCCGGCAGGGCGGCAGCGGCCTGGTCCAGGTCGGCATCGTCAGCTGGGGGTACGGCTGCGCCCGGGCCAACTATCCCGGTGTCTACACCCAGGTGAGCTACTTCGCCTCGGCGATCGCGTCCGCGGCGGCGAGCCTGGGCGGCTGATCCGGCGCCGGTTCATCCGACGCCGGCCGGGTTCGTCATCCGACGCCGGTCGGCCGGGGACACCGTGGGATCCGGTCGGCCGACGGTACTCCGGCGGGATTGGAGATCCGGGCGCCGGGCAGTTGACCGGTGAAAACAGTTGTGGGGCCGACCCGCAAAGGGTCGGCCCCACACTGAAAGAATGTCCGGCGGTGTCCTACTCTCCCACACCCTCACGAGTGCAGTACCATCGGCGCTGGAAGGCTTAGCTACCGGGTTCGGAATGTAACCGGGCGTT
>NZ_JBDPMH010000065.1:0-7018 GCF_039871735.1 Plantactinospora sp. B24E8
GTACGGGTGGCCCAACGCCTCCTCGCGATGACCGCCGCGATCTGGCACAACAACAAGACCGGTGCACCCGTCACCCGGTCACTGATCGCCTACGACCACTGACCGGGATTCGGAACAACTCGTCTAGACCAGACCCTCCGACGGGGGTGTTACCGGGCGGGTACCCGAGACCACAGGTCCCGCTGTGAGTTGAATTACCAATGGCAGGACGGGGAATGCCGCCGCCGCCCGACGGTTGGTCGCTGATGTGATCTTCTCTGTCCCCGCCCGCACCACCCGGCACCAGCCGAAAGGACGCCATGACCGTCACCGGTGAACAGGTCGAGGCGCCCGCGCCATCCCGTACGCCGGGCGACCTGATGACCCGCGCCCAGCGGCTCCGACTCATCCTCGTCCTCGGCTCGTTGATCGCGATCGGGCCGCTGACGATCGACATGTACCTGCCCGCGCTGCCCGCGATCGCGGCCGACTTCGAGACCCCGTCGGCGGCGGTGCAGCTGACCCTCACCGGAACCCTCGCCGGGCTCGCCCTCGGCCAGCTGCTGATCGGCCCGCTCTCGGACGCGGTCGGCCGGCGTACGCCGCTGCTGGCCGGCCTCGCCCTGCACATCGCCGCCTCGGCGCTCTGTGTGATCGCGCCGAACATCGGGGTGCTCGGCACCCTGCGGGTGCTGCAGGGCCTCGGCGTGGCCGCTACCTCGGTGGTCGGCATGGCCGTGGTGCGGGACCTGTTCAGCGGTTCCGAGTTCGCCCGGATGCTCTCCCGCCTCATGCTGGTGATGGGCGCGGCCCCGGTGCTCGCTCCCACCCTCGGCAGCGAACTGCTGCGCTGGACGCGGTGGCACGGCGTCTTCGTCGCGCTCGGGATCTTCGGCCTGCTGTTGATCACCGTGGCGTGGCTCGGGCTCCCCGAGACACTGCCGGTGCGGCGTCGCCGGCGCGGTGGGGCGCTGGACACCGTACGGACGTACGGCGGGCTGCTGCGGGACCGGACCTTCCTGGGACTCGTCCTGGTCGCCGGGCTGGCGATGGCGGCACTGTTCGCGTACGTCTCCGGGTCGTCCTTCGTCTTCCAGGAGCAGTACGGCCTCGACGAGCAGGAGTTCGGGTTGGCCTTCGGCGCGGGCGCGATCGGCCTGATCACCGCCACCCAGTTGAACGTCCGGCTGCTCCGCCGGTACTCGCCACAGCAGATCCTGGTCACCGCCCTGGTCGTCGGCAGCCTGGCCGGGTTCGCCCTGCTCGGCTTCGCGGTCACCAACTACGGCGGGCTGCCCGGCATCCTGGTGTCGCTCTGGGTGGTCCTGGCCGCGTCCGGGCTCGCCATGCCGAACGCACCCGCGCTGGCGTTGAGCCGACACGGCGAGGCGGCCGGCACGGCGGCGGCACTGCTCGGCGCGATCCAGTTCGGGGTCGGCGCGGTGGCGGCGCCGCTGGTCGGCGTACTCGGTAACGGCAGTGCCGGCATGGCCCTGGTGGTCGTCGGCGGGATGGTCTCGGCGCTCGCCGTACTCGTGCTGGTGGTCCGGCCCGCCCGGCTCGCCGCGACCGGTCCCGCGGTCGCCACCGCGGCCCTGCACTGAGGTTCGCGCAGGTACCCCGTCCCGGCGCGCGGCACCGTCCCGGCGGTGAACGGTGCCGGGACGGTGCCGGGCGGCCGCCCGTCCCCGGCGGCGTCGGGCGGTGAACCGCAGGGGGCGGCGATTCCGCCGCCCCCTGGTCACGCCGCTGTCGGCACGGTGAGGATCTCGGCTCCCTCGTCGGTGATGGCGATCGTGTGCTCACTGTGCGCGGTCCGGCAGCCGGTCGCGCTCCGCAGGGTCCAGCCGTCGGCGTCGGTGACGAGCTTGGCGGTGTCCGCCATGACCCACGGCTCCAGCGCCAGCAGCAACCCGGGGCGCAGCCGGTAGCCGCGACCGGGCTGACCGGTGTTCGAGATGTGCGGGTCCTGGTGCATCGTCGATCCGACGCCGTGACCGCCGAACTCGGTGTTGACCGAATATCCCGCCTCGCGGAGGACCGTGCCGATGGCGTGGGAGATGTCGCCGGTCCGGGCCCCCGGCCCGGCCGCGGCGATCCCGGCCCGCAACGCGCGCTCGGTCGCGTTGATCAGCGCGACGCTCTCCGCCGGGCGCGCGTCGCCCACGATGAAGCTGACGGCGGAGTCGGCGACAACGCCACCCTTGGCGACGGCGAGGTCGAGCGTCAGCAGGTCGCCGTCGGCGAGTGCGTAGTCGTGGGGCCGGCCGTGGAGTACGGCGTCGTTGACCGAGGTGCAGATGTAGTGGCCGAACGGCCCACGTCCGAAGGACGGCTCGTAGTCGACGTAACAGGACTGCGCCCCGGCCTTGATGATCATCGACTGGGCCCAACGGTCGATGTCCAGGAGGTTGGTGCCCACCCCGCAGCGGGTCCTCAGCGTCTGCAGGATGTCGGCGACCAGGGCGCCCGCCGCCCTGGCTCGGGGTAGTTCGCTCGGGTTCAGGATCTCGATCATGCGACGCCCACTCGGTCGGCCAATAAATATCCCGGCCATATTATCCCGGTACTACAATCGGCGTCATGGTCAGGTTGCCGCTCACCGCCGCCGAGGTCGAGCGCGGGCAGCGCCTCGGCGCCCTCCTGCGCCGCGCCCGGGGGGAGCGTTCGATGCTCGGCACCGCGCTGGCCGCGGGCGTCTCACCGGAGACCCTTCGGAAGATCGAGTCCGGTCGGGTCGCCACCCCGGCCTTCCCGACCATCGCGGCGATCGCCGACGTCCTCGGCCTCTCCCTCGACGCGGTGTGGTCGGAGATCAACCGACCGGAGGGCCGGGTCGACTTCGCCGCGTCGGGCCACAACCCGGCGCAGCGGTTGGCCTCCTGAGCACCGGATCCACCATCTGCCCCGCGACGCCGCTGGCCACCGTGCCGCTACCGGTGACGACGCTTCCGGCCCGGGGTGCCGTGGCTGGCCGGTTTCCCACCGCGCGTCCGTGACGCCGTACCGGACCGGGTCGCGGCGGACCGGGTTGACGCCTGCGCGGCAGCGGCCGACCAGTGTGTCGGGCGGGTCAGCGCCGGCGGCAGGCCGGTGCGGGCATCGCCCCGGGCCGCGTCGAGCTGGGACTGGCTCAGGAAGATGCTTCCGGTCAGGTCGGCGCCGCGCAGGTCGGCGCCGCGCAGGTCCGCCCCGGTCAGGTCGGCCAGGTGCAGGTTCGCGCCGCGCAGGTCCGCCCCGATCAGGTACGCCCCACGCAGGTTGCCGCCGCGCAGGTCGACCCGGCGCAGGTCGGCTCCGATCAGGTCGGCGCCCCGTCGGTCGGGGCCGGACCGACCAGCGCCGCCGCGGACGAGTTCACTGGTCCGGACCAGCAGGGGGTTGACGTACCGGCGGTGGTCGTCGACGTCGACGGCGACCAGGAGGTCCGGCCCGCCCCGGGTGAGGGCCACGATCTGGTCCCGGGCCCTCCCGAGTTCGTCCGCCAGGCCGTCACCGGGCGGCAGCGCCCCGGTCAGGGCCAGCGCCTCGGTCAGGTAGTAGAGCAACTCGTGCAGGTGCCGCATGACCGGGAAGACCGCGAACATCGGTCCGGCGAGCGCCGGCTCGTCCCGCCAGTTGCGTCCGCCGAAGGTCACCTGGGTGACCTGCTGCCCGGCTCCGAGGCAGTCGAAGACGGTACATCCGGCGAAACCCCGGTCCCGCAGCTGCGTGTGGATGCCGCACCCGAAGTCGTCGCCGAGATTGGGGCAGGCCCGGCCAGCGGGCTTGTCGATGGCGAAGTCGGCCGAGGCGGCGAAGGCGGGCACCACGCAGCAGAGCCCGGCGCAGCGGGCGCAGTCGGCCCGCAGCCCGGCCCGACCGTCGGCCGGGTCGGGCTGGTCGGGCTGGTCACCGCTCCGGCCCAGGCGCAGGTTGACCGGGACGCCGGTTTCGCCGCACCCGGCGGTTGCCGCGTTCTCCGCGCTCACGATGCCGCTCCCCCGTTCCCCGCCGCCCCGGTGGGCTGAGCTGGGACAAAGGGTACCGGCCGGACGACCACGCGACCCAGGACGGAAAGGTTCGGGTGATCCACTCTTCGCGGCCCACCCGCATTCATCCCCGGCCCCTACCGTCCGATCGATTCCCCAGCCTGACGAGATGAGGAGCGATGGGAGTTCTCAAGCGGGTCGGTGTCGGCGCCGCGCCGGTCAACGGGATCGCCGCCCCCTTCGCCGACCAGCCGGTCCAGGGCTTCAACGGCGTCCTGCGCAACAGCGACGGCACCTTCGACGTGCTCTCCGACAACGGGTTCGGCAACAAGGCGAACAGCGCGGACTTCCTGCTGCGCGTCCAGCGGGTCGCGCCGGACTACGGATCAGAAGGTTAGGGGTTCGAATCCCTTCGGGCGGGCAAGATTGAAAGGCGCTTGAACCGCCCCGTGTTCAGGGCGGCCAGGACCAGCGGGGTGCGTTTGTTCGTCGCCGCGGACCAACCCACGATCGCCCTGGCGTAGACGTCGACGGCGAACGCGACGTAGACGACGCCGTACCAGGCGGCGACGTGGGTAAAGTCCGCGACCCAGCACCGGTTCGGCCGGGCGGCGACGAAGTCCCGGTTGAGTAGGTCAGCGGCGCGTTCATGCCCGGCATCGGCTGTGGTGGTGCGGATCTTCTTGCCGCGCGCGGCACCGGTCAGGCCGGCATCACGCATCAACCGCTCGACCGTGCACCGGGCCGCCCCGTGACCGCGCCGGCGCAGATCGTGCCAGACCTTGGGGGCACCGTAGACGCCGTAGTTCGCCGAGTGGGTCTCCCGGATGAGTTCCGTCAGCTGCGCATCGCGCACCTGCCGCTTCGACGGCGGACGCGTGAGGTGTCCGGTCTCAGGGAGTCAGCTCACCCTTGTGGCTCGCCGCAGGCGATCCAGGTCGCCGCCCGGTCGCAGTCGTTGTACACGGACCAGGCAACGACTCTTGTCAACTCTGTGGGAGCCATGGCTGACGGCCGCTGGCCGGTCCCGGTGGCGGTTGCCGGGATCGGCCAGCGGCCGAGCCGTCTGCTGCCCCAAGCGGAGTCAGCGCGTGGTCAGGAGATCTGCCAATCGATCGGATGCTCGCCCGGAGCCGGGATCAGCGCGGTGAACAGCGGACTGGGCTTTGCGAGGACGGCGTTACGGAACTCCGCCCAGTAGCCGTCGGTGCCCAGGATCTGCTTGGCCCTGGGAATGGCTGCCGAGTCCGGCGCGGAGTAGTAACGCACCTTGGTGTTGTCCCCGTCGACGGCGGCTCGGTACACGACGTCGGCGGTGATCGACGGGTCGGAGCCGGTTGGCGCGTTCTTGGAGAAGAACGCGTCGATTCCAGCCTGATAGTCCGCAGGGACGTCCTGCGCAATGTCGATCTTCGTGAAGATGCGGGTGGAGTGCTGTCCGGGCAGGACGGCCTTGACCGCGATGCCGAAGGCGGCCACCTCCAGGCTCATCCCCTCGCTGAGCGCCGCCACGGCTGCCTTGGAGGCGGCGTAGACGGCGCTGTACGGATAACCCTGCTCGGCGGTCAACGAGGAGATGTTGATGATCGTTCCGGAGCGCTGGGCGCGGAAGATCGGCAGGAAGGCCTGGCTGAGCGCGATCAGTCCGAACACGTTGGTCTGGAACTGCCGGTGGATCTGGTCCATGCTGCTCACCTCCACCGGCCCCATCTGGTAGAAACCCGCATTGTTGACCAAGACGTCGACCTGTCCGAACTGCTCCACGGCGGTCTGCGCGAAGGGCCCTGCCGCCTGCTCGTCATCGACGTCCAGCAGCAGCGTCCGGACCCGCTCCAACTCATCGTGCACCGTCAGGTCGGCCTCCTTGCGGACCGTCGCGACCACGTTCCAGCCTTCGGCGGCGAACTTCTCGACGATGGCCCGGCCCATTCCAGTCGCGGTACCGGTCACCACGATCGTTTTCGACATGGAGGGCTTCCTCTCCTATTAGTCCCGGCCCGGACATCCGCGCCCTCTATGGGGCTTTGCTGCTGTCCGGGCAAGTGGTGGCTTGCTGATGCGTCCAAGTGTCATCCTGGCAAATCGGGCCGGCCAGGTTCGGTTATTCATGGGAAAGTTATTCATGGGAAAGACAGTCCCAGGTATCCGCCGAGGCCCGGGGGTAGATTGGGTTTCATGTCCAAGCGCCCGGAGTCCAGCGCGAGCAATCCGCTTGCCGAGTTTCTGCGGGCCAGTCGTGCACGCATCCGGCCGGACGACGTCGGCCTACCCGACGGCGGCCGGCAGCGCCGCGTTCCCGGGCTGCGCCGTGAAGAGGTCGCCCAGCTGGCCAATGTCAGCGCGGACTATCTGGCCCGGCTCGAGCAGGGACGCGTCACCAGTGCGTCACCCAAGGTCCTCGACGCCCTCGCGGACGCGCTTGGTCTCGACCGCGACGGCCGGGAGTACTTGCACTCAATCGCAGGGCCGAAACAGCGCCCAGGATCCCGTACTCAGACCACGTCGCGGGTTGACCCGCAGACCCAGCGATTGCTCGATAGCCTGTACGAAGTTCCCGCCTACGTATTCGGCCGGAGACTGGATATCCTCGCCTGGAATCCCCTGGCCGCTGCCTTGTTCACCGATTATGGGGCACTGCCGGAGCGGCACCGGAACCTTGTCTGGCTCACTTTTCTCGATCCGGGTTACCGGGAATTGAACACCGACTGGGCCAGGGCCGCCCAGGAATGCGTCGCCTATCTACGTATGGAGGCCCGGAACTACCCGAGCGATCAGCGCCTGGCCGAACTTGTCGGGACTCTCTCCGTCAAAGACGCGGACTTTCGCACATGGTGGGGCGGCCACCTCGTGACCGGCGCCGCACTGCGCCGCAAGAGCTACCAGCATCCACTGGTCGGTCCGCTCACCCTCGATTCGCAGCAATTCGACGTCAGCGGCAAGCCCGACCAGCACCTCGTGGTGTTCACCGCCGAACCAGACAGCTCATCCCACGAGGCACTGAAGTTGCTCGCCCAGTGGACGAACACGCCGGTGGCTTGAAATCCCCGTTCCGAAAGTGCCCTTCCTCC
>NZ_JBDPMH010000066.1:2500-5281 GCF_039871735.1 Plantactinospora sp. B24E8
TACTTCCTGGTGACCGATAGCGGACAAGTACCGTGAGGGAATGGTGAAAAGTACCCCGGGAGGGGAGTGAAATAGTACCTGAAACCGTTCGCCTACAATCCGTCGGAGCCTTTAGGGGTGACGGCGTGCCTTTTGAAGAATGAGCCTGCGAGTTAGTGGCATGTGGCGAGGTTAACCCGTGTGGGGTAGCCGTAGCGAAAGCGAGTCTGAATAGGGCGTTTGAGTCGCATGTTCTAGACCCGAAGCGGAGTGATCTAGCCATGGGCAGGCTGAAGCGCGGGTAAGACCGCGTGGAGGGCCGAACCCACCAACGTTGAAAAGTTGGGGGATGACCTGTGGTTAGGGGTGAAAGGCCAATCAAACTCCGTGATAGCTGGTTCTCCCCGAAATGCATTTAGGTGCAGCGTCGCGTGTTTCTTGCCGGAGGTAGAGCACTGGATGGTCTAGGGGGCCTACAAGCTTACCGAAATCAGCCAAACTCCGAATGCCGGTAAGTGAGAGCGCGGCAGTGAGACTGCGGGGGATAAGCTTCGTAGTCGAGAGGGAAACAGCCCAGATCACCAGCTAAGGCCCCTAAGCGTGTGCTAAGTGGAAAAGGATGTGGGGTCGCATAGACAACCAGGAGGTTGGCTTAGAAGCAGCCACCCTTTAAAGAGTGCGTAATAGCTCACTGGTCAAGTGGTTCCGCGCCGACAATGTAGCGGGGCTCAAGTACACCGCCGAAGCTGTGGCATTCACACAATAACTCGGCGATGTTTTCGGACATCGTCCAGGTGTGTGGGTGGGTAGGGGAGCGTCGTGCCGGGGGTGAAGCAGCCGAGTGATCGAGTTGTGGACGCGGCACGAGTGAGAATGCAGGCATGAGTAGCGAAAGAAGGGTGAGAAACCCTTCCGCCGGATGACCAAGGGTTCCAGGGCCAGGTTAATCCGCCCTGGGTGAGTCGGGGCCTAAGGCGAGGCCGAGAGGCGTAGTCGATGGATAACGGGTTGATATTCCCGTACCCGTGAAGGAGCGCCCGTGATGAACCTCGTTGTGCTAACCATCTGATCTTGGTGAGGTCTTCGGACTGATCTGGGGGAGGTTGGGATCCTGGCGGGTAGTAGTCAAGCGATGGGGTGACGCAGGAAGGTAGCTGAGCCCGGCCGGTGGTTGTGCCGGGGTAAGCGTGTAGGCCGGTGTGTAGGCAAATCCGCACACCTTGTGGCTGAGACGTGATGCCGAGCCGATTCAGGTGAAGTCAGTGATCCTATGCTGCCGAGAAAAGCCTCTAGCGAGTTCCGAGCGGCCCGTACCCTAAACCGACACAGGTGGTCAGGTAGAGAATACCGAGGCGATCGGGTGAACTGTGGTTAAGGAACTCGGCAAATTGCCCCCGTAACTTAGGGAGAAGGGGGGCCGGAGACGTGAAGCCCCTTGCGGGTGGAGCGTTGTATGGCCGCAGAGAGCAGGGGGAAGCGACTGTTTACTAAAAACACAGGTCCATGCGAAGAAGTAATTCGATGTATATGGACTGACGCCTGCCCGGTGCTGGAACGTTAAGGGGACCGGTTAGCTCTTCGGGGCGAAGCTGAGAACTTAAGCGCCAGTAAACGGCGGTGGTAACTATAACCATCCTAAGGTAGCGAAATTCCTTGTCGGGTAAGTTCCGACCTGCACGAATGGCGTAACGACTTCCCCACTGTCTCAACCACAGGCCCGGCGAAATTGCACTACGAGTAAAGATGCTCGTTACGCGCGGCAGGACGGAAAGACCCCGGGACCTTTACTATAGCTTGACATTGGTACTTGAATTAGCTTGTGTAGGATAGGTGGGAGCCGGTGAAGCGGGTACGCCAGTATTCGTGGAGGCAATCTTGAAATACCACTCTGGTTGGTTTGGGTATCTAACTTCGGACCGTTATCCGGTTCAGGGACAGTGTCTGGTGGGTAGTTTAACTGGGGCGGTTGCCTCCTAAAGGGTAACGGAGGCGCCCAAAGGTTCCCTCAGCCTGGTTGGCAATCAGGTGTTGAGTGTAAGTGTATAAGGGAGCTTGACTGTGAGACTGACGGGTCGAGCAGGGACGAAAGTCGGGACTAGTGATCCGGCACTTGCGAGTGGAAGCGGTGTCGCTCAACGGATAAAAGGTACCCCGGGGATAACAGGCTGATCTTCCCCAAGAGTCCATATCGACGGGATGGTTTGGCACCTCGATGTCGGCTCGTCGCATCCTGGGGCTGTAGCAGGTCCCAAGGGTTGGGCTGTTCGCCCATTAAAGCGGTACGCGAGCTGGGTTTAGAACGTCGTGAGACAGTTCGGTCCCTATCCGCCGTGCGCGTAGGATACTTGAGAAGGGCTGTCCCTAGTACGAGAGGACCGGGACGGACGAACCTCTGGTGTGCCAGTTGTCCCGCCAGGGGCACGGCTGGTTGGCTACGTTCGGAAGGGATAACCGCTGAAAGCATCTAAGCGGGAAGCCTGCTTCAAGATGAGGTATCCCACCCTTTGTGGGGTAAGGCTCCCAGTGAGACGACTGGGTTGATAGGCCGGAGATGTAAGCCAGGTAACTGGTTGAGTTGACCGGTACTAATAGGCCGAGGACTTGACTACGAAGCTGCTACGCGTCCACTGTGTGATTCACAGCAAACGAACAATGTGTGGGTTGTTTGATTTGTTGATAGGGTTACGGCGGTTATGGCGGAAGGGAAACGCCCGGTTACATTCCGAACCCGGTAGCTAAGCCTTCCAGCGCCGATGGTACTGCACTCGTGAGGGTGTGGGAGAGTAGGACACCGCCGGACAT
>NZ_JBDPMH010000067.1:0-5151 GCF_039871735.1 Plantactinospora sp. B24E8
CGTGCACAACGACGACCCGAAGCCGTTCGTGTGGACCGCCACCGCCGAATCGATCCTGGCCAAGGTCCGACGTGGACGAGTAGCCCTCCAACAAGCGACTACTCAAAACTGAGACAGAACACTAGCTCCGGCGTAGACGGTCGCGCCGGCGCGCAGCACCACCCCGGACCCGATCGTGGTGGGCGCGCCCGCGCCCTGGTAGACACGGCGCACGGCGTAGCCGTACTCCGGCTCACCCACCGTCGCCCGGTGCCCGATGCGGGTATCGCGGCCGATGCTGGTGCCGCCGTGCACGACCGTGAACGCGCCGACGGCGACCCGGTCGCCGAGCGCGATCGGGCGGATCGTGCCGAGCATGTCGGCGGGCAGGAACACTGCCGACGGGTGGATCTGGCAGCCGTCGCCGAGCTCCAGCAGCCCGGCCCGGATCAGGTCGGTGACCGTGATCGGCACGTCCGGTGTGCTCAGGTGCATCATCGCGGGTTCTCCTTGTCTTGCCCTGGTGGATGCATCCAGCACACCCGCCCGCCCGACCGGATCGAAGACGTCGCCGGGCAGGGTGCAACCTGCTTGCACAACCCGCAAACATCGGTCACGCTCAAACTCTCGCCATCGTGGATGGAGGTGCCGGATGAGCACCCGGACCGCGTGGACCACGATGCCGGCCGTCGCGCAGGCAGCCAGCAACGGCGACTACGGCGCCGTGCTGCGCACCGCGCGAGTGGCGGCGGGGCTGAACCTGGAGGAGGCCGCTGCCCTGGCCGGGTTCTCCGCCTCGACGCTGAGCCGGATGGAGACCAAACGCAACCGCCACTGGGACGTGCGCGAGTTGCGCCGCCTGGCCGAGGTGTTCGCCATCCCGGCGCACCTGTTCGGGCTGTCGCGATCGACCTTCGACACCGGCGCCGATAGCCTGAGCACAGGTGTCGATGAGGATGGTGACCCGATGCGCCGACGCGACCTGATCGCGACGACCACCGCCGTAGTGACCGGGGCGCTGGTCCTGCCCCTGAACCAAGCCGCAGCCGCGCACGGGATGGCCGACACCGTCGAGGACGTGCTGTTCGGCAGGGTCAGCGTCGCGCCGATTCCCGGCAATCAGCTGGCCGCGCAGCTGGCCGCAGCCCGCGCCGACTTTCGGGCCACCCGCTACACCCAGCTCGCCCGCCGCCTGCCCCGGCTACTCGCGCAGGCCATCGCTGGGCGTGAGGCTGCCGCCGTCGACGAGGTGCCGCTGGCGGCCGGCCGTCTGGCCCAGGCGTACAACGTGGCCACCCAGCTGCTGATCAAGCTGCACGACAACGGTATGGCGTGGGCCACCGCCGACCGCGCGGTGCAGGCCGCCCGTGGCGGCGACGACCCGATGGTGCTGGCCGAAGCCCGACGTCTGGCCGCGACCGTGATGCGCCGCACCAAGCACCGCGACGGTGCGCAGAAGCTCATGCTCGACGCCGCCCGATCGCTGCAGGTCGACACCGGCCTGCCCGATGCCGCCCACAGCGCCCTCTACGGCCAACTGCTGGCGGCGGCCTCCTACACCGCGGCGGTGCGCGACGACCGCGAGACCGCCTGGGCGCTGCTCGGTGAGGCCGAAGACGCCGCTCGTCGCGTCGGCAGTACCAAGGCGGACCGGTTCAACATGCTCGAACTGGCCGTCTACAAGATCAGCGTGTCGCGGGTGCTCGGCGACTACGGCAGCGCCGTCGACTACGCCCGGCTGGTCGACCCCGCCCGCATCGTCTCCCCGGAGCGCCGCGCCCGGTACTGGGAGGACACCGCTCTGGCACTGCACGGCCGGGGCCGCCCGCAGGCGACTTTCCAAGCGCTGCTGGCCGCCGAACGCGACACCCCGCAGGAGGTCCGCTTCCGCCCGTGGGCGCAACAGCTCACCACCGACTTGCTGACCCGCAGCCACAGCCTCCCAGGCGTACGCGAGTTCGCCAGCCGCGTAGGCGTGGCCTGACCCGTCCCGGCGCGTGCCCACCGATCCGCTAATGCGACAGAGCCGCTTGCCTACCCCGTTGCCTCCTCCAGTCCGAATCCCGGGCCAAGACCGAATCCCGGACAACGAACTGAACTGAAGCTCTTACGCGCGCCGGACGGCTCGTAGTCGACGGAAATCGTGAACCAATCCGGAAACCGATTTTTACCCAATCTCCCTGGGTGAGGGTGTGGCCACCACCAACAAAGGGAGAAAACGATGAAAAGCCAGGGTGCGATTGTGAAGCGGTGCGGCTGTCTGGACCCAGCGACCGGGCGGACGCTGGGCAAGAGCTGCCCAAAGCTGCCGGAGCCTGACCACGGAAGCTGGTACTTCCACTGCTCCACGCGGAATCTGCTCGGACAGGCCGAGCGGGTACGTCGCGGTGGGTACGCGTCGGAGGCGGCCGCGCGGAAGGCCCGCGACGAACTCCTGATCCTGTCTCGCGAGCAGCAGGCCGGCCGGTCGTGGACGGTCACCCGGTGGTTGCGGTACTGGCTGTCGACTAGGACCAGGATCCGGCCGACGACCACGATGCACTACACGCGCGATGTCGAGGGATTCCTCGTCCCCCACGTCGGACACCTGATCCTCGGCGACCTGACCTCCCGGCAGCTCAACGCGGCGTTCGCGCAGATCGCCGCCACCCGCAACCGGTCCGGCCAGCCCCAGACGCCGTGCACGCTGCGGCACTTCCACACGACCCTGCGGGCCGCGCTCAACGCCGCCATCCGCGAGGGCCTGATCGTCGACAACCCCGCCCGGCGGGTAGAACTGCCCGCCCAGGAGCGTCCCCTGGCACGGCTGTGGACCGAGAACAGGGTCGCTGAGTGGGAAGCCACCGGCGAGCGGCCGTCCGTCGCGGTCTGGACACCGGTCCAGCTCGCCGCGTTCCTCGACGACGTCCGCGACGACAACCTGTTCGCCCTGCGGTGGCTGATCGCCCTGCGCGGGCTGCGCCGCGGCGAAGCCGCCGGCCTGCGCTGGACTGAGATCGACCTGCAAGCCCGCCAACTGTCCGTCGTACGGCAGCGCACCACCGCCGGCTACAACGTCCACGAAGGCCCACCCAAGTCCGCGACCAGCCGCCGCACCATAGCCCTGGACCGGCACACCGTGCGGATACTCCGTCAGCACGCGGAAAAGCAACGCTACCACCGCACCTGCCGAGCCGAGGGCGGGAAGGTCTGCCACGACAGCGGCTACGTGTTCACCAGCCCCGACGGGCTGCCCGTCCATCCCGGCTACCTCACCCAACGCCTGCGGCTCCTGGTCGACCGGGCCGGGCTACCGCCGATCCGGCTGCACGACCTCCGCCACGGCGCCGCCACCCTCGCCCACGCCGCCGGCGCGGACCTCAAGACCATCCAACATCAGCTCGGCCACGCCACGATCCGGATCACCGCCGACACCTACACCACCAGTCTCCCCGCCACCCAACACAAGGCCGCCGAAGCGACCGCCCACCTCGTCCTCAACGCCGGCAAACCCGGTGCCGAGATGCGACCACCCGCCCGGCGTCGCGACAGCCGAAAGCGACGCCCGACAACAACCGCGAGGACGAAGTCCCTCTCCGAACGGGACCGGCAGGTGCCGCCAAGAGCCGACGGCAAGATCGACATGCAACCGAATCCCGCGGGCCGACGCAGACGCGGAACTCGCTGATCAACCTCACCCACCGAACGGCCTGCCCCGAAGCCAGGAACCCCTTCGCTTGCTTCTGGGCAGGCCCCACCCGGGAAACGCCCACCTCAGAGATCAGGCTTGGTAGGCCCCCGCCAGGGACGCCCTGACCCGCACATGCTGTAGGAGGAGTTCGGCCGACGCCCGTACCGCCTGCTTGGCCATCTGCTTGAACACGCAGATGTAGGTCTCGATGGTGGTCAGCGGGGTGTTGTGGCCCATGTCCTCCTGGATCTGCTTCAGGTCCACCCCGGCGGCCGAAGCGATCCCCGCGGCGCCGTGCCGCAGGTCGTGTAGCCGGACCGGCGGCAAATCCAGCTCCTTGACCAGCTTCGCGAAACGGCGGGTCAGCCAGTCCGGGCGTACCGGCCGCCCATCCTCGTGCAGGAACACCCGCTGCTTCGGGTCGACCCGGCCGAACCGCCGACGCTGCCGGTGCCACAGATCCGTCAACAACCGCACGCTGAACCCGTCCAAAGCCAAGGTCCGCACCCCGGCTGCCGACTTCGGCGGACCCAACCGCTCCACCCCACGCACGACGACCACCTGTTCCCGGATGGTCAATTCGCCATCGGTCAGGTTGATGTCCTCCCACCGCAACCCGGCGATCTCGCCCCGGCGCGGCCCTCGCAACGCCACCAGCCACCACAACGCGAACAGCGGATCGGTCTGCACGGACTCCAGGAACCGGCCGACCTGATGCAGCCCCCACACCGCCACCCGAGGGCGCACGCCCGTGTTGTTCCAGGCCTTCTCCCGCTCGGCGTCCCAGACCACCGCCCGCGGGCGCGCCCCGTTCGGCAGCCGCAGTCCCCGACCGGGATTGCGGTCGATCACGCCCTGCCGCCGCGCCGCGGACAGCGCGCTGCGCAGCACCGCACGGATACCGTTCAGCGTGCCCGGAGAGATCAACCGTCCACCTCGAACATGGCGGTGCGAGATCCGGTCCATCGCCCGCTGGGCATCCCGGGTGCGCAACTTCCGCATCTGCAGGTGCCCGAGCTGCGGAATGAGGTAATCGGTCACGATGCCGCGGTAGTTGACCATGGTCGTGGGACGCAGCCGCCCCTCGTTGTCCGACAGCCAGAACTCCAGCCAACGTCTCAGCGTCCACATGCCGGCCACCTCGTGCCCTGGCGTCTCCCTCAGCGCCCAGCAGGCCCGCTCGGCGTCCGCCCGGCTGGTGAAACCGCCGCGGCGCACCCGGACACGCCGCTCATCAACACCGGTCAACTGCACGGCGAAGTACCAGCGACCGTGGTCGAACTCGGCGAGACGCTCGCACCGCACACCCATCTGACGATTGGTCTGCTCGCACCGACAGCCGCACCGCCGGTACACCAGGCCCGACTCGTTAGCTCTAGATGATTGAGTCCTAAATCTGGCCTGGTGGGGGACTTGGCGTATCGACACAGGGAAGGGTGTCGTTGTCTGCTCGTGACTGCCGACATCGACACCCTTCTGACTGCACTGTACGTGTTCGTAGA
>NZ_JBDPMH010000068.1:0-5023 GCF_039871735.1 Plantactinospora sp. B24E8
CGCGTGCACAACGACGACCCGAAACCATTCGTCTGGACCGCCACCGCCGAATCAATCCTGGCCAAGGTCCGACGTGGACGAGTCGCTCTCCAGCAAGCGGCAAGCCAAAACTGAGACAGAACACTAGCGCATTGATCATTGCCGCAGGCTGGACCAGCAGCCTACCGGACCATTCGATATCGATCGATACCCTGGTGGGCCTCACGCAGTTGCCGTACCCGGGCACCCAGCTGGAGCCCGCCATGCCGTCGGAGCGCTGCCCCACTCGCATCACCGCGCCGTCGATGCGGCAGAATGCCTCCATGCCCGAGGATGAGGAGTACGCCTCAAACTCCAAACTGGACACCACGGTCCCGCACTCGGCGCGGATCTGGAACTACTGGCTCGGCGGCAAGGATCACTTCGCGGTCGACCGCGCCGCCGGCGACGAGGTGATCGCACACATTCCGGACATCCCCATCGGGGCCAAGGCCGAGCGAGCGTTCCTCAAGCGAGTGGTCAGGTTTCTCGTCGAGGATGCCGGCATCCGTCAGTTCCTCGACGTCGGCACCGGCCTTCCCTCGGCGGACAACACCCACGAGGTCGCGCAGTCCCTCGACCCGCACTGCCGGGTGGTCTACGTCGACAACGACCCGCTCGTCATGGTGCATGCGCGAGCACTCCTGACCAGCGCGCCGGGAGGCAGCTGCGACTACGTCGAAGCCGATCTGCGGCAGCCGGAGACGATACTCGCGTCCGCGCGGCAGACGCTCGACTTCTCGCAGCCGATCGGACTCATGCTCCTCGGCGTCGTCAACCACCTCATGGACGACGACGAGGCGTACGGTTCCGTCGCGCAGCTGGTGCAGGCGATGCCCGCCGGTAGCTACCTGGTGCTCACCCACTCCACCGCGGAGATCCACGGCGAGCCGATGCTGCGCGTGATGCGGGAAACCACCGAGCGCGGCGGCACGCCGATCCGCGCCAGGACGAAGACGGAACTCGAACGCTTCTTCGACGGGTTGGACCTGCTGGAGCCCGGCGTCGTCACGTGCTCGCGCTGGCGCCCCGACCCGGAGTCCGACGAACCAGAGGTCTACCTGTTCGGCGGTGTCGGCCGCATCGGCTGAGCTTCTCGACGCCGGTCACGCCACGAGGGCAACCTGTTCGCGGGCACGGGGGGATTGTGGTGCTGCGGTGTGGGGTTTGGCTGTCGGATGGAGGGGTTCCCTTCGGTGGGAAGGGGACTGTCCCGTACGGCTCGGGCTGGCCATGCCTGTGCTGTTCGATAACTCGGTTCCGGCTATGCGGCCTGCTCATACTCGTTGATCAACCTGTGGACCACCCTCCTGCGCCGTACTCGGACGGCACCCAGATCGGTCACCGGCGCTGGGGCCGTGTCTCGATCAGGTGGAGTTGTCCGCGGCCCTGATGCGGCCGATGCCCGTTGTAGTGCGTGAGGTAGGCGCCGAGCACCGCGAGCAGGTGCCGGGTGTTGTAGATCAGGATCCGGTCCAGGCATTCCCGCCGGACCGTGCTTACCCAGCGCTCCGCGAACGTGTTCGCCGGGGCGCCTGCGGTGGCGTCCGGAGCACCTCGACACTGATCGACCTGGAAGCCGCCGGTGGAGACGCGAAACCTCTCGGCTGGATCGCGATGTCCCGTCCGCGTCGAGCACTGCGCGACGATGAGGCGTGCTGTTTCGACTGGCGTACCTCGGCGTCACCAATACGCTCGCCCTACCACGGCTGCTGCCGATGAGTGACCGCGACAAGGACACACAGATCCTCGCACCGCGGCACCAGATCATGGTCCTGCAACGACAACCGCACAGTGACCGGGTCCGGTTCACCCCAGCCGACCGGGCGTGGCTGGCAGCCCTACTACACCCGCTACCGCGCGGCGTACTGAACCACCTGCGGCTACCGGTAAGACCGGACACGGTCCTGCGCTGGCACCGGGATCTGACCGCTCGCCGGCACGCCCGGCGTTCCCGGCCCCACCAGGCCGGACGGCCACGAACCGTCCGGTCGGTCCGCCGGCTGGTCCTGCGCCTGGCCCGGGAGAACAGCACCTGGGGATACCGCAGGATCCACGGCGAACTGCTCGTACTGGGCGTCAAGGTCGCCGCGTCCACCGTCTGGGAGATCCTCCACCAAGCGGGTGTCGATCCGGCACCCGAACGCACCACCAGCACGTGAGCCACGTTCCTGCGCACCCAGGCACAGGCCGTCATCGCCGCCGACTTCTTCGAGACGACCACGCTGACCGGGGCCCGCCTCTACGTCCTCGCGGTCATCGACCATGCCACCCGCCGGATCCGGATCCTCGGTGCGACCGCGCACCCGACCGCGGCGCGGGTGGCCCAGATCGCCCGCAACCTGGTCATGGACCTCGAAGACGCGGGCTGCCCGGTGAAGTACCTGATCCGCGACAGGGACGGCAAGTATCCGGCCGCGTTCGACACGATTCTCACCGACGCCGGCATCACCGTGGTACGCACCGGCGTCCGGATACCCCGGATGAACGCGATCATGGAACGCTGGGTACGGACCTGCCGCCGCGAACTCCTCGACCGGACACTGATCCTTAACCAGCGGCACCTACTGCATGCGCTGCACGAGTACGAGATCTTCTACAACGAGCACCGCCCGCATCAGCGCATCGCCAACGGCCGACCACTCACACCGCTACCCGAACCGATCACCGACCCGCACAGGCTCGACCGCCTGAACATCCGTCGTCGTGACCGCCTCGGCGGCATCCTGCACGAATACGAACATACGACCTGACCTGCCCGGACGACATTTTCGGCAGGTACACGGTTCACCCAGTCCCGGTGTCGCGTTGCGTGGCAATCTGGACGCGTTGCTGACCCGTAAAGGCCGGGGCATGGCTGATCCCAACCCGCGCGCTTCCACCAGGTGGTCGGGGCGTCCTCGCTGGGGAGTCAACGGATGCGAGTGTATGCCGCCAGCAGGGACGCTGTCTGCATGCCACACACACTCGCACCATTTTCATATCCAAACGAGACGAGCACCTCGGTCGGCGACGGCGCTCCGGCTGGCACCCGGGATCATGGTCCGAATCTTGATGTTGAACGGACAGATCTCGCCATCGAGCGCCTCGGCGAGGGCCTCCAGCGCGTGCTTGGTCGAAACCTACGGCCCAAAGTCGGCTGTGGTGAACAGCACGCCCACGGACGAGGTGAAGACCACCTTCCCCGGTCGCCCCTCGTTGATGATGTTACGGATGAACCTCTGAGCCAGCAACAGCGGCCCGAACATATTTGTCTCGCAATTCTTGCACAGCAGCTCGACCGGAATTCAGCTCACCGGCCCGGCCTCGCCGACGCCGGTGTTGCTGTACAGCACGCTGATCTCCTACATGAGTGCCGCCTCGACATCGTGGGGATCGAGAATGTCGAGCTCTTCGACGCGCGGACTCTGCAGGTCCAGTTCGGCGGCCTCTTTCCGCAACGCGGTTGTCTGCGGGCAGATCCGCACTGTGGCGATATCCTCATGACCCGCTTGGACCAAGCCGACGGCCGCCCTCCCACCGAATCCCGAACCCACCACCGTGACCAGATTGCACTCGCTGCTCGTCCCCTTACCTCCTTTCCTTACTGTTCGACTCAGACCATAAGCGCGCCGAGCGCGGCGGCCGCTGCTCGCGCGATCGCGTCATCCTGGACAACCGACCCTCCGGAGCCGTCGACCGAGCCGACGACGTCACCATCGACGGCCAGTGGACGTCCGCTGGCAAACCCGACCACCCCGCCGTTGCTGTCCGCCAGGACGAATGACGTTCTGCCCGGCCTGCAGAAGTCGAAGAGATCCTCCGAGTTCTGGATAAACGCCGACGTTCGGGCCTTGCTCATCTCCACGTTGATGAAGCCGAACAACGGCTCATCCGTACAGGCGAAGGCGTCCAGGTTGACGCCGGCATCCAGGACGTTGATGTTAACCGAGATCGACATCTCGGTCGCCCTCGCGACGCCGGTGGCCAATATTTGTTCGGCATTCAACGAGAGCATTGACATGCGTGTAGTTGACGTCATGGCCGTGAACCGTGGAAGGAGTGAGTTCACCCCTGGTACCGCCACGACCATAGGTATCCCAGTACCACCCTGCGCCGCCGTGCGGTGGTCGCGATGAGGAGCAACGCGATGCTCAGGGACTTCCTCCGCTCACGCCGGGCACGGGTGGCGCCGGAAGACGCGGGCGTGCCGCTGGGGGCGAACCGCCGCCGTGTTCCCGGTCTCCGGCGCGAGGAGGTGGCCCAACTGGCGGGGATCAGCGTGGACTACTACGTCCGCTTCGAGCAGGGCCGTTGCCCGAACGTGTCGAGCGCGTTGCTGGAATCGGTCGCCAGGATTCTGCGGCTCACACCCACCGAGTACGCGTATCTGTGCACGCTCGTCCAGGCCTCGGCCACTCGCGCTCGTGCAACCCCGTCCAGGACCGGCGACCCGCAACTGAGCAACGGAATGCGGCTACTGCTGGACAACCTCTCCACACCGGCGATCGTCGTCGGGCGGCTACTCGAACTCCTCGCCGTCAACGAGCCCGCACGCGCCCTCTTCCACGGCTTGGAAGCCCACGGAAACTACCTACGTTGGCTACTGTCGGGTCCGGCGAGCAACCTGGCCTGCGCGGACTGGAGCGCCGCGGCCTACGAGGCGGTCGCCATGCTGCGCTTCGACGTCGCCCGCCATCCCCACGATCCGACTGTCGCCGCGTTCGTCGACGAACTCACCGCGACAAGTTCCGAATTCCGCCGGGTCTGGGCGGGTCATGAGGTTGATCCGGGCTGGGATCGCCGACGTCGCTACCGTCATCCCCTGGTCGGTGAGATCGTGTTGCACAGTAAACGCCTCGACGTTCCGGACGAACCCAATCACACACTCTTCACCTACAGTGAGGTGATCTCAGCAAGGATCCGGGGGCGGTTCGGGATGACACGGGCGTACCGTCCATAGCGGACAGCTTTTGATAAGGACGTGGAGCCATCGGTAGACAGGTTCTTGCGACGGAATCGGTCT
>NZ_JBDPMH010000069.1:0-3231 GCF_039871735.1 Plantactinospora sp. B24E8
CCGTACGCGACTTCGCAAGAGACTCCAGCAGTTCCCGCTGGCCGGGTTCGAGCACCAGTGGTGCGGCAGCACGTGTCACGTCTCGAGTCTACTCCAATGACTAGCTATTTACGAGACAGAACACTAGCGGGTCCACACCGCCAGCACGCTGCAGCCGCAGCAGACGGCCAACACCACTGCGACCTCGATGATCGATACCAGGTGGTTCGACCACATGCCGAACCTCGTCACGTCGGCGCCCTGCCCGTCGTGCACCCGGTTGCGCCACACCCCGAACCGGAAGTCCAGGATGGTCGCGGCACCCGGCTGGACCACCACACTTGTCGTCACCAGCGGCACACCGATGAAGTCGGTGAACTTGATCTGGTGCGGCCCGGCCGGGACCGGGATGTGCCAGGTGCCCGCGCCCGGGATCGGCACGTGTCGGCCGTCGACGCGCAGCTTCGCCGTCTTCGGCACCGGGACCATGTACGGCCCCCGGTTGACGGTGACAACCAGGGCGCCGGCGCCCGTCGGCAGCGCCACCGGATGCGGGTACGCGGCGGGTTTCGCGGGCTGGCCGGGGTCGGTCATGGCACAGGATCTTGACACATTGACCCTGGCGGCGGGTGCCCCTGCCTGCCCGCAGCTCAGCCGAGCGTGCAGGGCGTCCCGTTGAGGGTGAACGAGGACGGGCTGCCGGTGCCACCGGTGTGGGTGGCCACGAACCCGATGGCGATCGCGGCGCCCGGCCCGATGATGACGTGGTCGTCCAGGCCACGGGCGGTGACCTCGCCGCTGAGCGGCGAATACACCGCGTTCCAGCCGGTGGTGATCTGCTGTCCGGCAGGCAGCGGGAACTCCAGCAGCCAGGCGGTGATCGTGGTCGCGCCGGTGTTGGTGATGGTGATGCTGCTCGTGAGGTAGGTGTCCCAGGTGTAGGCCGAATAACGGACGTTGCAGGCGGCCCCGGTCGGCGGCGAACTGGTCGGCACAGCGGTGCTGGCCGACGGGGCGCCGCTGGGCGGCAGAGCCGTGCTGGGCGGCAGAGCCGTGCTGGGCGGCAGAGCCGTGCTGGGCAACGCCGTGCTGGCCGACACGGTGGCCGGCGCGCTGACGGCGGCCAGCATTACGGCCGCCGTGGCGACACCGAGAAGGCTGCTCTTCAGTCTCATGGGACTGCGATTCCTCCCGAAGTCGGGCCACGGCAATGCGGCGAAACGAGGAGTGCCGTTGCCGCCGACTGTCCGGTCCACCGCGCAAGCACCAACGCTAATCGATGTTGTTCGATTGTCAAGCCGCAGTACGAGCTGCGGTCGTAGAGCCGCATCCGGGCGCCATTGGTACGGACGCGTCGGGAACGTGGGCACACCGACCCGACCACGCCCCGACGATCTCACTGGCCAGCGGGCTGGCAGCAGCAGCGAGGCCGACCGGACGCGCGCCGGTCAGGGGTTGTTCAGGGCGCCGAGCCCGCCGAGCAGCGCGACGCCGCCGCAGCAGAGCACGAGGACCGCAACGAACGTGACGATCCCGACCAGGTAGTTCGACCACATGCCGAACTTCGTGATGTCGGTGCCCTGACCGTCGTGGACCCGGTTGCGCCACACCCCGAACCGGAAGTCCAGGACGCTCGCAGCACCCGGCGGGACCACCACCGCGCGGGTCGTCACCATCGGGATGCCGATGAAGTCGGTGTACCTGACCTCGTGCGGCCCGGCCGGCAGCGGGATGTGCCAGGTGCCCTCACCGCTGATCGGGACGTGTCGACCGTCGATCTGCAGCTTCGCCACCGTCGGCACCGGAATCAGGTACGGCCCCCGGTTGACCGTCACGACGAGCGCGCCGAAGCCGGCCGGCAGGGCCACCGGTTGCGGGTACGCGACCGGCGCCGAGGGGATACCGGGGCCATAGGGGTAGGTCATGGCACGAGATCCTGGCACATCCACGATGGCGACGGTGCCCCCGGCCTGGCCGGCTCAGCCCCGCCGGGTCACGTTTCCGACCGGCCGGGAACCGGGACGGCGGAGCGGCTCAGGCCGGGGCGGGGAAGTCGAACTCGCCGGCCTTCACGCCGGCGACAAAGGCGTCCCACTCGGCCCGGGTGTAGACGATGGTCCCACCGTCCGGAGCCTTGCTGTGCCGCAACGCCACCCGGCCCGAGCCGTCGACCAGCGGTCCCGCCTCGACGCAGCTCCCTCCGGCATCACTGCTGTAGGTGCTGATGTGCCAGGCCACCGCCGGCAGGGTCTCGCTCATCACAACTCCTCCGCGATCGTCGCGACCAGTTTCACCGACTCGTGCGGGTCGAGGGCGACCTTCCGCAGTCGATCGTACGCACGGCGGAACCGCTCGGACTTCGGCGCCTCGAGATAGAGCCGGCCGCCGAGGTTCTCGATGTAGGCGACCTCGGGGTAGGGCCGGGGCATGGTGAACAGCACGAACGGGCCGTTCAGCGCGGAATGCGTACCGAGACCGGTGGGGAGTACCCGGATTTCCACGTTGGACCGCCGGGCGACCTCGGCCAGGTGCCGCAACTGCGCCGCCATCACCGCGCGACCCCCCACCGGTCGGCGCAGCGCGGCCTCCTCGACGACGGTGGAGACGGAGATGTCCCGCCGGCCCTCGAAGACCCGCTGCCGCTGCATCCGGAGGTCGATCCAGCGGGCGACCAGGTCGTCCGGCGCGTCCGGCTCCTCGACGCTCCTGATCACCGCTTCCGCGTAGGCACGGGTCTGGAACAGCCCCGGTAGCAGCAGCGGGTTGTAGGAGGAGATCCGTGCGGCCCGGGACTCCAACCACGGGAAGTCGATGAAGGAGGCGTCGACCACGTCGCCGTAGTCCTCGTCCCAGCGGTCGGTCCGCCACACCTCCTCGGCGAGACTGAGCAGTTGCTGCCGCTCCTGGGCCCGGTGAAAACCGTAGAGGTCCAGCAGGGCGTAGACGTCGTTGCGTTGGATCGGCCACTCGGCCCGCTCGTAGCGGCCGAGCGCCGACCGGTCCCGGTTCAGGTGCTCGGCCACCGTCTCCAGGGTCATGCCGCGCTCCTCGCGCAGCTCCCGGAGCCGCTGGCCGAGCCACTGTGCGCGCAGCGTACGGATGAAAGGCTTGTGCGCCATCGTCCACCTCAGCCTCGATCCACCGATGCGGTTCGTGTTGATCGCAGTTGAATAGATTTGATCCGATGTGGTTTCGGGGCAGGGTGGATTCGCCGATTACGTGGTCGGCTTGCTCGGGGCAGGGTTGTGCGGG
>NZ_JBDPMH010000007.1:0-317770 GCF_039871735.1 Plantactinospora sp. B24E8
CTACGGACCACCGTGCCACTGCTCGCCGACGAGTACCGACGCAACCGCACCACCGGCGGTTTCATCATCATCGACGAGACCACGAACCGCACGGTCGGCGCCGGCATGATCGTCGAGGCCGGCTGAGTCGGTCGCCGGTCGGTCAGTCCGACCGGTTGCCGACCGACAGGCTGGTACGGGCGGCGAGGCGACTCCAGATCCGGTAGCCGAGCCAGCGGACCGCCGGGGCGGCCCGGCGCTGCAGTTGGCGCCAGCCGCGGAAGGCGAAGACCAGGTAGCCCGGGACGAGCAGCAGCCAGCCGAGGACCGGGACGAGGCTGCCGAGGACCAGCCCGGCGGCGACGGCGAGGCTGAGTAGCAGGCAGGTCAGGACCGGGGCGGACCGCGCCTGTCGGCGGAGTTGCCCGCGCAGTGGTGCCGGCTGTCGCCGCCAGGTCAGTGCGGCCCAGCCGGCGACGGCCAGCGGCACCGCCACCGCGACGGCCAGCCGGGCGGGCCGCCGCGCGTCGCCGAGTGCGTCGCCGAGCAGCGCGAACAGCAGCAGGTGTCCGAGACCGACCAGGGCCAGCATGTCGAACAGCCGCCAGCAGAGGGCGGCGACGATCGCCTGGTACGTCGGCGCGGCGGCGTCGGCCCGCTGCGGGTCGACGGTCAGCGCGGCGGTGAACTGCCGGGCGGCCCGCCCCGCCCGGTCCTGACCGGCGTCCAGCAGCGCGAGCTGGCGCAGCGCCGGCTCGTACCCGGGTTCGAGGGCGAGGGCCTGCCCGCAGGCGGCGCGGGCGGCCCGGAGCCGGCCCATCCGGGCGTGCAGCCGGGCGTCCAGCAGGTGCACCTCGGGCACCTGCGGGGCGAGTTCCAGGGCGGTGTCGGCGTGCCGCCGGGCGAGGACCACCCGGGTCGGGTTGCCGAGGGCGAGCAGTGCCTCCGCCAGCAGCCCGTGCGCCGACCAGGAGCGCGGGTTCTGCTCCAGCGCGCGGTGGGCGGCGCTGGCCGCGTGTTCCGGGTGGCCGGCGGCGAACAGGATCCGGGCCTTCTCGGCGAGCAGATGCTCCTGGGCGGTGGCGACACCGAGCGCCCGGTCCACCAGACGCATGGCCTCGGCGAGCTGACCGAGTTCCCGGTGGCACCGGGCCAGCTGGAGCATCACCCCGACGTGTTCGGGCCGCTCGGCGAGCAGGCCGCGGAGCAGGTCGGCCGCCTCGACGTACCGGCCGACCTGGGCCAGCGCCAACGCCCGCTGTTGGACGGTCACCTCGGTGTCGCTCACGTCGCCTCCCCCGGTCCGGGCGACACCCTATCGATCACGGGCGACACCCGTGCACAGCTGCCCGACCGGCCGCCAACCCGAACCGGTCGTCAGGCCAGGCGTTCGACGCCGGGGCCGGGGAGGGCGGTGAAGCAGTCGGGGGCGGCGAAGCCACGCTCGGCGTACGCGTCGGTGACGGCGGAGGTGACGGTGCCGGTGGCCGCCGCGTCGACCAGGGCGAGGACGCAGCCGCCGAAGCCGCCGCCGGTCATCCGGGCACCGTACGCCCCGGCGGTCAGGGCCGCCTCGACGGCGGTGTCCACCTCGGGCACGGTGATCTCGAAGTCGTCGCGCATCGAGGCGTGCGAGGCGGTGAGCAGCGGCCCGATCTCGGTCAGCCGGCCGGTGCGGAGCAGGCCGACGGTCTCCCGCACCCGCTGGTTCTCGGTCACCACGTGCCGGACGCGTCGACGTACCACCGGGTCGTCGAGCCGGGCGAGCGCGGAGTCGAGCTGGTCGACGGAGATGTCACGCAGCGCCGGTACGCCGAGCGCGGCGGCGGCGGACTCGCAGGCGGCGCGGCGGGCGGCGTACTCGCCGCCGACGTGCCGGTGCGGTGCCCGACTGTCGATCACCAGGATGGCGAGCCCGGCGGCGTCGAGGTCGAACGGCACGTGCTCGACGGCGAGCGAGCGGCAGTCCAGGAAGAGCGCGTGGTCGGCCCGGCAGCGGATCGCGGCCGACTGGTCCATGATCCCGGTCGGTACGCCGACGTAACCGTTCTCGGCCCGCTGGGCCAGGCCGGGGCGGTCCGCCACCGGCACGGTGAGTTCGCCGAGGTCGAGCAGGGCGGCCTGGACCGCCGCCTCCAGCGCCGCCGACGAGGAGAGCCCGGCGCCGAGCGGCACGTCGGAGGCGATCGCCAGTCGGGCGACCGGTACGTCGAGGTCCGCCTCACGCAACGCCCAGACCACGCCGGCGACGTACGCGGCCCAGCCGGTGACCCGGCCGGGCTCGGCGGCGTCGGCCCGGCCGAACGAGACCCGCTCACCGGCCTGCTCCGACCAGACCGTCCAGCGGCGTCCGGTGTCCGGGGCGGCGGCGACGACGGTACGCCGGGGCAGCGCGAAGGGCAGCACAAACCCGTCGTTGTAGTCGGTGTGCTCGCCGATCAGGTTGACCCGGCCGGGCGCCGACCAGACGCCGGCGGGCTTCTCGCCGTACGCCTCGACGAAGCCGGCGGTGGCGCGAGCCGTGACCGACGTCTCCGACCAGCCGGTCGCGGCCTGTTGCTCTGTCACGGCTACCCTTCCATGATCGTTCGTTGCTGACCGGATCGGTTTGTCTGGTTCCGGGGCGGTGGGGTCCGGGGCGACTGCCCGGAGCATTCCACCATGTTCCGCCAATTCTGAACAGAGCCGCACATCGACCCGTGACCGGGTACCCCCGGGTTGCCGGCGCCGGACGCCGCGGCTGTCTACCATTTCTGACATGCGGGAGTCCGGCAGTACCGGGCCCCGGCGCAGGCCGCCGGGGCGCCCACGAAGGCAACCAGGGCCGCTGGCCCGCGGCCTGGCCCGGGTCGTGGTGCGGGCCGCGGACGCGTCGACCCGGTTGGTGACCGCGCTGCTCGGCGCGAGCCCGACCGCCGGCCGGGAACGGATCAGCGAGGCGGAACTCCGGGATCTGGTCGCGGCCAACACCCTGCTCGATCCGGTCGAGCGGCGGATCATCGACGAGGTGCTGGTCTCCGGGGCCAGGATGGTCCGCGAGGTGATGATGCCCCGCACCGAGGTCGTCTTCCTCGACGCCCGGCTCTCCCTCAAGGAGGCCGCCCAGGTCGTCCGGACCGAAACCCACACCCGGTATCCGGTCGTCGACGGCACCCACGACGACGTGGTCGGCTTCGTGCACCTGCGGGACGTGCTGCTGCGGCCCGAGGACGACCCGTACGGGACGATCGGCGAACTCCGCCGCGAGGTCAAGACGGTACCCGGCACCAAACGGGTGCTCGCCACCCTCACCGAGATGCGCCGGGAGGGCCACCACCTCGCGGTCGTCGTCGACGAGTACGGCGGCACCGCCGGGATCGTCACCCTGGAGGACCTGATCGAGGAACTCGTCGGCGAGATCCACGACGAATACGACGTCGTACCGGAACCGACTCCGGTGGGCCGGCCGGCGGAGGTGGACGGACGGCTCAACCTCGCCGACTTCGCCGAACGCACCGGGGTTGTCCTGCCCTCCGGCCCGTACGAGACGGTCGGCGGGTTCGTGATGGCGGCGCTGGGCCGGCTGCCGGTCACCGGTGACGAGATCACCGTCCCCGGGGAGACGGTGACGGCCGCCGTCCCGGCCCGGGGCACCGGGGGTCCGGACAACAAGCGGTCCGAGGGGGGCTGGCTGTTGCGGGTGTTGGCGGTCGAGGGACGGCGGGTGGCCCGGGTGGCCGTCGTCGGGGTTCCCGGGCCGGAACATCCGGTCAGCGTGCCCGCAGCCCGTGGCACCGGGGTCGACAACAGCGGAGGACCGGCCGGCTGAGCGAAGACCCCGGGCGAGTTCCCGTACCCGGATCGTCACGTCGTCCAGTTCAGCCCCCCGATCCGGTGCGACGGTAACGGGCAGGTCCGACCCGGCCACCAGGTGGGCGGGGCAGCGGGCCGGGGAGCGCCGTGGCGGGGGCGACCCGGGCTGCTCAGTTGATCTGGAGTTTGCGCCAGGTGGCACCGTCGGAGGAGTAGGCGGCCCAGTTGGTGCCGAAGAGGTCGTAGGCGACGTACCCGGCCGGGGTGTGGGCGAGCCGGCCGACGCTGGGCAGGCTTCCGCCGGCCCGGGTGAAGGTGGCGCCGTCGTCGGAGCTGACGTACCAGTGCCGGTCGCCGCCGGTGAGCAGCAGCCGGCCGTCGAGCAGCGGGACCGCCGCCCCGGCCAGCCGGTCCGGCCCGCCGGTGGCGGCCACCCGGGCGAAGCTGCGGCCGCCGTCGGCCGAGTGGTACAGCGCCCGCAGGCTCCGGTCGGCGCCGAGGACGGCCGCGTACGCCTGACTGCCCAGGCCGGTCACCTCCACGGTGCCGGTCGCCCCGGCCGGGACGGCCGCGCCGGGCAGTTCGACGGTGCGCCAGTGTGCCCCCCGGTCCCGGGTCATCGCGACGGCCGGCCGCCCGTCGCGGACGCCACCGGCCCACCAGGCACCGTCCGGGGTGGCCGCCGGGGCGACCCAGCAGATGTCGAGGCCGGGTCGGGCCGGCGGGACACCGGCCCGGGGCCGGTCCGGTTGCCAGAGTTCCACGCCGAGACCGCACCGGCCGCCGCCCGGCCCGACCCGCAGTTGGCTCTGGGCGGTCGGCGCAACGGGGCCGTCCGCGGTTCCCGGGGCGACGGGAGCCCAGGTCTGGCCGTGGTCGGTGGAGGCGTACCCCCGGTCGGTTCCGGTGACCAACAGTCGCCCGTCGGCGAAGACGCTCAGGTCCAGGTCGGCCCGTCCGGCGCTGTCCGGCGGCAGCGCGACGTGCTGCCAGGTCAGCCCCCCGTCCGAGGTCCGGGCGACGGTGGCCGGGCAGGGGGTTGCGGTCGGGCAGCCGGCCAGCAGCCAGCCGTGGTCCGGGTCGAGGAACTCGACGTCGGCGATCGTGCCGGGGACGTACTCGACGCCGGGGTCGGTGAGCCCGTTGATGGTGAGGCCGGCCCCGGAGTAGACCGGCCCGCCGGTCGGCGTCGGCACCGCGTCCGGCGGCGGTTCGGCGACCGGCGGCGGAACACGGTCCGCCGACCAGGGTTGCAGGACCAGCCCGACCGCGACCAGTACGGAGAGCAGCGCCACGCCGCCACCACCGTTGGCCAGGGCCCGCCGACGCCGACGGCGGGCGGTCGCCCGGTCGTGGATCCGGGCGAGCGGCGGCTGGTCGATGCTCTCCAGCAACTCCGTCCGGCCCCGGGTCAGCCGTACGTCGAGGGGTGTCTGCCGGTCAGCCATGCCGCACCCCGGTTGGCCCCGCCCGGCGTACCCGGTTCGCCGGCCCGGTCCGGTCCGGTGCCGGTTGTCGATCGCCGGGCCCGGGCCGCTCGTCGAGCCCGTGGTAGTCGCCGAGCCGGGCGGCGAGTGCGGCCCGCCCCCGGGACAGTCGGGACTTCACCGTCCCGGTCGGTACGCCGAGCAGGGCCGCCACCTCCTCGACCGGCAGGTCGGCGAAGTAGTGCAGCACGATCACCTCCCGATAGCCGACGGGCAGTCCGGCCAGTGCCTCGCGCAGGTCGGTGCGTTCCGGGCCGGGCGCGGTGGCGACCAGGCGGTTCAGCGGACGGTCCCGGAGCAGGATGGTGTCCAGCAGTTGACGCCGTCGCCACCGTCGCCGTACCACGTTGACCGCGACGGTCCGCAGCCACGCCTCCGGGTTGTCCACGTCGGCGAGCCCGCGTGGCCGGGCGATCGCCCGGGCGAACGCCTCCTGCACCACGTCCTGCGCCTCGGTCAGGTCGGTGGTGAACGCGTAGACCTGCGCGACCAGCCGTCGGTAGCAGGCGTGGTACAGCTCGCCCATCGCCTCGTCCACCGCCGCCCGGTCGGTGCCGCGTCCGTCCCGGTCCCGTGCCAACCGCTGTCCTCTCCGGTCGGGCCGTTTCCGCCCCCGGTGACGTCCGGGCCGGACCCGGCGGGCTGCCCGTGCCCCGACCCGGCCGGCCGACCGTCGTCCCAGGGTACGAGTCGGGACGGCGGGGCCCGGTTCCCGGCGGTCCGGGGAAGTCGAGGCGACCGGGTACGAGTCGGGACGGCGCGACCGGGTTCCCGCCGTCCGGGGAGTTGGTGTGACCGAGCCGGATTTGGCACAGGGCGGTCGGGACAGGCTCCCGGGCGTGCTGTCAGAATTGCCGGCATGTCCGACGTTCCTGCCCGGCCCCGGGTGTTCTCCGGCATCCAACCGACCGCCGACTCGTTCCACCTCGGCAACTACCTCGGTGCGGTACGCAACTGGGTGACGATGCAGGAGACCCACGACACCTTCTACTGCGTGGTCGACCTGCACGCGATCACTGCTGGGCACGATCCGGCGACGCTGCGTCAGCGGACCCGGCTCGCCGCCGCGCAGTTGCTCGCCGTCGGGCTGGACCCGGAGCGGTGCACCCTGTTCGTCCAGTCCCAGGAGCCGGAGCACGCGCAGCTCGCCTGGGTGCTGAACTGCATCACCGGGTTCGGTGAGGCGAGCCGGATGACGCAGTTCAAGGACAAGTCGGCGAAGCAGGGCGCGGACCGGTCGAGTGTCGGGCTGTTCACGTACCCGATCCTGCAGGCCGCCGACATTCTGCTCTACCAGGCGGACGCGGTACCGGTCGGCGAGGACCAGCGGCAGCACCTGGAGCTGACCCGGGATCTGGCGCAGCGGTTCAACAGCCGGTTCGGGGCGACCTTCACCGTGCCGGCCCCGCACATCGTCAAGGACACCGCGAAGATCACCGACCTGCAGGACCCGACGGCGAAGATGTCGAAGTCGTCCTCGTCCCCGGCCGGGATCATCGAACTGCTGGACGAGCCGGCCCGGTCGGCCAAGAAGATCAGGTCGGCCGTCACCGACACCGGACGCGAGATCATTTTTGATCCGGAGCAGAAGCCGGGGATCTCGAACCTGCTGACCATCTACAGCGCGCTGACCGGCCGGACCATCGACGACCTGGTCCAGGCGTACGACGGCAAGGGGTACGGCGACCTGAAGAAGGACCTGGGTCAGGTGGTGGCGGAGTTCGTCGAGCCGATCCGGCAGCGGACGCACCACTACCTGGACGACCCGGCGCAGCTCGACAAACTGTTGGCGGTCGGCGCGGAGAAGGCCCGCGCGGTCGCCGCGGCGACGCTGCGCCAGGTGTACGACCGGATCGGTTTCCTGGCCGGCGTACGACACGACTAGCCGGACACGACGTCGTTCGTCGGGCCGGCGAGCCGTCGACGTGGCGGCCCGGCCGGGGACGGGACGTCACCGGCGGACGTGGTTTCGCCGGTTGGCACCGCCGGCCGGCGGAGTGTGGAGCAGAGGGGTGGTTCTCACGGACGGATCGGTGGATCCCGGCACTCCGATGACCCGGGTCGGGATCGCGGTGGACCTGCCGGAGCCCTGGTGCGGGATCCTCACCCGGCGACGGGCCGAGGCCGGTGACCCGCAGGCGGTGTACGTACCGGCCCACCTGACGCTGCTCGGGCCGACCGACATACCGGTGGCCAGCCTGCCGGCGGTGGAGCGGCACCTCGCCGCGGTGGCCGCCGCGCACCAGCCGTACCTGCTGCACCTGCGCGGGACCGGTACGTTCCGGCCGGTCACCGACGTGGTTTTTGTGGTGGTCGCGGCCGGGATCAGCGAGTGCGAACTGCTGGCGGGCGCGATCGGAGCGGCACCGGAGCTGCGGCGCGAGAGCCGCTTCCCGTACCACCCGCACGTCACGGTCGCCCAGGACGTCGCCCCCGAGGCGCTGGACCAGGTGTACGAGGACCTGGCCGACTTCTCCGCCGTCTTCAAGGTCGAGAAGTTCACCCTCTTCTCGCACCACGGGGACGCCCGCTGGCAGCCCCGTCGGGACTTCCCACTCGGCGGCTGACTCCGTCGGCTGCCCCCGTCGGCCGGTTCCGGCGCCGCACACCCCGGCCGGATGCGGCTTCCCGGTCGCGGCTCCCCCCGAAGCGTGGGCGGATGGGCAAGGATGACGGCGTGAACGCCGTGGAACGGGTGCTCGCCGACATCGACCGCCGGCTGACGGAGCGCCGGCGACGGTCGCCGTGGTTCGACACCCTGGCCCGGGCGGTCGGCCGTTACACGGATTTGCTCGGTGGCCGGCTGGCGGCGGCGATGGCGTACTACGGCTTCTTTGCCGTCTTCGCGCTGGGTCTGGTCTCGTACACGGTGCTCGGCACGCTGCTCGGGGACAGCGCGGAGAGCGGCCAGGTGATCGTGGACTTCATCCACCGGAACCTGCCGTTCGTCGACCCGGAACAGATCCGGCAGGCGAGCAGCCGCCCGGGGGTCATCGGCCTGATCCTGCTGGTCATCACCGGGATCGGCTGGGTGGAGTCGATCCGTTCCTCGCAGCGGTTGATCCACGGGCTGGACCAGCACCCGGGCTACTTCCTGATCCGGCAGCTCATCGACCTGGCGATCCTGCTCGGGATTTTTGTCCTGCTCGCGCTCTCGCTCGGTGCGGTGGACGTGCTGGAGTCGGTGCTGAGCGGGTTGCTCGGGGCCCGGTCGGTCGTCCTCCAGATCGCCAGCTGGTTCATGGCGTTCCTGGTGAACGTGCTGCTCGCCGCGGCGCTGCTGCTCGCCGTACCACGGCTGCGGATGAGTTTCCGGCGCTGGTTGCCGCCGGTCCTGGTGGTGGCGCTCGGCATCACACTGCTCAACTCGGTGGGCCGTTACTACGTGCTGCGGTGGGAGCGCAATCCGGCGTACACGGTGGTGGCTGGTGCCGTCGGTCTGTTGATCTACCTCTATCTGCTGAACCAGTTGCTGGTCTTCGGGGCAGCTCTGGCCGCGACCGGTCCGCAGGGGCGGGTCCTGGACCTGGCCGGCGGCGAACCGGTGATCGACCCGGCGGACCCGGAGCGCCGTCCGTCGGGCGAGGCGCCTGGGCGGCGGGACGACGACGCGGAGTGATCAACACCGCGAGAAGCGATCTCGGGGTGCTATTCCGGCAAAAGGTACGAACTGCCGAGGTGTCACCGGCATGATGAGCCCGTGGGTGCACTCGTGACACTGGAACTGCCGGACGACTCGCCGATCCTCGACCTGCCCTGGATCATCACCTTCGGGCCGCTCGACGACGCGGACGAGTGGGAGCCGGTGGTCTGCGGTCCGTACGAGCGTGACCACGCGCTGGCCCTGGCTGAGTCGGTGGTGGCCGACGAGGAGCTGATGGCGGTGGTCGAGCCGCTGCTGCCGAAGGTCTCCGCCGACGAGATCCGGGCCGAGATCACCACGGCGCAGCGGGCCGCCGAGGAGGAGGCGGCGCAGTTCGACGACGCCGCACTCTACGGCGACTTCGAGGACCTGATCACCGAGTCCGACGTCGGCGAGTCCACCCGGCGGCCGGCGCAGCCGCAACAGCCCCCGTCCGAGGCGGAGGTCCGCGCCGGGTTCGGCCGGATCGCCGCCCTGCTCACCGGGAACCGCTGACCGGCCGCGTCGCCGGTCACTCCCGGCCGGAGGCGCAGGCGCCGGGATGTCGGGCGGGTCTGGTGCAGCGGCGGCCGCCGGGTCCGTCGATCCGGGCGTCACACCAGATCCGGGTACGTCGTGACTGGTCGTCCTCCGGCGGCAGGGTCACCTCGCCGAAGTCGAGTACGTCAACATGCCGCAGCGAGTCCCGCAGTGCGGCGACCGGACCGACGGCGGCGACGTACGAGGTGAGCGTGGTCGGCAGGTGGATCACCCAGCGTGGCCCGGTCGCCAGTGGCCCCCGTTGCGGGGCGCCTGGTCTCGGCCGTGCCGCCCTTGCTGTTCGGGCTGCCGGTTCTGCCGTGGCGGGTCGGCGAAGCGGCAGCCGGTGTGCCGGGTGGCTCGGCGGCGCGGACGGCTAGGCGGCGGCCGCGACGACGAGCCGTGAACCGGGCCGCGCCGGTCAGACGGTGGTGGCCGTCGCGGCGAGGAGCTGGGCGAGCTCGACCGGCCGGGTGAGCATCGGCCAGTGCCCGGAGTCGATGTCGACCAGGTCGAGGTGCTTGGCCCTGGCGAGTTCGGGCAGGTCGCCGGCGTTGATCCAGTCCTGCGCCTGGGCGGGGGTGAACTCGGGGCAGACGAGGGTGACCGGTACGTCGTACCGTCGCTCGTCGGACAGCCGTACCACCCCCTTGGTCACCGTCTCCGGTACGGGGTGTGCGGCGGTGGCGAACGCCTGCCGGGCCTGCTCGTCGAGATCGGCGGCGTCCGGCCCCTCGAACGGGCCCCAACCGGGGAAGGGCACCACACCGTTCTCCACGGGGAAGAAGTCGGCGTAGCGCTTTCCGTCGGCGGCCGGGAATCCGCCGATCATGGCGACCCTGGCGATCCGCTCCGGTCGTGCGTCGACGGCCAGCCAGGCGAGCCGGCAGGCGGCGGAGTGCCCCACCACCATGGGCCGCTCCGGCGCCGCGTCCACGGCGGCGAGCACCGCCGCCACCTGGTCGTCGAGGGTGGCCGACGTCGATCCGTCCCCCTGGCCGGGGAGGGTGACCGGCACCGGGCGGTGGCCGAGTTTTTCGAGTGCCGGCACGACGTCGTCCCAGGCGGATCCGTCGAGCCAGAGGCCGGCGATGAGCAGGATGTCCATGATTATCGGTCTTTCTTCTGTGGGTTGGCCCGGTCGCGGCACACGCTAACGCCAATTCCGGACGATCCACTGCCGGATTTTCGTCCGCATCGACTACGGTTCCCGGGGTGTCCACCGAGTTGAGTCCCACCGCGCGGGCGCTGCGTACCCTCGAGATCCTGCAGAACCGCCCCGGCACGACCGCCGAGGAACTCGCCGGGCGGCTCGGTGTCACCGAGCGGGCCGCGCGGCGCTACGTCGGGATCCTCCGGGAGGCCGGCATCGCCGTCGAGTCCGCCCGGGGCCGCCACGGCGGCTACCGACTTCGGCGCGGGACCCGGCTGCCGCCGGTCGTCTTCTCCCAGGACGAGGCACTCGGCCTGGTCATGGCGGCCCTCGACGGACATCCGGGCGCCGGCGACGTCGACAACCCGGTGGGGGCCGCCCTGATCAAGGTCATCCAGGCGCTGCCCGAGAGCGTCGGGCGGCAGGCCGCCGCGCTGCGGGAGTACGCGTCCGCCGCACCCGACCCGTACTCGGCCCGGCCGGATCCGGCGACCACGGGTGCGCTGGTCGCCGCCGTCGCGGCCCGCCGCCGGGTGCTGGTCGGCTACCGCACCGGAGCCGGTGACGAGTGGGAGTCCGAGGTGGAGCCGTGGGCGGTGGTGACCCGGCACGGGCGCTGGTACCTGCTGTGCCACTCCCGTCGCGCGGACGCGGTCCGCACGTACCGGATCGACCGGATCCGCACGGTCCGGCAGACCCCGGAGGAGTTCACCCCGCCCGTCGACCTCGACCCGGTGATGGTGCTCGAGGAGCACCTGGGTACCGGGTGGCCGTTCGCCACCCGGGTGGTCTTCGACGCGCCGGCGACCGAGGTGGCCCGGTGGGTCCGGCCGCCGATGGGCCGGCTCGAACCGTCGGGGAACGGGTGCGTGCTGGTCGGCAGCACCAACAATCCGACGATGTACGCCCAGGAGTGGCTGGCGGGCCTGCCGTTCGCCTTCCGGATCGAGGGCGGGCCGGAGCTACGGACCGCGTTCGCGGCGCTCACCGCGCGGTTCGCCGCCGCCCTGGGCGACCCAGGTCAGGGCTGACGGAACCAACCGGCCGCGTCGACCGGCAGCAGCGGGCTGTCCCCGTCGCCGTCGACCAGGGCCGCGCTGGTGACCACGGGTACGCCGTACCCGCCGGTCGGCACCGGGGTACTGCCGAGGTTGACCACGCAGACCAGCTCGGGTCCGCCGGCGGTGCCGACCCGGCGGAAGGCGAGCACGTCCGGCTCGGTCGCCAGCCACTCCACCCGGGCCGTCGCCGGCAGTTCACGCCGCAGCCGCAACGCCGTCCGGTAGAGCTCCAGGGTCGACTCCGGCCGTCCGGTCTGGGCGGCGACCGAGAGGGCCCGCCAGGTCACCGGCGCCGGCAGCCAGGCCGGTGCGCCACCGTCCGGCCCGAAGCCGTACGGCGGCACGTCGCCACTCCATGGCAACGGCACCCGGCAGCCGTCCCGGCTCTGCCCGGTACGCGGGAACGCCGGGTCCTGGCGCAGCTCGTCGGGGAGGTCGAGCACCTCCGGCAGCCCGAGTTCCTCCCCCTGGTAGACGTACGCGGCCCCGGGCAGGGCGAGCATCAGCAGGGCGGCGGCCCGGGCCCGGCGCAGCCCGAGGGCGCCGTCGCCGTACCGGGTGACGTGTCGGGGCTTGTCGTGGTTGGACAGCACCCAGGTGGTCGGCGCGCCGACGATCGCCGCCTCGGCGAGCGCGGTGTCGACGACCTTGCGGAACGAGTCGGCGGACCAGGTCGCGTCCAGGAAGTCGAAGTTGAACGCCTGGTGCAGTTCCTCCGGTCCGACGTAGCGGGCGAGCCGCTGCGGGGTCTCGGCCCACGCCTCGGCGACCGCCATCCGGCCGCCCGGATAGCTGTCCAGGATGGGCCGCCAGGCGCGGTAGATGTCGTGCACCTCGTCCTGGTCGAAGTAGGGGAGTTGGCCCCGGCCGAGCAGTTCGATCTGCGGCTGCCCGGTGGTGAGTCTGCCGAAGCCGACGTCCGGCAGCCCTTCGGCCTTGATCATCCCGTGGGCCACGTCGATCCGGAACCCGTCCACCCCACGGTCCAGCCAGAACCGCAGGATCTCCTCGAACTCGGCGCGGACCTCGGGGTGCCGCCAGTCCAGGTCGGGCTGGGCCGGGTCGAACAGGTGCAGGTACCACTGGCCGTCCGGGACCCGGGTCCAGGCCGGACCGCCGAAGATGGACTCCCAGTCGTTCGGCGGCAGTTCGCCGGCCTCGCCCCGGCCGTCCCGGAACAGGTAGCGGGCCCGTTCCGCCGAGCCGGGCGGACTGGCCAGGGCCGCCTGGAACCAGGGGTGCGCGTCCGAGGTGTGGTTCGGGACGAGGTCGACGATGATCCGCAGGCCCAGCGCGTGTGCGTCGCCGATCATCGCGTCGAAGTCGGCGAGGGTGCCGAAGAGCGGGTCGACGTCGCGGTAGTCGGCCACGTCGTAGCCGCCGTCGACCATCGGGGAGCGGTAGAACGGGGTCAGCCAGAGCGCGTCCACCCCGAGGTCCCGCAGGTACGGCAGTCGACTCCGGATCCCGGCCAGGTCACCGACGCCGTCCCCGTCGCTGTCCGCGAAGCTGCGCACGTAGACCTGGTAGACGACGGCGGACTGCCACCAGTCGTCGGCGGACCGGGTTGGCGGGGGGTGCAGGCTCATCAGGGCTGTTCCGTTCCTCGTCGATGCAGGTGCAGTTGCCGCAGCGCGCCGACCCGCGGTGATCGCCAGAGCAGGATGCCGCGCGGACTCTGCAAGAGTCAAGCAAATCTTGCGCAAGGCAGATCGGTGCCGCCGGCGGCTCAGACCGGCAGTGCCAGCTCCGGGGAGGACGGCCGGGGCACCGCCGGGTCGGTGCTTCCAGCCGGACCCGGGGCCTGCCGACCCAGGCCCGGTACGACCGCGGTGGAACCACGGACCACCAACTCGGGGCGGAAGGTGTACTCCGAGTGCGGCGCGGCGTGCCCGTTGATCTCGTCGACCAGGGCGCGTACCGCGGCGACCGCCATCGCGGTCACCGGCTGTCGCATGGTGGTCAGCGGCGGATCGGTGAAGGCCATCAGCGGCGAGTCGTCGTACCCGACGACGGAGAGGTCGGCGGGAACGGACAGGCCGCGCTGCCGGGCCGCCCGGATCGCGCCGAGCGCCATCAGGTCCGACCCGCAGACCAGGCCGGTGACCCCCCGGTCGAGCAGCCGGGCGGCGGCCACCTCGCCACCCTCCACACCGAACAGCGAGAGTTCGGCCAGCTCGTCCAGCTCCTCGTCGGCCAGGCCGAGCAGCCGCTTCATCGCCGCCTTGTAACCGGCGACCTTGCGCTGCACCGGCACGTACCGGGCGGGGCCGGTGATCAGCCCGATCCGGCGGTGGCCGAGCGCGACCAGGTGGGCGACGGCGAGTTCACCGGCCTCCCGGTCGTCGCAGGAGACGAAGGGCGCCGGGATGTTCGGCACGTACCCGTTGACCAGTACGACCGGCAGTGGTCGGGCGATCAGTGTCCGGTACCGGGCGTGGTCGGCGGAGGTGTCGGCGTGCAGCCCGGAGACGAAGACGATCCCGGAGACCTGCCGGTCGAGCAGCATCTCGACGTACTCGTCCTCGGTGACCCCGCCCGGGGTCTGGGTGCAGAGCACCGAGGTGTAGCCGGCCTGGGCCAGTCCGGACTCGATGACCTGGGCGAAGGCCGGGAAGATCGGGTTCTCCAGCTCCGGCACGACCAGCCCGACCAGGCCGGCGCTGCGCTTGCGCAGCCGGGCCGGCCGCTCGTAGCCGAGGACGTCGAGCGCGGTCAGCACGACCTGCCGGGTCTCCGGCGCCACCCCGGGGCGGTCGTTGAGCACCCGCGACACCGTGGCCTCACTCACTTCGGCCTGGGCGGCGATGTCGGCCAGTCGTGCACGCATGGCCGCACTTTAACTTATCGGCAAGTTCTTGCGTAGAGGCTGCAAGCTCTTCCATTGGCTGCAACGTCTTGCTAACGTCCCGGCAACACGCAGCCCCACGTCCCGGCACCACGCAGCAGTCCAGGCAACCTCGCAGCAGCGGTGGTTCATGAACGGCAGCGGCGCGGTCCCGACGCCGGATGGAACAAGTCAAGAGTTTCCCCCACCCGGCCGGTCGCCGCGAGCGGCGGGCCGGACATGATTGACAGGAGTACCGATGCGCATCCGTACCGCGGGTGTGGTCGCCGTCTTCGCCCTGGCGCTGGCCGCTGCCGGCTGTGGCGGTGACGGCGAGCCCGCCACCTCCGAATCCCCGAAGGCCACCGGCGGCAAGCTGGTGATCTGGGCCGACGACAAGCGCACCGCCGCGCTCAAGCCGTTCGCCGAGAAGTTCGGCCAGGACAACGGCGTGACCGTCGAGGTGCAGGCGATCGCCAACGACGTCCTGCAGACCAACTTCGTCACCGCATCGCAGCAGGGCAGCGGTCCCGACGTGGTGGTCGGCGCACACGACTGGATCGGCAACCTGGTCCAGAACGGCGCCATCGAACCGGTGCAACTCTCCGCCACCCAGAAGAACGCCTTCAACCCCGCCGCGATGAAGGCGGTCACCTTCGGCGGCCAGACGTACGGCGTGCCGTACGCCATGGAGAACCTGGCGCTGATCCGCAACACCGCGCTGGCGCCGGAGGCCCCGGCGACCATCGAGGACCTCGTCGCCGCCGGCAAGCGGCTCAAGGCCGAGAAGAAGGTCAGCGAGGTGCTCTGCCTGCAGGTCGGGCAGAACGGCGACGCGTACCACATCTACCCGTTGTACAGCTCGGCCGGCGGCACCCTCTTCGGCACCACCGGGGACGGCGACTACGACCCGAAGAACCTCGGGGTCGGGACCCCGGAGTCGGTCGCCGCGTTCAAGAAGATCGCGGCGCTCGGCGAGAAGGGCGAGGGGGTACTGAAGCGCTCCATCACCCCGGAGAACTCGATCTCGCTCTTCACCGGCAAGAAGTGCGCCTACCTCGTCTCCGGCCCGTGGGCGACCAGCGACGTCAAGAAGGCCGGCCTCAGCTACGACGTCACCCCGGTCCCCGGGTTCGCCGGCGCCGGCCAGGCCCAGCCGTTCATCGGGGTGCAGGCGTTCTACGTGGCGGCCAAGGGGCAGAACAAGGCTGTCGCGCAGGAGTTCGTCGCCAACTACGTCTCCACCCCGGACCTCGCGGTGGCGCTCTACCAGGCCGACCCGCGCCCGCCGGCGCTGACCGCCGCCCTCGACCAGGTCAAGGGAACCGACCCGGACCTGGCGAAGTTCCTCGACGCCGGCCGCAACGGCGCCGTACTGCCGGCGATCCCGGCGATGGCGGCGGTCTGGGACCCGTTCGGCAAGGCCGAGGCCGCGGTGATCGGCGGCGCCGACGTGACCAGCACGATCACCTCCGCCGGCAAGACCATCGCGGGTCAGATCAAGTAGCCAGGCGATGGAGAACCGTGAGTTCAGTGCGGGGTCGGCCGAGCCGGCCCCGCACCACGGGACGGAGCCGGGCCAGACCACCGGCGGCCCGTCGGCCGGCGGCTTTGCCGGCACGTCGGCGGGCGGTCGGCGCGGGGACGCGTCGACCTCGCTGACCGGGCTCCTCGTCAAGGTGGTCCTGCTCGGCCTGACCCTCGGGATCGCCGCCTGGGCGGCCTTCCCACTGGTCGACGCCGAAGCGTGGGTCGGGCTGGCGATCCTGGTCGCCACCACCGCCGGCCTCGGCTACCTCTACCTGACCCGGCGGCACATCCCGGCGAAGTACCTGGTGCCCGGCACCCTCTTCCTGCTCGCGTTCCAGGTACTGCCGGTGCTGTACACGGCGAGCACCGCCTTCACCAACTTCGGCGACGGCCACCGGGGCAGCAAACAGGACGCGATCGTCGCGATCCAGACCGCCTCGGTGACCCAGGTGCCGGGCTCCACCGAATACAGCCTCGCCGTCGCCACCACCGGCGACCCGGCGACCGGCGCACTGGTCTTCCTGGTCACCGACCCGGCGACCGGCGCCGTCTCGGCCGGCGACACCGCCGGACTGCGCCAACTCCCCGCCGACGAGGTCACCGTCGGCCCAGGCGGCCGGGTCACCGCCGCCGAGGGTTACACCCTGCTCAGCATCGGGCAGGCCGGCGCGCGCAGCGAGGAGATCACCAACTTCGCCGTACCGACCGCCGGCGGCGCGATCCGCTCCTCGGGACTCTCCCGCGCCTACGAGGGCCGGGCACTGCGGGCGTACGACGCCGGGTGCGACTGCGTCCGCGACCGCGAGAGCGGCAAGACCTGGACCGCCGACGAGGAACTCGGCGCGTTCGTCGCCGCCGACGGGGAACGGCTGGCCCAGGGCTGGCAGGTCGACGTCGGCCTGCAGAACCTGACCCGGGTGGTCACCGACCCGGACATCTCCGGCCCGTTCCTGCGTACGCTGCTCTGGAACCTCTTCTTCGCGGTCGCCTCGGCCGGCGGCACCTTCGCCCTCGGACTGCTCTGCGCGCTGGTGCTGCACTCGCCCCGGATGCGGGGCCGCAACCTCTACCGGGTGCTGCTGATCCTGCCGTACGCGATGCCGTCGTTCGCGATGCTGCTGGTCTGGCGGGACATGTTCAACGCCGACTTCGGTCTGATCAACAACCTGTTCGGCTGGCACGTGGACTGGTTCGGCGGCACCTGGTCGGCCCGGGCGGCGGTGATCCTGGTGCAACTCTGGCTCGGGTTCCCGTACATGTTCCTGGTGGCGACCGGCGCGTTGCAGGCGATCCCGGCCCAGCTCACCGAGGCGGCCTCGGTAGACGGGGCGTCCCGCTGGCAGTCGTTCCGCCGGATCACCCTGCCGCTGCTGCTGGTCGCGCTCTCCCCGCTGCTGATCGCGTCGTTCGCGTACAACTTCAACAACTTCAACGCGATCTACCTGACCACCAAGGGTGCGCCGTTCCCGGCCGACAACAGCACCATCGGGGCGACGGACCTGCTCATCACGTACACCTACCGGCTCGCCTTCGGCGGGCAGGGCGCCCAGTACGGCTTCGCCGCCGCCATCTCGATCTTCATCTTCGCGCTGGTCGCGGTCATCTCGGCGGTGACCTTCCGGCGGACCCGGCAGCAGGAGGAGGTCTACTCGTGACCACAGCGCCCCCGGCCGACCACACCGTCGCCACCACCGGTCCGGTCCGGCCGTCCGCCGCCACCCGCCGACCCCGCCGGTCGTGGCTGCGCCAGGTCGGCTGGCGGCACCTGGTGGCGCTGCTCGCCGTCGGGTTCAGCCTCTTCCCGATCGTTTTTGTGGTCTCGGCGGCGGTGAACCCGCTCGGCACGCTCAGCTCGACCGGGCTGGTGCCGACCGGTGGAGTCTCCGGGGAGAACTTCGTCAACCTCTTCGACCGGACCGCGTTCGGGCGGTGGTTCCTCAACTCGGTGCTGATCGCCGGGGTGGCGGCGGCCGCCTCGGTCTTCCTCTCCGCACTCGCCGCGTACGCCTTCTCCCGGATGCGGTTCCGGGGCCGCCGGGTCGGGCTGCTGTCGCTGCTGCTGATCCAGATGTTTCCGCAGTTCCTGGCGATCGTGGCGATCTTCCTGATCTTCAGTACGGTCACCGACCTGTGGCCGGAGGTCGGCTTCAACACGCCGTTCGGGCTGATCCTGGTCTACCTCGGCGGTGCACTCGGCGCGAACACCTGGCTGATGAAGGGCTTCTTCGACACCCTGCCGAAGGAGATCGACGAGTCGGCCACGGTGGACGGTGCCACCCACGCCCAGATCTTCTTCCGGATCATGCTGCCGCTGGTGACGCCGATCCTGGCGGTGACCACACTGCTCTCCTTCATCACCACGGTCAACGAGTTCCTGGTCGCCAGCGTCTTTCTCACCGACACCGGGTCGAAGACCCTCGCCGTCGGCATGTACGGGCTGATCGAGGGGGAACGGAACAACAACTTCGGTCTCTTCGCCGCCGGTACGCTGCTGACCGCCGTCCCGACCGTGCTGCTGTTCCAGTTCCTGCAGCGCTACATCGTCTCCGGGCTCGCCGCCGGGGCGGTGAAGGGATGACCGACCCCGGTCGGCGGCCGGACGGGCACAGCCTGCTGCACCTGCCGCACCACGACGGCTCGGCGACGTACGTGCCCGAGCAGGCCCCGGCGCTCGGCGACACCGTTGTGGTCTTCGTCCGGGTGCCGGCGGTCTCGCCGGTCCGGCGGGTCTTCGTCCGGACCACCCCGGACGGCGAGCCACACTTCGCCGCCGCCAGGATCGACCGGCGCACCGACCACGAGGTCTGGTGGCGGGCCGAGGTGCAGGTCCGCAACCCGGTCACCACGTACCGGTTCCTGCTCGACGAGCCGGGCGGCAACCGGTGGCTCACCGCGCTCGGCGTGGTCGGGCACGACGTACCGGACAGCACCGACTTCCGGCTGGTGGCGTACGAGCCGCCGCCGGCCTGGGCGCGGGACGCGATCGTCTACCAGATCTTCCCGGACCGGTTCGCCCGGTCGTCGGACGCTACCCGGGGCGCCGGAGCGGAGTTGCCGGACTGGGCGATTTCGTGCGACTGGGCACGGACCCCGGTGATCGGGCGCGGGCCCGAGACGCCGTACCAGTACTACGGCGGTGACCTGGACGGGATCACCGAACGGCTGGACCACCTGGACCGGCTCGGGGTCAACACCGTCTACCTGACCCCGTTCTTCCCGGCCCGCTCCACCCACCGCTACGACGCGACGAGCTTCGACCGGGTGGACCCGCTGCTCGGCGGCGACGCCGCACTGGCCCGGCTGGCCGACGCGGTGCACGCCCGGGGCTGGCGGCTGCTCGGCGACATCACCAGCAACCACACCGGCGACGGGCACGAGTGGTTCGTCGACGCATCCTCCGACCGGCACGCGCCGGAGCGGGAGCTGTACTACCTCGACGACGTCACCGGCGACTACGAGTCCTGGAAGGGCGTCAAGACGCTGCCGAAGCTCAACTGGGGCAGCACCGAACTGCGTCGCCGGTTCACCGAGGGGCCGGACGCGGTGCTCCGGCGCTGGCTGCTCCCGCCGTACGGACTCGACGGCTGGCGGGTCGACGTGGCGAACATGACCGGTCGGCGCGGCCGGGACGCGTACACCCACGAGGTGGCGGCGCTGCTGCGGGCCGCCGTGGTGGGGACCCGCCCGGACGGGTTGCTGGTGGCCGAGCACGGCCACGACCACACCGGTGACCTGGATCGGGACGGCTGGCAGGGGACGATGAACTACACCGGGTTCACCGATCCGGTGTGGAGTTGGCTGCGCGCCGACAACAGCGGGACCGGCGATGCCGGGGCGGGTGCTGCCGGGGTTGGTGACCTGCCGAACTTCCTCGGGGTGCCGGGCGGGATCCGCCGGCGGGACGCCGGGGCGGTGGTCGCGACGATGAACGCGTTCCGGGCGCTGGTGTCGTGGCGGTCGTACGTCCACTCGTGGCAGCTGCTCGGCTCGCACGACTCGGCCCGGATCCGCACCGTCGTGGGGAGCGCCGCCGGTCAGGAGGTGGCGGTCGGGCTGCTGGCGACGATGCCGGGCACCCCGATGATCTTCGCCGGGGACGAGCTCGGGCTCGACGGGGTGAACGGCGAGGACTCCCGTACCCCGATGCCCTGGCACCGGCTGGAGAGCTGGGACGAGGCGACGCTCGGGGCGTACCGGTCGCTGCTCGCGCTGCGTGCCGCCGAGCCGGAGCTGCGGTACGGCGGGCTGCGCTGGGCGTACCTCGACCCCGACACGTTGGTCTTCCTCCGCGAGGCGCCGACCGGGGCGCTGCTGGTGCTCGCCCGGCGGGTCGCCGGAGTGCCGGTACGGCTGCCCGGCCTGCCGATCGCCGGGTACGCCCCCAACCGGTACGGCGGCGCCCCGACCCTGCGTGCCGACGGCGACGGCGTGGTCACCCTGCCCGGCGACGGCCCGACGTTCCAGGTGTGGCGACTGTCCTGAGTTGACGGTTGTCAGCGGGGCTGACCCGACCGGCCCTCACCGGGCCGGCGGGGCGAGGACCTCGCGCATCCGGCTGACCTCGACGGCCTGTTCGAAGGCGATGTTGCGGGCCAGTTCCCGGATCTGCTGGTTGACGCCGCTGGTCAGCACCTCCTGCGCCATCGCGATGGCGCCCTCGTGGTGTGCGGTCATCATCTCCACGAACCGGCGGTCGAAGTCGGTGCCGGTCATGCCGGCCAGCGCGGCGATCGCCTCCGGGGTCTGCATGCCGTGCATGGCCCCGGGGTCGTGGCCGGTGTGCCCCTCCGGGACCGGGAAGCCACGGTCCCGCAGCCAGCTCCGCAACACCTCCACCTCGGGCTGCTGCGCGGACCTGATCCGGTCGGCGACGGCGATCACGCCGGCGCTGCCGGCCCGCTGCGGGACCAGAGCGGCCATCTCCAGGGCCTGCTCGTGGTGGGGGATCATCATCTGGACGAAGCGGAGGTCGGCGGTGTTGTGGGTCGGTCCGGGCCCCGGGGTCACCTGGCCGGGGTCGAGCACCTGGGCCGACTCGCCGGGCCGGCCGGGTTGCAGGATCGGGGCGCTCGGGTCGCCGGTCGCCGGTGGGGTGGTCGGTGCCGCCGCGCTCGGCGTGGTGGTGGTCGGGCGTGCGGTTGGCGCAGCCGGCTCGTCCGAGGCGCCGAGGAGCAGGGCCGTACCACCGGCCAGCAGCACCGCGACCACCTCGACGAGCACCACGAGCGTCAGCGCCCGCGAGCGACCGTCCCGGATCCTGCTCTTCGGCAACACCACAGCGCGACTCCCGTCCGCCGCCGGCCGGTTCGCGGCGTAGCCGGGGCTTTCTCAAGATCGTATGTTGCGATCCCGGTGGTTGGCCGATGTTAGCCCGGCCGGTTGTGGACCGGAAGCGTCCTGCCCGGTGGGGCGTCGAGGTCAGCGGGCCGGGCCGGCGTGCCCGACGTGCTGGTCCAGCATGGCCCGTAGCCCGGTGAGGTAGGTCTGGCGGTCCGGCCCGGCGGAGAGCAGCCGTTGCAGCGCGTATCCGGGGAGCAAGCCGAACAGGACCGCGCCCACCGCCTCGGGATCCGCGTCCGGGGGCAGCTCGCCGGCCTCCCGGGCGCGTCGGGCGAGGGTCACGAAATGGCCGCGGAACCCGGCGTACATCCGGGAGACGAAGTCGGCCAGCGCCGGGTCGCGCAGCGATTCCGACCAGACCTGTACGGCGAGCCGGAACGCGCCGTCCGGTCCGAGCTGGGAGTCGACGAACTCGAGCGCCCGATCGGCCACCTCCAGCAGGGGCGGTGGGTGCTCGGCCGCGGCGAGTGCGCCGAACAGTTCGTCCGCGCCGTCGAGGACGGACTCGGCGATCGAGGTGACCAGTTCGTGCTTACTGCGGAAGTACCGGTAGACCGCGCCGACGGAGAGTCCGGCCTCGTTGATCACGTCCTGCATGGACGTGGCGTGGAAGCCGTTGCGCAGGAAGCAGCGCCAGGCGGCGTCGAGGATCTGTTGCCGTCGGGCGGCCAGGTGTTCGTCGGAGACGCGTGGCACGCCACACATTGTAAAACGAGGATTCGTTCTTGACGCGTCGATGCCTCCGGGAGGAGCCTGGAGCTTAAAAGAGCGAGTATTCGTTTTAGAGGAGTCCGGAGATGATCCGACCCACCCGTCCCCGATCACCGTTGGCGCTGGCCGCGCTGGTCGCCGTCGCAGTGGTCCTGCTGCAGTCGCTGCTCGTACCCCTGTTCGCCGGTCCCGCCGCCAACCTGGCCCCGCGCGACCTGCCGGTCGTGGTCGCCGGACCGGCACCCGTCGCCGACCAACTCGCCGCGCGGTTGGCCGCCGCCGCCCCGCCGGGCAGCTTCACGGTCATCCGACTGCCCGACGGCCCGGCCGCCGACCGGGCGCTGCGCGACCGCGAGGCGTACGCCGCCCTCGTCGCCGGCCCGGACGGACCGGCCCTGCACACCGCACCCGGAGCCAGTCCCACGGTGGCGGCGCTGCTCAGCCAGGCCGTCGGGCAGCCCCCGACCGGCGCCCCTGTCCGAGTGGTCGAGGTCGTCCCCGCCGATCCCGACGACCCTCGGGGCGGTGGCTTCGCCGCCGGGTTCCTGCCGCTCGCGCTGACCAGCCTGCTGGCCGGAGCGCTGCTCACCCTGCTGGTCGCCGGCCGGACCGCCCGGCTGCTCGGGCTGTTCGGCTTCGGGCTGCTGGCCGGTGTCGCCGGGCCGCTGGTGCTGCAGGGCTGGCTCGGCGTGCTACCCGGCGACCCGCTGCGCAACGGTGCGGCGATCGCGCTGACCACGCTGGCGATCGCGGCCACCGTGACCGGGCTCGGCAGCGCACTCGGTCGGCCCGGACTCGGCCTCGGTGCAGTCCTGGTCTTCCTGGTCGGCAACCCGCTGTCCGCGGTCTCCGCCGCGCCGGAACTGCTGCCGCAGCCGTGGGGCACGGTCGGGCAGTGGCTGCCGGTCGGTGCCGGCGGCACCCTGCTGCGGTCGACCGGATTCTTCGACGGGGCCGGGGCGACCGGACCGATGCTGGTCCTGGTCGGCTACGCCGGGCTCGGGCTGCTGCTCACCTGCGTCGCGCGGACCCGGCCGGTGCCGGACGGCCCCGGCACCGGACGCGACCGCCAGGGACCGGCCCGAGCCGGTCGGTGGGCGGGCCTGGGGGGCCGGGGCCGGATCGCCCGCGACGGGATCAAGCCTGACCGCCCAGAGCGGGTGATCCGGCCCCGGACCCGGCCGTTCCCGTTGGCGCGGGACGGGCCGGATCGGCCGTGGCCCCTGTTCCGGGCGGGCCGGTCGGTGGCGGATGGGGCAGGATGGGCGGCGTGGAACCTCTCCGACTGATACTCCTCTACGCGCACCTGATCGGTTTCGCGCTGCTGCTCGGCGGTGCGGTCGGGCAGTACGTCACCGGCCGGCTGCGGATCAATCCCCTGATGCTCTGGGGTGCGGTCATCCAACTGGTGACCGGGCTCGGCCTCGCCGCGCCGCTGCGGGACGGCGACGAACCGTCGCCGGCCAAGCTGGCCACCAAGCTGGTGATCGCACTGATGATCTTTGTGATGGTGTTCTTCTCCCGTAAGCGCGAGGTGGTCAACAAGGGCCACTTCCTGGCGATCATCGGCTTGACCCTGGTCAACGCGGCGGTCGCGGTCTTCTGGCGCTGAACCCCGGGCGGTACGTCGACCAGGGCCGGACTCATCGGCCCTGGTCGAGGTCATTCCGGGGGCCCCTGTTGGTCAACTGCGCGTCACCTGCGGCCGGCCGGAACAGGCGGAAAAGGGACGCTCCGGTGGACCTGGTCCGGCATCGGGCGGGTCACGAAGTGATCTCGCGCACCCCGAAGTTACGTAAGGGTAACGGGCGTTCAACAGTCAGGCACGATTGTCGGCCGGTGGACTGGTGCGGGCGTACGCTCCCGTCCGTAACGTGGGACGCCGGCGGCAGCGCAGCAGGCCGGCACAAAGGGCAGCCACCGCAGTGGGCGGTGTGCAATGGGAAGGAGACCGTCTTGCGCACTGCGCGTGGGATGCGGATCGTCGGGGTACTCGCGGTAGGCGGGCTCGCGCTCGGTGCCGCCGCGTGTGGCCAGGCTCCGGAGGAGAACAACGCCGGCGGCACGGCGGCCGAGAAGTACACCGCCTGCATGGTCACCGACGTCGGGGGCATCGACGACAAGTCGTTCAACACCTCGGCGTGGGCCGGTCTGGAAGCGGCGAAGGCCGCCGACAGCAATATCGACATCAAGTACGTGGCGTCCAAGGCCGAGGCCGACTACGAGCCCAACCTGACCCAGTACGTCAACCAGGACTGCGACTTCATCCTCGCCGTCGGTGGGCTGATGGGCAACGCCACCTCCAAGATCGCCAAGGCGCACCCGGACCAGCAGTTCGGCATCGTCGACGCCAAGCTGCCGGAGAGCAACGTCTTCCCGATGCAGTTCGACACCGCGCAGGCCGCCTTCCAGGCCGGCTACCTCGCCGCCGGGATGACGAAGACCGGCAAGGTCGGCACCTACGGCGGCATGAAGATCCCGCCGGTGACCATCTTCATGGACGGTTTCGCGGACGGCGTCGCCTACTACAACCAGGCCAAGGGCAAGAACGTCCAGCTGCTCGGCTGGAACAAGGCCAGCCAGAACGGCTCGTTCACCAACGACTTCGTCAAGCAGGACGAGGGCAAGAAGATCAGCGACACGCTGGTCGCCCAGGGCGCCGACATCGTCATGCCGGTCGCCGGCGCGGCGGGTCTCGGCACCACGGCGGCGGCCCAGGCGGCCGGCGGCAAGTACTCGGTGATCTGGGTCGACGTCGACGGCTGCGAGAGCACCCAGAACTGCGCGGCGCTGCTCACCACCGTGGTCAAGAACATCAAGGACGCGGTGAAGGACGCGGTGGTGACGGCGGCCAAGGGCGAGAAGCTGGCCCACGACCCCGGCTACCTCGGCACCCTGGCCAACAACGGCGTCTCGCTCGCCCCGTACCACGAGTTCGACAGCAAGGTCCCGGCGGAGCTGAAGGCTGAGGTCGAGAAGCTCAAGACCGACATCGCCGCCGGCACCGTCAAGGTCAGCTCGGACGCACAGCCGAAGTAACACCACCGGGTCGGCCGAACCGGTGGTCACCGGCGGCCGACCGGGCCGGCGTTGAAAAGGACGATCCGGCCGCTCCGACCCTGGTGGGAAGCATTTTCCACCGGGCCGGGGCGGCCGGTTTTCACGCCACCCACCGGACGGCCGAACAGGCCGTCACGACCGCCGAACGGTCCCCTGTCAACCGGGCCTACCAGCAGCTAGGCTGCAGCATCCCCCCGCACTCCCTGGAGGTTGCGCTGAGACTCGAACTGCGCGGCATCACCAAGCGGTTCGGTGATTTGGTCGCCAACGACCACATCGATCTGACGGTGGAGCCCGGAGAGATTCACGCGCTGCTCGGGGAGAACGGCGCGGGCAAGTCGACCCTGATGAACGTGCTGTACGGACTCCTGCAGCCGGACGAAGGGGAGATCCTGGTCGACGGCCGACCGCTGCGGGCCAAGGGCCCCGGCGACGCCATCGGCGCCGGCATCGGCATGGTGCACCAGCACTTCATGCTGGTCCCGGTCTTCACCGTGGCCGAGAACATCATGCTCGGCGCGGAACAGGTCCGGGGCGGGCTGCTCGGTTTCCTCGACCGGCGGCGGGCCCGGCGCCAGGTGGCCGAGGTGTCCAGCCGGTACAACCTGCGGGTCGACCCGGACGCCGTCGTCGAGGACCTGCCGGTCGGCGTGCAGCAGCGGGTCGAGATCGTCAAGGCCCTCACCCGGGACGTCGACCTGCTGATCCTGGACGAGCCGACCGCCGTGCTGACCCCGCAGGAGACCGAGGAACTCCTCACCGTCATGCGGGCGCTCAAGGAGACCGGCAAGTCGATCGTCTTCATCACCCACAAGCTCAAGGAAGTGAAGGCGATCGCGGACCGGATCACCGTGATCCGCCGGGGGCGGACCGTCGGCACGGCCGACCCGGACGCGAGCGAGGACGAACTCGCCGCGCTGATGGTGGGTCGTACCGTCAACCTCACCGTGGAGAAGGCCGCCGCCGCGCCGGGTGCCCCGGTGCTGGAGGTCGAGGGCCTGGTCGTCGACGACGACCGGTCGGTCCGGGCGGTCGACGGCGTCGACCTGACCGTACGGGCCGGCGAGGTGCTCGGCATCGCGGGTGTGCAGGGCAACGGCCAGACCGAGCTGATCGAGGCGCTGATGGGCCTCCGGCCGCTGCTGAGCGGTTCGGTGACGCTGGCCGGGGAGCGGATCGACGGCTGGCCCACCAAGCGGGTGCTCCGGGCCGGCGTCGGGTACGTTCCCGAGGACCGCAGCGTCGACGGCCTGGTCAAGGAGTTCAGCGTCGCCGAGAACCTGGTGCTGGACATCTACGACCAGCCGCCGTTCGGGGCCGGACTGGTGCTCAGGCCGGAGGCGATCGCCGCGTCGGCCCGGGAGCGGATCCCCGAGTTCGACGTCCGGACCCCGTCCGCCGACGCACCCGTCGGGACCCTCTCCGGCGGCAACCAGCAGAAGGTGATCATCGCCCGGGAGATGTCTCGGCCGCTCAAGCTCTTCGTGGCCGCCCAGCCCACCCGGGGCGTGGACGTCGGCTCGATCGAGTTCATCCACCGCCGGATCATCCACGAGCGGGACATCGGCACCGCCGTACTGCTCGTCTCCAGCGAACTGGACGAGGTGATCGGCCTCGCCGACCGGGTCGCCGTGATGTACCGGGGCCGGATCATCGGCGTCGTCGGTCCGGAGACGCCCCGTGAGGAGATCGGACTGTTGATGGCCGGCGTGACCGGCACCGAGGCGACCGGGTCGGCCGCCGAGGGGGCGGGGTCTGCCGACCCGGCCACGTCGCCGGTCGACGGGGCCGAGTCCGCCGAGGTGACCGAACCGGCCGTCGAGGGGGCCGGCCGCACCGACGTTCCTGGTAGCGAGGAAACCCGATGACCGACGTCAACACGCCCGGGGTACCGTCCCCCCGGGAGAACCCGGACGGCGCTGGCCCCGACACCGAGAAGGTGACCGGGACCGGAGCCGACACCGAGCAGGTGACCGGCACCGCCGAGGCCACCGGCACGGCGGATCAGGCCGGTGCCACACCGGCGACCGACGACGGCACCGAGCCCGCCCGGCGCGGCGGGGACGCCCCGCTGACCGACCGGGACGGCGGCGCCTCGCTGCTGCTGAAGCTCTTCGTCCGCAACCTCTGGTCGGCGAACACGGTGACCGTCACCGTGCTCGCCATCGTGCTGGCGATGGTGATCGGGGCGATCCTGATCATCATCTCCGACCCGGACGTGCTGCACACCTTCAGCTACTTCACCGCCCGGCCCTCCGACGCGCTCAACGCGAGCTGGGCGGTGGTCAGCGACGCGTACGCCAACCTGTTCAAGGGCGCGATCGTCGACCCGGCCGCGGTCACCGGCTGGATCAACGGCACCAACGGCTGGCAGCCGGTCTTCGCCCCGATCTCGGAGACGCTCACCTACACCGCCCCGCTGGTCTTCACCGGTCTGGCGGTCTCGCTCGCCTTCCGGGGCGGCCTGTTCAACATCGGTGCCCAGGGCCAGGCGACGATCGGCGTGATCCTGGCCGCGCTGGCCGGCTTCCTGCTGCCGCTGCCGCCGGTCGTACACCTGGTCGTGGCCCTGGTCGCCGGTGCCCTCGGCGGTGCGGTCTGGGGCTTCGCCTCCGGCTTCCTCAAGGCCCGGACCGGCGCGCACGAGGTGATCACCACGATCATGCTCAACTACGTCGCCACGTACTTCCTGGCCTGGATCATCATGCAGCACGGGGTGCACGCGCCGGACCGGACCGACGCGATCAGCCGCTCCGTCGACGGCTCCGCCCAACTGCCCCGACTGCTCGGCGGCGACCTGCGGGTACACCTCGGCATCGTGCTGGCGGTCGGTGCCACCTGGGCGATCTCCTGGCTGCTCAACCGCTCCACGTTCGGCTTCGAACTGCGGGCGGTCGGCGCCAACCCGGAGGCGGCCCGGACCGCCGGGATCAGCGTCGCAAAGACGTACGTCCTGGTCATGGTGATCGCCGGTGCGCTCTCCGGCCTCGGCGGCGCGAACATGGTGCTCGGCAGCACCGCCACCGCACTCACCCCGCTGGTGGTCGCCCAGATCGGCTTCGACGGCATCCTCGTCGCCCTGCTCGGCCGGGTGAAACCGTGGGGCGTCGCGCTCGCCGCACTGCTCTTCGGCGCCCTGCAGGCGGGCGGCAACCGGATGCAGTCGTACGCCAGCGTCTCGCTGGAACTGGTCACCGTGCTGCAGGCGCTGATCGTCATCTTCATCGCCGCACCGGCACTGGTGAAGGCGATCTTCGGGCTCCGGGCCGCCCGGGCCGCCCGACTCCAGACGAGCATGGCGAAGGGCTGGTGACACACTCCATGTCCACGATGACTGTCGAGGACGTCGCGGTCACCGTACGACCGGGCTTCTGGACCCGCGACCGTAAGGTCGGCGCCGGCGCGATGCTGCTCGGCCTCGTCGCCGCGGTGCTGTTCGGCGCCCTCGCCACCGGCGCGGACGCCCGGTTCACCCTCAGCGAGGACGCCGGTGGCGCCTCGGTGGCGATCAACGGGACCGTCGGTGCGATCCTCTTCGGACTCGTCGCGGCGGCGGCCGGGGCGGCCCTGCTGGCCGGGCTCTCGAAGCGCTGGTTCACCCCGCTGCTCGGCGTCGCCGTGGTCGGCGTGGTGCTCTCGTTCCTGTGCTGGCAGGTCTCGGCCGCGCCGCCGGACCAGAACTTCATGCCGCTGGTCAACATCGTCCGGGGCACCTTCATCCTCGCCCTGCCGCTGATCTTCGGTTCTCTCGCCGGCGTGCTCTGCGAGCGGTCCGGCGTGGTGAACGTGGCGATCGAGGGGCAGCTGCTGATGGGCGCCTTCGCCGGCGCCCTGGTCGGCACCATGGCGGCCAGCGCCTGGCTCGGTCTGGTCGCCGCCGCGCTCGGCGGCGCGCTGATCTCGCTGCTGCTGGCGGTCTTCACCATCCGGTACCTGGTCGACCAGGTCGTGATGGGAATCGTGTTGAACCTCTTCGCGGTCGGCCTGACCGGCTTCCTCTACGAACGGCTGATGCAGCCCGACGCCGCGAAGTACAACCAGCCGCCGAGGTTCGAGGCGTGGCCGATCCCGGTCCTCTCCGACATCCCGGTGCTCGGCCCGGCGCTGTTCAGCGGCAACATCTTCCTCTACCTGGCGCTGATCCTGGTGGTGGTGATCCACGTCGCGCTGTTCCGGACCCGGTGGGGGCTGCGGACCCGGTCGGTCGGCGAGCACCCGACCGCCGCCGACACCCTCGGGGTGAAGGTCCTGGCGCTGCGCTACCGGAACGTGCTGCTGGCCGGCATGGTCGCCGGGGTCGGCGGCGCCTCCTACACCCTGGCGCTCTACACCTTCACCAAGAACATGATCGGCGGAAAGGGTTTCATCGCCCTCGCCGCGCTGATCTTCGGACGGTGGAGCCCGACCGGCGCCCTGCTGGCCGCGCTCTTCTTCGGCTTCGCCGACCAGCTCGGCACCTACCTCAGCGCGATCAACAGCACCATCCCCAGCGAGTTCCTCGCCATGCTGCCGTACCTCGCCACCCTGCTCGCGGTGGCCGGGCTGGTCGGCAAGGTACGGGCCCCGGCCGCCGACGGCAAGCCCTACATCAAGGGCTGACCAGCGGCGGGGCAGGATGGTGGCGTGACGATGGAGATTGACTGGGTGACGCTGCGGGCCGCCGCGACCGAGGCGATGCGGCACGCGTACGCGCCGTACTCGAACTATCCGGTCGGGGCGGCGGCACTCGTCGACGACGGCCGGATCGTGGTCGGCTGCAACGTGGAGAACGCCTCGTACGGCGTCACGCTCTGCGCCGAGTGTGGACTGGTCTCCGCACTGCACGCCTCCGGTGGCGGAAAGCTGGTCGCGTTCTCCTGTGTCGACGCGAACGGCGCGCCGCTGATGCCCTGCGGCCGGTGCCGGCAACTGCTCTGGGAGCACGGTGGCCCGGAACTCCAGGTAGAGGCGGAACCCCGGCCGCTACGGATGACGGAGCTGCTGCCGTACGCCTTCGGGGCGGAGGACCTGGCGGCGATGGCGACCTCGGCGAAGGTGCCGAGCGTGCCGGAGGCGTTGGCGGCCTGGCGGGGGCGGGGCACCGTTTTCCTGCACCCGGACGTCTCCGGCGGCCGGCAGATCTGGACCGGCTACTGGGAGCGGGCCGCCGGTGACGCCGAAGGTGCCCCGACCGGGGTGCTGGAGGAGGCGCCGACCTGGACCGACGTCGCCGAGGCGATCACCTGGGCGCAGGCCCGTACGCCCCGGGTGGTGGTGGTCGACGCGGACGGCGCGATGTTCTGGGCCGGCGAGGGGGAGCCGCCGGCGGAGATCCCGGCGCGCTGGGTGGGCTGAGCCGCCCTCCCCGGCTCCGAGGTGGGGCCGGGGGCGACCGTTCCCGGCTCCGGGCGGTCAGGCTTGATCCCTGCGCCGGGCACGGTCGCCCCCGGTCCCCGGGCGGCCCGGGAAGTCGGCTGCCGTCCGGTTCAACCATGAGGAAGAGGAAACAACGGTGAAAACGTACGCCGCGGTCGACGTGATCCGGACCAAGCGGGACGGTGGGGTGCTCTCCGACGGTCAGATCGACTGGGTGGTGGACGCGTACACCCGGGGGCAGGTCGCGGACGAGCAGATGTCGGCGCTGGCCATGGCGATCCTGCTGCGCGGGATGACTCCCGCCGAGATCGCCCGGTGGACCGCCGCGATGATCGCCAGCGGGGAGCGGCTGGACCTGTCCGGGGTCGCCCGGCCGACCGTGGACAAGCACTCCACCGGCGGCGTCGGCGACAAGATCACCCTGCCGCTGACCCCGCTGGTCGCGGCGTGTGGGGCCGCGGTACCGCAGCTGTCCGGGCGGGGGCTCGGGCACACCGGCGGCACGCTGGACAAACTGGAGTCGATCCCGGGGTGGCGGGCGACGTTCGGCAACGACGAGTTCATCCGGCAGCTCGGCGAGGTCGGCGCGGTGATCTGCGCGGCCGGGGAGGGGCTCGCCCCGGCCGACCGCAAGCTGTACGCCCTGCGCGACGTGACCGGCACCGTGGAGGCGATCCCGCTGATCGCGAGCTCGATCATGAGCAAGAAGATCGCGGAGGGGACCGGGGCGCTGGTGCTCGACGTGAAGGTCGGCTCGGGTGCGTTCATGAAGGCCGAGTCGGACGCCCGGGAGCTGGCCCGCACCATGGTGGAGCTCGGCACCGCACACGGCGTACGGACGGTCGCCCTGCTCACCGACATGTCGACCCCGTTGGGGCTGGCGGTCGGCAACGCGGTCGAGGTGACCGAGTCGGTCGAGGTGCTCGCCGGCGGCGGTCCCGCCGACGTGGTGGAGCTGACCCTGGCGCTGGCCCGGGAGATGCTCGCCGCGGCCGGGCTGCCGGACGCGGACCCGGAGCGGGCGCTGCGTGACGGCCGGGCGATGGACGTGTGGCGGACCATGGTCCGGGCCCAGGGCGGGGACCCGGACGCCCCGCTGCCGGTCGCCGCCGAGGTGGAGGTCGTCCGGGCCGACCGGGACGGTTTTGTCTCCGCCGTCGACGCGTACGGCATCGGGATCGCGGCGTGGCGGCTCGGTGCGGGCCGGGCCCGTAAGGAGGATCCGGTCAGCGCCGCCGCCGGCGTGGTGCTGCACCGCCGGCCCGGTGACCCGGTCCGGGCCGGTGACCCGCTGTACGAGCTGCGGGCCGACGATCCGGCGCGGATTCCGGCGGCCCGGGCCGACGCCGAGGCGGCGGTGCTGGTCTCGGCGCAGCGGCCGACCGTGGCGCCGCTGGTCATCGACCGGATCGCCTGACCGCGTCGCCCGATCGCCTGGCCGCCCCGACCGGACCGGCGATGGTTGCCGACCGGCCCGGCCGGCATCGTCGACGGTGGGCGGGGCGGCCGGTGCGGGTCCCCGCCGAGCGGCTATTCTCCGTCGCCCGGGGGACTTCCACCGGGCCCGGTTCGACATCGGTCCGGGCAGCCACCCGGGGTCACGTCGCGGCCGCACCGGACGGACCCTGACCCGACAGGACCTACCGCTGTGAGCGTGCCCGTTCCCGACCCCCAGGCGGTCCGTGCGGCCAACGTGGCCGAGTTGAGCCGGCTGGGTCTGCCGCTGCCTCCGGAACAGTTCCCGCTGGTGTGGGAGCCGGGGGACACCGTCGAGTTGCGACCCACCGGCGAGCTCGAGGCCCGCGTCGCCGTTCTGCACCTGGTGCTGGCCCGGTGCTTCGGGATGTCGGCCGAGACCGGGATGGGGTGGCTGCTCGGCTCGCACCTGGTGGAGTTGGTCACGCCGCCGGAGTGGCAGTTCGTGGCGGGGGACCGGGGGGACCACCGGTCGTTCGTCCTGCACCACGACGCGGTCTTCGCGCTGGCCTGGGTGCTCGGGCTGAGCCGGCACCTGGACCCGACCGCGCCCTCCGACGACCGGCTCATGGTGCGGCTGCCGAACCTGCCCGCCGGGGAGACCTTCAACGAGTGGCGGGCGCGCTCCCTGGCGGCGCCCCGGGACGCGGTGGAGGTCGCCGGCGTGCTCGACCTTTACTACTGCCTGGACTGGGCGTACCTGGAGGCCGAGCGGCAGGGGCTCCGGTTGCCCGGCATGATCGACAGCAACGCGATCGGGCAGCGGCGGTGGGCGCTGGAGTGGGCGGTCGTCTTCCGGGGGCCGTTCCACGATCCGCCGGCCGGCTGGGAAGAGGTCGACCTTTCGACCTGATCCCGTCGGTCGACCTGATCCTGTCGGTCGACCTGATCCCGTCGGTCGACCTGATCCTGTCGGTCCACCTGACCCCGGCGCCACCGGCCCGGCTGTCCGGGGCGGCGGGTTGTCCCGAGGGGCGGGCTGTCCGGGGGGCGGGATGCTCAGCGGGGTCGGTAGACGGCGATGCGGACCGCGGCGGTGACGGTCACCGGCTCGGAAAGCGCGTCGATCCGTGCGTCGAGCGGTTCCGGGGCGGTGTGCCAGGCGCTCGGACCCATCCCGACCAGGGTGCGTACCTCGGCCCGGGTGAGCCGCAGCGTGTCGCGTCGTATCGTGACGGGCCCCGGCGTGAAGTAGGGCGTCAGGCTGTCGGCGACCCGTTCCTCCTTGGCCGGGTCGACCCGGAGCAGGGCGAGCGCGTCGACCAGTTCGCGCAGGTGGTCGGCGGCCGGGGTGACCACGAGCAGCCGGCCCCGGGGATGCAGCACCCGCCGGAACTCCGCGCCGTTGCGTGGGGCGAAGACGTTGAGCACCAGATCGGCGGCGCCGTCGGCCAGGGGGAGCCGCCGCCAGGTGTCGCAGAGTACGGCGCCGGCCCGTGGGTGCGCCCGGGCGGCGCGGCGCAGCGCCGGCTTCGACACGTCCAGGGCCAGGCCGGTGGCGCCGGGCAGGGCGTCGAGCACCGCGGCGAGGTGCCAGCCGGTGCCGGCTCCGGCGTCGACCACCAGTTCTGGGTACGCCGTCCGAGCGCCGTCTGCCGGCCCGGTGGCGGGGGCGGCCGGTGTGGTGGCGAGCTCGGCGAGGGTGGTCGAGATGAGGTCGTAGTGGCCGGCACCGAGGAACTCGTCCCGGGCGGCCACCATCGCGGCGGTGTCCCCCGAGTGCGGGGCCCGTCCCACCGTCAGGTTCACGTACCCCTGCCGCGCGACGTCGAAGCTGTGCCCGGCCGGACAGCGCAGCGCGGTGGCCCCCGACGCGGCACCGGGCGGCACCGGGGCCAGCGGTTGACCGCAGAGCGGGCAGCGGAGGTGCCGCAGGATCTCGGGAGGCACCAGGCCACGATAGTGGCGCCGGAAGCGACGCCGGCCCGGACCCGGCGTCGGTCGGCGGCAGGGTGTGTGCCGGTGCCGGCCGACCGGCGCCGGTGGTGGTGCCGGGGACGTGGCGGTACGGGGGTCCGCCGGGGGTGCCGGAGGTGGGCCACTAATGTCGGCACATGGCGGTAATCGGTTACGAAGACATCGTCAGGGTGCCCAAGGCGTTGCTGCACGACCATCTCGACGGCGGGCTGCGCCCGGCGACCGTGGTCGAACTCGCCGACGCGGTGGGGCACCCGCTGCCGACCACCGATCCGGAGGAACTCGGCCGGTGGTTCGTCGAGGCGGCCGACTCGGGGTCGCTCGAACGGTACCTGGAGACGTTCGCGCACACGGTCGCGGTGATGCAGACGGCGGAGAGCCTGCGTCGGGTCGCCGCCGAGTGCGCGCTCGACCTGGCCGCCGACGGTGTGGTCTACGCGGAGGTCCGGTTCGCCCCGGAGCAGCACCTGGAGCGGGGGCTCAGCCTCGACGAGGTGGTGGAGGCGGTGCTGGCCGGATTCGCCGAGGGTTCCGCCGCCGCCGCGGCGGCCGGGTCGCCGATCCGGATCGGCACCCTGCTCACCGCGATGCGGCACGCCGCCCGGTCCCAGGAGATCGCCGAACTCGCCGTTCGGCACCGGGACGTCGGGGTGGTCGGGTTCGACATCGCGGGCGCCGAGGCGGGCTTCCCGCCCACCCGGCACCTGGACGCCTTCGAGTACCTCCAGCGGGAGAACTTCCACTTCACCATCCACGCCGGCGAGGCGTTCGGCCTGCCGTCGATCTGGCAGGCGATCCAGTGGTGCGGCGCGGACCGGCTCGGGCACGGCGTACGGATCGTCGACGACATCACCGCCGGCACGGAGCCGGTGCTCGGCCGGCTGGCCGCGTACGTCCGGGACAAGCGGATCCCGCTCGAACTGTGCCCGTCGTCAAACGTCCAGACCGGGGCGGCGCCGTCGATTGCCGAGCATCCCATCGGGCTGCTGCGTGACCTTCGGTTCCGGGTCACCGTCAACACCGACAACCGGTTGATGAGCGGCACCTCGATGTCGCGGGAGATGGCCCTGCTCGTGGAGGCGTTCGGCTACGGCTACGCGGAGCTGCAGTGGTTCACAGTCAACGCGATGAAGAGCGCCTTCATCCCGTTCGACGAGCGGTTGGCCATCATCAACGAGGTGATCAAACCGGCGTACGCCAAACTGCTGTCCTGATCCGTCGGCGGGTTGTCCGAGAAGTTGACGGCCCTTCGGGTGGCGTCGGTACCGGTCCGGTCAGGACGGCCTGGCCGGCCGGTCGCCGGATGGTCCGCACGGAGTGCGTAATCCGGCACTTCGGCCTTGTTGTCGGGGCCGGCGGGCGATGGTCGCCCTGCCGACGGCGGTGTCGAATCGTGCGGCGGCAAGCGACCGGCCGGCCCCGGCTCATTGGATGGACGCGGGGGCGTAGGGTGGCACGGGTTCCGGTACCGTTCGATGCGTTGCGGTGCGGGACCTCGGATCAGGGATCGGGCACGATTTCCGGATCCGAACCGCGGTGACCACGGGGGACGTACGCAGAAACAGTTTGTGACTACGCTGGGTGACACCAAAAAGACGGACCGCTGTCAAAGCGCGGGAACATTTCGGTGCGCTCCCGGTTGGTGACAACCTGGGCTTTCTCTTTGAGTTGTGGCGTGATGGAATCTCGGAGGTCCGACCCGGCCGGGTCGGTTGTTCAGCGGTGCCCTCGATCCACCGCAGGGTGCTGGATGGGAAGGCGGTGACGTGAGCAAGCGGCCCAAGGGACCAGGAACGGTCCTGTCGCGTCTCCGCTCGCCGATCAGTCGGCTCCGCGACATGCCGATCTGGTCGAAGCTCGGGCTGATCATGATCGCGCCGACCATCGCGGTCGTGGTCGTCGGTACGACGGGGATCATCGACCACCTGGAGCGGCTCGAGAACGCCAGTCGCGCCGACCACCTGGCCGCACTCGCCCAGGTCTCCGGCGAGCTCGTGCACGACCTGCAGGACGAGCGGGCCGGCGCGGTCCTGCTGCTCGGCGCCCGCGCGGAGGCACCCCGACAGAAGTACCTGCAGACGTACAACGAGGTACACAAGCGCGTCGACGGCGCCAAAGGGCCGTACTCCGAGCGCCGGGCCGAGCTGGACGACCTGCCCGCCAACTTCGACGCCCTGCTGGGCCGGATCGACCAGGGGCTCAACGACCTGCCCGGCACCCGCAGCCAGGTCATCAACGAGAAGCTCAAGCTGACCGACGCCGCCCAGTCGTACGAGGGGCTGATCAACGAGCTGCTCGACCTGCGGGACCTGGCGTCGCAGCTCGCGGGTGACACCAACCTGGGCGACCGGATGCGGGCCGCCGCCGCGACCTCGCGGGCCAAGGAATACCTGTCGATGCGCCGGGTCGTCGTACACCGCGCGCTGATCGACAACCGGCTGACCCCGGTGCTGCGGACCGACTACATCGCCACCGAGACCGGCCAGCAGCAGGCGCTGCAGAGCTTCGAGGCGGTCGCCAGCCGGGACGAGTCCGAGTTCTACGAGCAGGTGGTCGCCGGCGCCGACCAGCGCGAGGCCGACACCTACAGCGGCTGGATCCGCGGCAAGACCAACGAGACGATGTCGGACGCCCCGTTCGACGCGGACGACTGGGACGCCGCGATGGTCGGCAACGCCCAGCTGATCCGCGAGGTCGAGGCGAAGCTCGACGGTGACGTGCTCAAGCAGGCCGGCGCGCTGCGTGACGACGTACGCCAGCAGGTCTTCGGCGAGACCGCCCTGCTGCTCAGCATGCTGCTGATCGCGATCCTCTTCGCGTACCTGGTGGCCCGCTCGATGGCCCGGTCGCTGCGGGAACTCCGGCAGGGCGCGCTCGCGGTCGCCGAACACGGTCTGCCACACGCGGTCTCCCGGCTCCGTGACCCGCAGTTGACCGCGCAGATGTCCCCGGTCCAGGTCGCCAACCAGATCGCCGAGCCGCTGCCGGTCCGGAGCAAGGACGAGTTCGGCCAGGTCACCGAGGCGTTCAACGCGGTCCACCTGGAGGCGGTCCGGACCGCCGCCGAGCAGGCCGCGCTACGGTCCTCCGTCTCGACGATGTTCGTCAACCTCGCCCGTCGGTCCCAGATCCTGGTCGACCGGCTGATCGGGCACCTCGACCGGCTGGAGCGCGGCGAGGAGGACCCGGACCGGCTGGCCGAGCTCTTCCAGCTCGACCACCTGGCCACCCGGATGCGCCGCAACGACGAGAACCTGCTGGTCCTCGCGGGTGCCGACTCGACCCGCGTGCAGCGCGAGCCGGCGGCCCTGATCGACGTGCTCCGGGCCGCGCAGTCCGAGGTCGAGCACTACACCCGCATCGAGTTCGGGATGGTCGACCGGGACATCGAGGTCCAGGCACAGGCGGTCAACGACCTCGTCCACCTGGTGGCGGAGCTGTTCGACAACGCCACCGCCTTCTCCCCGCCGGATTCACAGGTGCTGGTCGAGGCCCGCCGGGTCGGCGACCGCGCGACGCTGTACGTCGAGGACCGTGGTATCGGCATCACCGCGGAGCAGTTGCACGACCTCAACGAGCGGCTCGCCAAGCCGCCCGCGGTGGACGTCACCGTCTCCCGGATGATGGGTCTGGTCGTGGTGGCGCGGCTGGCGTCCCGACACGGTGTCCAGGTCGAGCTGCGTCCCGGCCACGAGCGCGGGACCGTCGCAGATGTGACACTGCCCGCGGCGATGCTGATTCCCCGGGCGCTCGCCGGCCGGGCCGGTCAGCCCGGGGCCCTGCCGGCCGCGCCGACACCGCAGCCGCCGGCACAGCGTCCCACCTTCGGTGGTGCCCCGCTCGCGCTGGAGAGCGGCGGCGCGTCGTTCACCCGGCCCGCGGAGACGCCCTTCTCTCGTCCGGCGGAGCCGGATCCCGCTCCGCCGGCCCGGCAGTACGAACCGGTCACGAACGGTGGTGGGCGCTCCAGCACCCCGCCGAACTCGGTGCGGAGCATGCCGGCCTGGTCGGACCTGACCGGCGCGCGGACGGGTCTGAACGGGGGCGGGGGCGACCCCTTCACGCCGCGGATCCCGGACGGGCGCGAGGTGGAGCCGCTGCCGCAGCGTCGTGCCACCGAGCAGGGCGCGGAGAGCAGCCCGGCCACCGACACCACCACGATGTCGGGGTTCACCATCCCCCGACAGCGGCAGAGCACCCAGGAGGCGGCGCAGTCCGCGGCGCAGTCGGCCCCGCCGCCGCTGGCGGTTCCGCCGGTCTCCGCTCCGCCGGTGCAGGCGACGCCGACCCCGCAGGCCTCGATAGCACCGCCGGCCACGTCGTCGGTGTCGCCGTTCAGTGCCCCGCCGGCCCCGGTGTCGGCGTTCAACGCCGCGCCGCCGGTCCCGCAGCCCGCACCCACGCCCACGCAGGTGCCCGGCGCCGGTGCGCCTCCGGCGTGGCCGCCGGTCAACACCCCCGACCGGGAGACGACCGCGCCGCCCGTACCGGAACGGTTGGCCGCCGCGCTGGACATGACGGCGGAACTCCCCAGGATGCCTCGGCCCGCGGCCGAACCACCGGCTACTGTGGAGGCTCGACCGAAGTTCGCGGACGAGACCATGGAACTGCCGATCTTCCGCGAGCTGGAGTCGGCCTGGTTCCGCACCCGCCGGACCCCCGAGGAGGCCAGCGCTTCGCCCAGTGGTGCCGCGTCCGCCCCGTCGACCAGCCAGGTCGCCACGGTGGAGGGTGCCGGCCAGGACGCGGAGCGGACGTCAAGCGCACCGACAGGTAATGCAGCGATGGTGAACGTCTCGGCACCGGTGGGGCAGGATCCCACCACCGGCCACAGCAATGGCGCTGGTCGAGCGGGCGAGGCGGTCGGCGGCGGCTGGCGTACGGCGGCCGATGACGGTTGGCGGGCAGCGATGGCGGCCACCTCGGCGGCCAAGGCGCCCGACGCCCCGACCACGTCGACCGGTCTGCCCAAACGGGTGCCGATGGCCCAGTTGGTTCCCGGGGCCGTGGAGAAGCCGACCACCTCGGTGCAACGTCGTACGCCGGAGGCGGTACGAGGACTGCTGTCCGCGTACCACCGTGGGGTGCAGCGTGGCCGCACGCACCCGACGGACGACCAGTCGACCGGGCAGATCGATCTGGGCCCCGCGAACGCAAGCGGCCAGAAGGAGCATGAAGGATGACATCTACGCAGGATCTCGGTTGGCTTCTGGCCAACTTCGCCGATCGTGTGCCCGGCGTCGCCCACGCGATCGCCGTCTCCGCGGACGGCCTGCTCCTGGCGGCGTCACGGGACCTGCCGCGCGACCGGGCGGATCAGCTCGCCGCCATCGCGTCCGGCCTGGTCAGCCTCACCCAGGGAGCGGCGCGCTGCTTTGAGGGTGGGGCGGTGTTGCAGACAGTCGTCGAGATGGACAATGGATTCCTGTTCCTGATGTCCATCTCGGACGGGTCGTCCTTCGCGGTGCTCGCCGCCCGGAGCTCCGACGTCGGGCAGGTCGGCTACGAGATGGCATTGCTCGTCGACCGGGTGGGTGACGCGTTGACGCCGCCGCCCCGGGCCGCGGCGGGGATGCTGAGCTAGGCGGTACCCGGCTGGTGTGTGCTGCCAGCTGGTGCGACGACAATGGAACGACGACGAACTCCATGGTGTGAGTCTCAGCTACGGCGAGAAGGGGGTGAACGGCGATGATGGCCGAACGCGACGAGCCGACCGGCGCGCTGGTACGGCCATACGCCGTCACCCGCGGTCGGACCCGGCCGAGGCTCGACATCGCGCTGGAGGCGCTCGTCGAGACCACGGTGCGCGGTCGGTCCGCCGGTAACGGCAATGGTGGCCAGGGCCGGGAGCATCAATACATCGCCGCGCTGTGTGATGGTCGACTGCAGTCGCTCGCGGAGATCGCGGCGCGGATGCAGTTGCCGCTCGGAGTAGCTCGGGTCCTGATCGCCGACATGGCCGCAGACGGCCTGGTGGCGGTGCACGAGCCGACGATTCTGGACGACTCAAACGACGCGGTGGGCACTGAACTGCTGGAGAGGGTGCTGAGTGGACTTCGCAGGCTCTGACATGTCGCACCGCCCAACCCCCGGGCGCGTGACATCGGCGAAGATCGTCATCGCCGGTGGCTTTGGCGTCGGCAAGACGACACTGGTTGGCTCGGTCTCGGAAATCACGCCGTTGACCACCGAGGCGATCATGACGTCCGCCGGCGTGGGTGTCGATGACACGCGGCAGGTTCCGGGAAAGACGACCACCACGGTCGCCATGGACTTCGGTCGGATCTCGATCGACCGGGATCTGATCCTCTACCTGTTCGGTACCCCGGGCCAGACGCGGTTCTGGTTCATGTGGGACGAGCTGGTGCGAGGGGCGATCGGTGCGGTCGTGCTGGTGGACACCCGCCGGCTCGCCGACTGCTTCGCGGCAATCGACTTCTTCGAGCACCGTCGGCTGCCGTACCTCGTGGCGATCAACTGCTTCGACGGTATGCAGTACCACGACCCGCAGGATGTGCGGGACGCGCTGGCCATCTCCAACGACGTACCGGTCGTCGCCTGCGACGCCCGGAACCGGGAGTCGACCAAGCACGTCCTCATCTCGCTGGTCGAGTACGTGCTGACGATGCGTCGGTCCCGCGCCGTCGCGCCGGCCTGACCGAGGCGGACGTTCCACCGTCGCGCCGGGACCCACGTCCGCGGCCGGCGCCATCCGTCGTGTCCCGGTCCAGGCTGTCCCGGCCCGGCACGTCACCACAGCCACCGGTGTGGCCGATCCGCGCCACCGGTCGCTGACCGCTGCCCGCCGTCCGGGTGGAGGCAACCGGCCGTCGCGCCGGGCATCCTGCGGGCCACCGTCGCTTCCGGACGTACGCCGTGTGGCCGTCCGGACCCGCGGCCGCTCTCTCCCGTCCAGCCGGGACGGACGCCGCTGTCCGACCGGGACGCTCCCGGTGTCATCTCCCGCGACGGGGTGCGCCGGCGAGGGGCACCCGCCAGGGAACGCGAACGACCACGGTCCGCTTCGGACGTTGCCCGCCTCCCCACGGTCGCACCGGGACAGCGGCGGCCTCCGGATCCGGCCCGGCCGGTCAGGGGGATGTCCAACAGACCCGGCCCGTAGCCGGCGAGACCCGGGCCGCAGTCGGCGGGGTGGTCAGGAGACCCGGCTCCAGGCCCCGTTGGACACGGTGAAGACACCGAGGAAGTCCGGCGCCATCCCACCATGCCAGATCGGCGAGAACGAGTACGCTCCGGCGATGCCCTCGACGACCTGGGTGGCCAGATAGGCCCGGATCCGGCCCCGGTCGACGCTCTTGCCGAGTCGTGCCGCGTCGGCGATCAGTCGTACCGCGTCGGCGCCGTAGGGGGCGAAGCCGCTGAACGCGCCGTGTTCGTGGATGTACCGGTAGACGAAGTCCCGCCGGGCCAGCCCGGCCGTGGTGGTGTTGGTGAGCGACGAACCACTCAACGAGATGGGGTGTACGGCGTACGCGCCCTCGACGGCCGGGGTGTTCCGCTCGTCGAGGAGCTCCTCGCTGACCGCACCGGCGTCGAAGAAGAGGGCACCGGTGTAACCGGTGTCCCGGACCGCCCGGGCCGCGGCACCGGCGAACGGGGAGGTTCCCCAGATGATGACCGCGTCGGGGGACTGGACGACAACCCGTTCGGCCGCCGGGCCGCAGTCGGCACCCTCGGCACGCGGCAGTCGGGCGGTGGCGACCAGGGTGCGGTCGTTGCTCTCCAGGGCCGCTGTGACGGCTCGTAGGCCCGAATCGCCGTGCGGCCCTGCCGCAGCCAGCAGTCCGACCCGCTGGAGCTTCTGCGAGCGGATCAGCGCGCCCAACGCCCGGGCCATGTCGCGGGCGTCCGGGGCGAGCTTGTAGATGTAGGTCCGCTCGGAGAGCGGCGTGGTGAGGTTGTCGGCGGCGGCGAAGGAGATGAACGGCACCTGGTGCTCCTCGGCGGCCGGGATGATCCGCAGCGAGGTCTCGGCGAGGCAGCCGCCGACGATGGCGTGCACGTTCTCGCGGGTGGCCAGCTCGGCGGTCTGGTCCGCCGCGACCCGGGGGTTGCTCTTGTTGTCCCGGATGACCAGCCGGATGGTGCGGCGTAGGTTGCCGACCGGGACCTGTGCCTCGTTGAGCGTGTCGGCCATGATCCGCAGCGAACGCTCCTGGAGCAGGCCCATGAACCGTCCGACGCCGGTGAGTTCGAGGTTGGCCCCGATCACGAGTTCGGGGTTCTCGGGCCGCCGGACCCCCGGCACCTCGGTCCGACCACACGCGGCGAGCAGGCTGGTGGCCGCCGTCGCCAGTAGGCCGCGTCGGCTGAGCGTCCAACTCCCGACTGCCTGTCCAGCCATCCGCTGCCGCCCTTCGTGCCTGGTCACCGGTGTCGTCCGGGGTCCCGCCGGTATGGTCCCGATCGTCGCAGTGTGTCGTCAACTCTGTGCAGTGTGGCGAGAAACACCAGGTGAGAGTGGCTTTCGGGCTGATTGGACAGTCAGTTGAACGGTGTTGGCCGGATCGGTGCCGGCAGTGGTCCAACCGGTGGATGCCAATGCCGTGATCCGGGCGGCGACCACCGCCACTCCCTGATCGCCGGCCATCGGGAGGTCCCCGGCGCGGCGGGGATGTCGCGTACGCGGAACGGGCCGGCACCGACGATTGTCGTCAGCACCGGCCCGGCTGGGTCTCGGCCCGGATAGTCCGGGGACGTGGATCAGGAGCGGTAGCCCGCCGAGCGGTACTCGTAGTCCGGCGTCTCCGCCCGGTCCTCGTGGTCGCGGCTGAAGTCCCATCCGCCGGCCGCCTCGCGGCCCGGGCGGCCACCGACCGCGTAGCCGCCGATCTCCTGGCCCCGCCGCCAGCCCCGGAAGTAGCCGGTGGTGTGCTCGGCGATCCGGGCCGCGTCCCGGACGATGCGCAGCGGTCGCTCGTCGCGCAGCGGCGAGCCGGGCACCAGGTTGGCCTGGGGGACCCGCTTCGGCAGCCCGGCGCCGGTCGAGGCACCGACCGAGGGCTTGGCGGCCTGCTCGGCGGCCCGCCAGCCGCTGTCCGCGGTGGACGACCACTCGACCTCGTCGTCCTCGGCGTGACCGGTGAACCACGCCGACCGTGCGGCGGCGAAGATCAGCAGGTCGCCGTCGCCCTCGTCGGCGACCGGCGGGGGGCCGGGCTCGACGGTGCGGCGGGCGGCGGGCGGCGCGGTCTGTTCGGTCCGGACCGGTTCCTCCTCGGCCCGCCGCAACGGCGGCTCACCGCCGGAGAGCCCGTTGTGCCGGGTCCGCTCGGCCACCGACGGTTCGACCAGACGCAGCGCGGGCGGTTCCGGTGGCAGGTCGTCGGCCTGCCAGGGCGGGGTCACCCGACCGTCGGCCGGCGCCGCACTGGTGGGCCGGTTTCCGGGTACGTCCCGATCGGCGGCCTGGTCACCGGCGTACCCCGGGTAGCCCGGACCGCCGGCCCGGTCGTCCTGCTCGTCGCCGGAGTTGACCAGCGGCCAGTTCGCCCGTGACCCGGGTGCCGGAGCCGGCTCCGGCCGGGCGGCGGGTACGGAGACGGTGAGCCCGGCGGCCGAGATGGTGCCCGGCCGTGGCTCCCCGTTGGTCTTCGGTCGGGGTGGGACCACGGTCGGCCGCTGCCGCTCGTTGCGGGCGCTGTTGATCGCCGCGGTGGTGAGTGTGGCCCGGAACGGCTCACCGGCCTCGGCCGGCGGAATCGAACCGCGCTGGCTGGGCGGGATCGGGGTGATGCCCGGCGGCGGGGGTGGCGGGGCGGAGACCGGACGGTTGGCTCCGGTGTCGCCCTGCCAGGCCGGTGGCGCGGAGGACGGCGGCGCGGTGCGGGGCTCCCGGGGCGGGCCGGAGACCGGCGCGGCGGTCGAGTGTGACGCGGCGGGTGCCAGCGGTGGCGCGGACGCGGGAGTGATCGGCGACGGTGCGACCGGTGGCGGTGCGACCGGCGCGGGAGCGACCGGCGGCGGCCCCAGCGGCTGTGGGCTGGCCGGCGTGCCGTTCGCCGGTACCGGCTGGTGCCGGCTCCGCCGGCCCAGGCCCGGCGCCGGCTCGCGTTCCGGTGTCGACCCGGCGCGCGTTCCGGGAACGGCTGGTGCGGCGGGCTCGACGGCCCGTCGACCGGCCCGGCGCGCGCCGGCCGGCGGCGAGCCGACCCGGGCGGCCAACGTGGCGACCAGCGCGTCGCAGCCGGCGTCGCAGGCGCGTACGGCGGCGACAGCCTGGCGTACGGTCTCGGCGGACGCGGCGGTGAACGCCTTGTTGGTCGCGGGAGCACGCCGTGGCGTCTCCGCGACGGCGACGCGTAGCGCGGTCACGGCCTCGGTGAGGGCGCCGGCCTCGGCGACGCCGTCGGCGGCGAGGTGGGCGGCGACGGCGTCGGCCGTCGCGGCCGCGTCCCGGGCACCGGCGCCGGTCAGCATGCCCGGCTCGGGCAGGGCGTCCAGCACCGCGAGGGAGACCGGCTCGGCCGGGTCCGGGTAGGCCCGCAACGCGGCCGGGTAGAGCTCCCGGAGCACCTCGCGCAGGGCCACCGCGGCGGCGTGCCGACCGTTCGTGAGAGCCGCGTGGGCGGCGAGGACCGGTGTGAAGGTGGACAGGTCGCGGGAGGGCGGCAGGGTGGTCGCGGAGAGGGCGCCGGCCTGCAGCGCCCGGGCGAGCCCGACGGCCCGGCGTACGGCCGGCGGCGACTCGCGCTCCTCCGGCGAGTCGTCGTCGGCGAACCGCTCGGCGAAGTCGTCGACCAGATCGTCGTCCGCGATGGCCAACGGACGTCCCGCCGCGTTCAACAACGTGGTGACCGCGTGGTCGTCGCTGTCGGTCGCGACGGCCGCGCCGCTCGGTCCGCTGCCCCGTTCCACGAGCACCGTGACCAGCCGGGCGTAGCCGGCGGGGTCGTCGGTGATCTCGCAGACGTGAAGCAGCCTGCCTGCGTCGTCAACCACCGCGGAGGTCAGCGTCGCGCCGGCCGGAGCCGGCCCGCCCGCTGAATCCGCAGAGGCCAGACCGCAGTACACCCGCACGAGCGCCACGGCGTCGTCCTCCTCCCGAGACACAGGGGTGTGCCAAAGACTGATGCTCCCTGGTTAGGGGTCAGTCGCGCCAGTCCACAGCGGCAGAGATCTTGCCGATAATCGTGCGCCACCCGAGACTTGCGGTTTGTGCCCCGATTTTCTTGAGACGCCGCCGCCCCCGGAAGCCGCCCAGGCCGCCGCTGACGGTCGCCCGGAGCGCCTCGTCGAGGTCGTCCAGGCTGGAGCCGGGCGACAGCATGTCCAGTACGGCCGGCAGACGTAGAGCGTACGCCAGGTCCCTGGAGACCTCGCCGGCCTCGATGAGCAGGGTGGCGTCCCACACGTCGTGTCCGCCGCGCAGATTCTCCACCACGAGGTCGAGCTCGTAGGAGTCCTCGTCGAGCGGGACGATGTCCGCCGGCTCGACCCGCTCGACGAGCTCGTCCCAGGTGTCGAGCTGGGCCAGGTCGTGCGGGGCGCCGGAACGGATGAAGGTGACGAGCCCTTCCGGGCTCTTGAAGAGCAGGAGCTTGCCGCGGTGGGTGAGGAAGGCGGGCACCTCCTCGCCCTCTTCCTCCTCTTCCTCCTCGTCCGCCGTCTCCTCGGCGGACTCGTCGTCGGCGCTGTCCTGCGCGTCCCGACGGCCGGACCGGCTCTTCGCCGCGTCGGAGTCGCCGTCCTCCTCGTCGGCCTCGGCGAACTGCTCGGCGAGCTCCTCGTCGAGGATCACGACGGTCTCGTCGTCCTCGTCCTCCTCCAGCACCGCCCGGGAGCGGCCGGCGAAGAGGTCGTCCTGCTCCCGCTCGCTGATGTCGGTCGGGGTCAGCGCGGTCGAGGGGCGGTAGGCCCGCAGGGTGAAACCGGAGCCGGCGGGCAGGGCGATCTCGACCGGGTCGATCCGGACCGCTTCCCACAACGACCGGTCCGGGTCGGACGGCGTCCCGCTCCGGTCGGTCGCGGCGGTCTCCGTGGACCCGGCCTCGTCCTGTTCCGAGTCGGTGGGGCTGTCACTCTCGACGGGCTCGTTGCCAGGCTCGTCGGTGTCGGGCCGGTGGGACGACTGGCGGGCCACTCTGACCTCCGTGTGCGCTCGGTATGGGCACCCCCGACCCGGCCCGGGTGCCGGCGGATCGGTGACTCTGCGCACACACCCTAGTAGGCCGGTGACGGACGCGGATGCCGGCACCCCGTTGGTTCTCGCCACACCCATTAGTAGGCTTGCTACCTATGAACGCGCAGTCGTTGCACGGTCACCTCGACGCGCTGCTGCTCGCAGTGCTCGAAGGAGGTGCGCAACACGGCTACGCGATCATCGAGGTGCTCCGGGCCCGCAGCGGTGGTGTGCTCGATCTGCCGACCGGGACGATCTACCCGGCGCTGCGCCGGCTGGAGCGCGCCGGTTTTGTCAGCAGTGCCTGGAGCACGGTCAACGGTCGCGAACGCCGTACCTACGAGTTGACCGACGCCGGGCACCGCGCGCTCGCCGGCCAGCGGAGCAGTTGGCGGGAGTTCAGTTCGACGGTGAGCCGGTTCCTGGACGTCCCGCAGCCGCCGTCCGCGCCGGCCTGACACCCGACGTCGGCGGGCCTGACACCCGCCGCCGCGGGCCGTCGGGCGTCGGACCCCCGTGCTCAGCCGCGCGGCGCCGGATAGGCGAGTTCCGCGTCGTGCTGGCGTTGCCACTGGTCGCGGTACCAGCCGGGCTGGTCGACCAGGTCGGCGTGCCGGCCGCGCTGCCTGATCCGGCCCGAATCGAGGACGACGATCTCGTCGTACGCCTCCAGTTCGGACAACCGGTGTGTGACCAGCAACACGGTACGGGTCGGTCCGGCGTACCCGGTGGCGGAGGCGAGCACCCGGTCGGCGGCGCGTGGATCGAGACCCTCGGTCGGCTCGTCGAGCAGCAGCACGTGGGTTGGCGCCGAGAGCAGGGCCCGGGCCAGGGCGAGCCGCTGGCGTTGGCCGCCGGAGAGCTGACCGCCGTCCTCGCCCACCACCGTCTCCCAGCCGGCCGGCTGTTGACGTACCCAGTCGAGCAGGCCGGCGGCTCCGGCGGCGGCGGTCAACTCGTCCTCGGTCGCGGTGCTCCGGCCGAGCAGCAGGTTCTCCCGGACGGTCGTGTGGAAGACGTGCGCCTCGGCGAGCAGACCGCTGACCGCCCGGGACCGCCGTTCGGCGGGCAGGGCCGCCAGGTCGGTGTCGTCGACGGTCACCCGGCCGGCCTCCGGTCGTACCGCCCCGGTCAGTACGCCGAGCAGCGTGCTCTTTCCCGCCCCGCTCGGGCCGACCACGGCGATCCGGCGTCCCGGCGGCAGTTCCAGGCTCACCCGGTCGAGTGCGGGGGGTGCGTCCGGCCGGTACCGGACGGTCACCTCGACCAGCCGGCAGCCAGCCCGCGCGGTCTCCGACCCGCTCCGGTCGGATGCGGTGCCCACCCGCCCGGTGGCCGGGCCGGCACCGGCGGACGGCGCGTCGGCGGGGCGGGGCTCGGCGGGGCGGGGCTCGGCAGAATCCGGTTCGGCGGTGGCGAGGCCGTCGGGGTCGGCGAGCAGTTCGGCCACCCGGTCCAGCCCGGGACGCAGCTGGGTCCACTGCCGTGCGGCACCGACCAGCGCCAGCGCCGCCTCGACCGCGGCGAGGGTGCCGACCGCGAGCACACCGACCAGAACTCCGCCCACCTCCGCCCGGAGCGCCACCACGACAACGGCGGCACTGGTCGCGCCGGACAGCAGTACCCCGAGACCGTCGACCGCCCAGCTGGCGGCCGCCATCCGGCGTTCCAGCCGGGCCAGTTCCCGGGCCCGGGTGGCCGCCCCGTCCAGGGCGGCCCGGCTCGCGCCGAAGGCGGCCAACTCGGCCGCCCCATGGGTGAGGTCCACCGCGTCCACGGCGAGGGCCCCTCGCAGCGGTGCGACCAGGGCCGACGTACGCCGGGTGAGGACCGTGGCCAGGACGGGCAGCGCCACTCCGGCGAGCAGCAGGCCCCCGGCGAGCGCCAGCGCGGCGGGACCGGAGACGAGGGCCGTGCCGCCGATCGCGAGGCCGGCCACGACGGTCGCGGCGACCGCCGGAACCAGCACCCGCAGCAGCAGGTCCTGGACCGCCTCCACATCCGAGACGAGCCGGCTGAGCAGGTCGCCGGAGCGTTGCCCGGCGGTGGTGCGCCCGGCCGAGGCCAGGGTGGCGAAGACCCGGGTCCGGACCTCGGTCACCACCCGCAGTGCGGCGTCGTGCCCGGCCAGCCGTTCGGTGTAGCGGAGCAGGCCACGGCTGATGGCCAGGGCCCGGACCGCGACGATCGCGACGGTCAGGGTGTCCAGCGGCGGGCGGCCGGCGGCGCTGATCAGCAGCCAGGTTGCGGTCGCCATCAGGACCAGCCCGGCGAGTTCGGTGCCGGCGGCGAGCAGGCCGGCGCCGACCAGCCGACCCAGGTACGGGCGGCTGAGTCGCCAGATCACACGTTCCGCCCGCAGCGTCCGCGCCGGGCGTGCCGGGCTGTCTCCGGTCCGTCCCGTCATGCCGGCCTGCCTTCCGGAACCAGTCCGGCCGGGGACGTCTGTGGGACCGTGCCGGGTGTCGGTTCCTCGACGACCAGGCCGTTCGTCACCCGCAGGACGCGGTCCACTCCGGCCAGCAGCGTCGGTCGGTGCGCCACCAGCAGGGCGGTACGCCCGACGACAAGTCGACGGGTCGCCGCGAGTACGGCCGCCTCGGAGGCGCTGTCGAGCCGGGCGGTGGGCTCGTCGAGCAGGACGACCGGTGCGTCCCGCAGGAAGGCCCGGGCCAGCGCGACCCGCTGCCGTTCCCCGCTGGAGAGTCCGTGTCCCCGCTCGCCGAGTCGGGTACCCAGACCCTCCGGCAGCCGGGCCACCACCTCGTCGAGGGCGGCGGCCCGGACCGCCGCCCGGACCGCTCCGGTGTCGGCGTCCGGCACGCCGAGCCGGATGTTGTCGGCCAGCGAGGTGGCGAACAGATGGGCCCGCTGGGGTACCCAGGCCAGCCGGCGACGCCACTCGTCGAGGTCGAGTGCGGCGAGGTCGACGTCGTCGACGGTGATCCGTCCGCTGGTCGGAGCGACGAAGCCGAGCAGCAGGTGGAGCAGGGTGCTCTTGCCGGCGCCGCTCGGGCCGACGATCGCGACCCGCTCGCCGGGTCGGATGGTCAGCGAGACCTCCCGGAGCGCGGTGGTCCGCTGGTACTCCACGGTGACCGCCTCGAACCGGATCACCCCGACCGACCCCGGCCGGTCGTCGGGCGTCGGCGCCGACGCCGAGCGGCCGTCCGGCGCCGGCGCCACGGTCGGCGCCGGGAGACCGTTCGGGGGCGCCGTCGGCGACGGATCGGGGGACGTACCGGGCGTGTGGGTGGCGCCGTCGGCGTCCGCCGGGTGCAGCAGGGTCAACGCCTCGTCCAGCGCGGTCAGCCCCTCCTGACTGGCGTGGAACTGGCTGCCGGCGGCCCGCAGCGGCAGGAACGCCTCGGGGGCGAGCAGCAGCACCAGCAGCGCGGTGCGCAGGGAGAGTCCGCCGTCGAGCAGCCGCAGGCCGATCGGTACCGCGACCAGCGCCACCGAAAGGGTGGCGACGAGTTCGAGGACCAGTGCGGAGAGGAAGGCCACCCGCAGCGTCCGCATGGTCGCGACCCGGTGCTGGTCGGCCATCCGGCGGACCACCGCCACCTGGGCGCGGGCCCGGCCGAAGACGCGCAGCGTCGGCAGCCCGGTCACCATGTCGAGGAAGTGACCGCCGAGCAGGCTGAGTCGCCGCCACTGCCGTTCCGTCGCGGCCTGTGCCTGCCAGCCGAGCAGGGCGCCGAAGATCGGGATCAACGGCAGGGTCACCGCGATGATCAGGGCGGAGCTCCAGTCGGCGTACGCCAGCTGGGCGAGCACCGCCACCGGCACCGTGACGCCCAGCACCAGCTGCGGCAGGTAACCGGTGAAGTACGCGTCGAGCGCGTCGAGGCCCCGTCCGGCCAGGGTGGCGAGCTGTCCGGCCCGCTGTCCGGCGAGCCAGGCCGGTCCGTGCCGGGTCACGGCGCCGAGCAGGTCGGCCCGGAGTGCCGCCTTCACCGTCGCGGCGAGCCGGGACGCCACCAGGCCCCGCGCCCAGACCAGGGCAGCCCGGCCGGCGATGCTGGCCAGGAAACCGGCCAGGGCGGTCCGGTGCAGCTCTCCTCCGGCGGCCGCCGCCAGCACGGTTGCCAGGGTGCCGGCCTGGACCACGACCAGCGCGGCGGCGGCGACGCCGAGCAGGGCGAGTACGCCGAGCTGCGGTCGGGCCCCGGGAACCCGGTGCAGCAGGCGCGGGTCGAAGGGTCGACGGCTCACCAGTGGACCACCGTCCGTTGTCGGGCCGGCGTCGGAAGCACCACCAGCAGGCCGGTTGGAAGCCGAACAGTACCGGCGGCAGCGGTCCGGTCGGCGGGCTCGGTAGCTCCGGCGCCGCCCGGGACGGATGGGTGGCGATGCCCGTTACTACGAGTCGTAGTAAAGGCTACTACGGCTGCCGGCGCAGGCCGGCGAGCCAGCTCACAGCGGAGGCGGTCGGCCTCGGACCCGGCCCGGTTCAGCGCAGGAAGAGCGAGATCGGCAGGCTGACCAGGATCGTCGCCAGCACCAGCGCGGTCACCCCGGGCAGCCGGTTCACCCGCGGCGTCACCAGCAACCGGCGTACCCGGGCGTCCAGGTGCGTGTCGGCGACGCCGAGCGCGCCGGCCGGGGTGATCCGCGACCCGGCGGTCGCGAACCGCAGCAGCGCGGCGGCGAGCGGCGCGTCCGCGTGCTGGTCCCGGGCCTTGTCGTCGGCCCGCATCTCGACCAGCAGGCCGACCGTCTCGTGCGCGGCCCGCACCCACCGGGCCCAGGGCAGCGCCCGGCACAGCGCGGTGAACGGCAGCAGCACCAGGTCGTGCCGCTCGTCGGCGTGCGCCCGCTCGTGGCTCAGCACGGCGGCCAGCTGCGGCCGATCCAGCAGGCTCAGGGTGCCGGCGCTGACCACCACCTGTGGGCGTACCCCGGGCAGGCAGTAGGCGGCGGCGCTCGGGTGGTCGAGGACCAGCGCGCCGGGCGCGGCCGGATCGTCCCGGGCCACCAGGGTGAGCAGGTCGCGGTGCCGACGCTGGGCGCGCAGCGTGCTGGCGATGCTGCGGGCCGTCGTGCCGAGCAGCACCGCGGCCACCCCGAACCCGACGCCGACCAGGGCCAGCTGAGTCACCCCCAGACCGGGCGGCAGCGGACCGCCGTCGAGCAGGTCGGCGCCGAGCGAGCGCAGCGCCGAGCCGGTGCTCTCCCCGTACGGGGCCAGCCCGACCGAGAGCGGCAGGCCGATCGCGGAGAGCCCGAGGGCCAGCCCGACCGCCTGCCAGCAGATGATCGCGATCCGGGGGCTGTGCCAGGTCCACGCCGCACCGAGCCGACCTGACCCGGTGAGCGCCTGCGCGGCCAGGTAGCAGGCCAGGGCGGTGACCGCGAAATGGGCGACGTACGGCATCGGGGGTCAGCCCCGCCGCTCGGGCGCGGGCGGCCGGTCGACGGTGCCGGTGGCCTCCTCGTCGAGTGCGGCCCGCAGGACCTCGGCCTCGGTGCCGGTCACCGACCGGGCGAACCGGACCAGCGCGGCGTCCCGACTGCCGGCCAGGTCGAGCGCGTCGAGCATCAGCCGGGCGATGTGCGCCTCCCGGCTGGCGGCTGGCCGGTACCGCCAGGCCCGACCCTCCCGCTCCCGCTCCACCATGCCCTTGCCGGCGAGCCGGTCCAGCACCGTCATCACCGTGGTGTACGCCAACTCGCGGTCCCGTAGCGCTTCGGCCACCTCACGCACCGTGACGCCGCCGTCCGTACTCCGGTCCCAGAGCACGTCCATCACCGCACGTTCGAGATCACCGAGTCGTGTCACGACGACAAGTCTACTACCCATCGTCGTACGTCGGTTTCCCTGCCGGGGCGGCCCTTCACGACCCACTGAGCCGGATGTCCGCCTGGTCGCCGACGGCCTCGATGTCCCAGCGCTTCCCGAAGGCGTTGCTGCCGGTCAGCAGGATCCGGCCGAGCGGGGCCGGCACCACGGGGTCGAGCCGGACCTGCCCGTCCACCGCGTCGAGCCCGAGCACGGTACGGAGGAACAGCAGCGGTGCCCCGCTGGCCCAGGCCTGCGGGTTGCAGGCGGTCGGATACTGCACCGGTGAGCGTCCCAGGGACCGGTCGTAGCCGGAGAACGCCTCCGGCAGCCGGCCGTTCGAGTGCTTGGCCGCCTCCAGCATCGCCATGACGATCCGGTTGGCCTCCTCCCGGAAGCCGTACCGGGCCAGACCGTGGACGATGATCGAGTTGTCGTGCGGCCAGACCGTGCCCATGTGGTAACCGATCGGGTTGAAGGCCGGGTCGCTGCTGGCCGTGGTGCGGACCCCCCAACCGGAGAAGAGCTGGTCGGACAGGAGCTGGTGGGCCAGGATCCGGGCCCGGTCCGGCGGCACGATCCCGCTCCACAGCAGGTGCCCGAGGTTGGAGGTCAGCGAGTCGATCCGCTGCTTGTCGCCGTCCAGGCCGACCGCGTAGTAGCCGCCCCGGTCGTCGATCCAGAAGTCGCGGTTGAACCGCTCGTACAACGCGCCCGCCTCCGTGCGGAGCCGTTGCGCGAGCGCCGGATCGGCCAGCGGCCCGTCGGCGAGCTCGGCGACCCGCAACTTCGCGTCGTAGCTGTAACCCTGCAGTTCACAGGTGGCGATCGGCAGGTACGGCACGATCCCGTTGGCGAACAGCACCCCGTTCCACGAGTCGCGCCAGCACTGGTTGCCGAGCCCCTGCGGCGAACGGGTGGCGTACTCGACGTAGCCGTCGCCGTCCAGGTCGCCGTACTCGTCGATCCAGCGCAGCGCGGCGTCGAGGTGCTCGCGCAGGGCCACGACCAGCTGGTCGTCGCCGGTCCACCGCCAGTACTCGGAGAGCAGGATCAGCCAGAGCTGGGTGGCGTCGGCGGTGCCGTAGTACCGGCTGTGCGGTTTGAGGCCGAGCTGGGTCAGTTCACCCCGACGCATCTCGTGCATGATCTTGCCCGGTTCCGCGTCCCGGAAGTCGTCCCACTCGGTGGCCTGGTGCGTGGCGAGCATCACCAGCACCCCGTACGCCAGGTCCTGCCAGAAAGCGATCATCTGGTATGCGGTGATCAGCATGTCCCGGCCGAAGATGGTGAGGAACCAGGGCAGCCCGGCCGAGCAGAGCAGCAGTGGATCGTCACCGCGTCCGATCCGCAGCAGCTTCGTCCGGAACTCCGGCTCCTTACGCAGGTCCTTGTAGATCCGCATGGCGACCAGGTCGGAGACCGACCGGTCGTACACGTCCCGCAGCAGTTCGGAACCGTCCCGCAACCGGGGGATCCGGCGACGTACCTCGATCCCGTGGTCCTGCCCCTCGGGCCCGGCCGGCGCGCCGAGGAACACCTCCTCGAACCGGCGCCGGACCGGCGCGGCGTCGAGCGGCCACAGCTCCAGCGGCACCGTGACGTTGCACCGCCACGTCTCGTTCGGCCGCAGTTCGAGGTCCCACACCAGGTCGTCGCCCTCGACCCGGGTGGCCGGCGTGTCGACCCGCACCTCGGCGCAGACCGAGAACCCGCCGTTGGTGTAGCGGAAGGTCAACCCCGAGCCGTCGGCGGCGTGGTCCCGGGTGATCAGTGCCGACCGGTCCCGGACGCTCTCCTTGATCTCGAAGAGGTCGGCGAAGTCGGTGCCGACGGCGAGCCGCAGCCGCACCGGCACCGGTTTCCGTTCGAAGCACTGCAGCACGATGCGTTCGTGCACGTGCTCGCCGATGAACCGGTGCCGGCGGACGCCGACGGTGTTCGCGGCGAGCCCGGGCAGTTCGGCGTTGGCCAGGAAGAAGCTGGCCGAGTAGTCGTGGACCAGGCCGGCGGCCAGGACGAGCAGCGGCGCGTCGTCGAGGGTCAGTTCCCACCGGTTCAGCAGCCGGGTGTCGTGGTGCACCAGGCCGCCGATCGAGCCGGGCGGCACGTCGCCGACCCGGTTGGAGATGAGGAACGACATCCCCTCGAAGATCCCGACCGCGTCCGGCCCGAGGTCCGGCGGCAGGTTACGGACCACCGGGCTGGGGGTCTGGTCGGGCGGGGCGGCCCCCGGCGTCGGGTCCGCCGGGGTGGGCCGGCCCACGGTGTTCGTCACGGCGCCTCCGCTCACCCGGGAACCGTGATCGATCCTAGGTGGGCGAACAGCCTGGTTCAGGGAGAAAACCCCCCTTACACCCCCTTGGGGTGCCAGACGGTCTTGGTCTCCAGGAACGCGGTCATCCGGCCGATGCCCGGGTCGGCGGACCAGTCGACCGGACCGGCCGGCGGGCGCAGCACCCGCTTGAGGTTGCCGGCGGCGGCCCGTTCCAGTTCGGTGGCGAACTCCGGGTCGGTCGCCCCGGTCAGGTCGAGCGCGTTCACGTCCATGTGGCCGGCGAGCCACGACGCGGTCTCGGCCGGTCGGCCGGTGAGCAGGTTCACCACCCCGCCGGGCAGGTCGGAGGTGGCCAGCACCTCGGCCAGGGTCACCGCCGGCAGCGGAGCCGACTCGGCGACCAGCACCACCACCGTGTTGCCGGTGACGATCGCCGGAGCCACCACGCTGACCAGCCCGAGCAGCGCCGGCTCGGCCGGGGCGAGCACGCCGACCACCCCGGTGGGCTCCGGGGAGGAGAGGTTGAAGTACGGCCCGGCGACCGGGTTGGCGTTGCCGTGCACCTGGGTGATCTTGTCGGACCAGCCGGCGTACCAGACCCAGCGGTCGATCGCCTCGTCGACCTCGGCCGCCGGCACCCCGAGCCCGACGAACTGGTCCCGCCGCCCCTCCAGCATCTCGGCGACCCGGTAGAGGATCTGACCCCGGTTGTACGCGGTCGTACCCGACCAGCCCTTCACCGCCGCCCGGGCCGCCAGCACGGCGTCCCGGACGTCCTTGCGGGAGGCGAGTGCCACGTTGGTGCCGCCGTCCGTCGAGTCCACCAGATACGACCGCCCCGACTCGCTGCGCGGGAACTTCCCGCCGATGAAGAGCTTGTACGTCTTGCGTACCGCGACCCGCTCAGACATTGAGGTACGCCTCCAGCCCGTGCCGGCCGCCCTCACGGCCGTAACCCGACTCCCGGTAACCGCCGAACGGCGAGGTCGGGTCGAACTTGTTGAAGGTGTTCGCCCAGACCACCCCGGCCCGCAGCCGGTCGGCCGTCCAGAGGATCCGGGAACCCTTCTCGGTCCAGATCCCGGCCGACAGCCCGTACGGCGTGTTGTTCGCCTTCTCCACCGCCTCGGCCGGGGTACGGAAGGTCAGCACCGACAGCACCGGGCCGAAGATCTCCTCCCGGGCGATCCGGTGTGCCTGGCTGACCCCGGTGAAGATGGTCGGGGCGAACCAGAAGCCCTGGTCCGGCAGTTCACACGGCGGGGACCAGCGTTCCGCGCCCTCGGCGCTGCCGCTGGCGGAGAGTTCCCGGATCCGGTCCAGTTGGGCGGCGGAGTTGATCGCCCCGATGTCGGTGTTCTTGTCCAGCGGGTCACCGACCCGCAGTCGGGCCATCCGGCGCTTGAGCGCGGCGAGCACCTCGTCGTACACCGACTCCTGGACCAGCAGCCGGGAGCCGGCGCAGCAGACGTGGCCCTGGTTGAAGAAGATGCCGTTGACGATCCCCTCGACGGCCTGGTCGATCGCCGCGTCGTCGAAGACGATGTTGGCCGCCTTGCCGCCGAGCTCCAGGGTGAGCTTCTTGCGGGTGCCGGCCACCGCCCGGGCGATCTGCCGGCCGACCTCGGTCGAGCCGGTGAACGCCACCTTGTCGACGCCCGGGTGCTCGACCACGGCCCGGCCGGTCTCGCCGGCCCCGGTGACGATGTTGACCACGCCCGGCGGCAGGTCGGCCTGCTGGCAGATCTCGGCGAAGAGCAGTGCGGTCAGCGGGGTGGTCTCGGCCGGCTTCAGCACCACGGTGTTTCCGGTGGCCAGCGCCGGGGCGACCTTCCAGGCCAGCATCAGCAGCGGGAAGTTCCACGGGATGACCTGGCCGGCGACGCCGAGCGGACGCGGGTCGGGGCCGAGGCCGGCGTGGCCGAGTTTGTCCGCCCAGCCTGCGTAGTAGAAGAAGTGGGCCGCGACCAGCGGGATGTCGACGTCCCGGGACTCCCGGATCGGCTTGCCGTTGTCCAGCGACTCCAGCACGGCCAGTTCCCGGGCCCGTTCCTGGATGATCCGGGCGATCCGGAACAGGTACTTCGCCCGGTCCCGGCCCGGCATCCGGCCCCACACCTCGTCGTAGGCGCGCCGGGCGGCCCGGACCGCGCGGTCCACGTCGGCCCGGCCGGCCTCGGTGACCTCGGCCAGCAGCTCCTCGGTGGCCGGGTTGACCGACTTGATGGTGCCGCCACCACCGGTCTCGACGTCACGATCCTCGCCGTCGACGAACTCGCCGTTGATGAACAGGCCGTACGACGGCTTGAGGTCCACCACGGCGCGCGACTCCGGCGCGGGGGCGTATTCGAACATCGTCAGTCCAGGGTGAAGTAGTCGGGACCGGAGTAGACGCCGGTGGTCAGCTTGGTGCGCTGCATCAGCAGGTCGTTGAGGAGGCTGGAGGCACCGAACCGGAACCGGTCGGGGTGCAGCCACTCCTCGCCCGCGGTCTCGTTGACCAGCACCAGGTACTTGATCGCGTCCTTGGTGGTCCGGATGCCGCCGGCCGGCTTGACCCCGACGACCCGGCCGGTGGCGTCCCGGAAGTCGCGGACCGCCTCCAGCATGACCAGGGTGACCGGCAGGGTCGCGGCCACCGGCACCTTGCCGGTCGAGGTCTTGACGAAGTCGGCGCCGGCCAGCATCGCCAGCCAGGAGGCCCGGCGGACGTTGTCGTAGGTGACCAGTTCGCCGGTCTCCAGGATGACCTTGAGGTGGGCGTCCCCGCAGGCCGCCTTGACCGCGACGATCTCGTCGAAGACCTCGCCGTAGCGGCCGGAGAGGAAAGCACCCCGGTTGATCACCATGTCGATCTCGTCGGCGCCGGCGGCCACCGCCGCCCGGGTGTCGGCGAGCCGGATCTCCAGCGGGGCCTGACCGGACGGGAACGCGGTCGCCACGCTGGCCAGGTGCACGCCGCTGCCGGCGAGGACCGGTGCGGCGACCGGGACCATCGTCGGGTAGACGCAGAGCGCGCCGACCGCCGGACACGACGGGTCGGCCGGGTCCGGCCGCAGCGCCTTCGCGGCCAGGCCGCGGACCTTGCCCGGGGTGTCGGCGCCCTCCAGGGTGGTCAGGTCGACCATCCGGATCGCCAGGTCGATCGCCCACGCCTTGGCGGTGGTCTTGATCGAGCGGGTGCCGAGCATCGCCGCCCGTTGCTCCGCGCCGACCTGGTCCACCCCGGGCAGGCCGTGCAGGAAGCTCCGCAGGGTCGCCTCGGAGCGGCCCACCTCGGAAAGGTCGGACCGCGCCGACGCCGTTGTCGCCGTCATGCGGGCAAGCATACGCACCGGCGCGGCGGTGTGATCTTGGCCATATCCGCGGTGCCGGACGAGGGGCCCGCCCCGACCGGCGGGTCCGGCCCCACCCGGTTACTAGTAGGTTGAGCGACCGTGGACGTACTCGTCGTAGACCATCCCGTGGCCCAGACACGGCTGACCGTGATGCGCGATGCCCGGACCGACTCGGCGTCGTTCCGCGCCGCGCTGCACGAACTCACCACCATGCTGGTGTACGAGGCCGCGCGCTCGTTCCCGGTCGAGACCTTCCCGATCGAGACGCCGGTGACCTCGACCCGGGGCATCCGGCTGGCGAACCCGCCGCTGCTGGTCCCGGTGCTCCGGGCCGGGCTCGGGATGGCCGACTCGGCGCTGGCGCTGCTGCCCGAGTCCTCGATGGGTTTTGTCGGGCTGGCCCGCGACGAGCACACCTACGAGCCCCGCGCCTACATGGAGTCGCTGCCGACCGACCTGACCGGCCGGCCGGTGCTGGTCCTGGACCCGATGCTGGCCACCGGAGGGTCGCTGGAGCACTGCTGCCGGCTGCTCGCCGACCGGGGCTGCACCGACATCACCGTGCTCTGCGTACTGGCCGCGCCGACCGGCATCGAGCGGCTGGAGCGTTCCGGTCTGCCGCTGCGGCTGGTCACCGCCGCCATCGACGAGCGGCTCAACGAGAAGATGTTCATCGTGCCCGGCCTCGGCGACGCCGGCGACCGGCAGTTCGGCGGCATGCCCCGGTTCTGAACCGTCGTCGTGGTGGCCGGGCCACTTCCGGTCACCATCGGGACACCGACGGCCGGGACGCATGCACGGCTGGCCCGGACCGGCTACCGTTCCGGGCCATGACAGGTGTTGGGTTGGCCGAGGAGTTGCTGCTGCTCGGCTATGACGACAAATCCGGCAAGGCGACCGGCTCCCGGATCGGACTCGACCTCGGCATGGCCGCCGCCGTCCTGGTCGACCTGGCACTCGCCGGCCGGCTCGCCTTCTCCGACGGTTCGCTGGTGGTCACCGACCCCACCCCGACCGGCGATCCGATCGCCGACGACGTACTCGCCCGGATCGCGGCGGACACCCCGCACACGCCGGCCTCCTGGCTGCAGCGGCTCCGGCACGGGCTGCGCGACCGGATCCTCGGCGACCTCTGCGCCCGGGGTGTGATCAGCGACGTCGACGAGACCCGGCTCGACCACATCCACGTGCACCGCTACCCGGTACTGGACCCGTCCGTCGAGGCGGAGATCCGCGGCCGGTTGGTCGACGCGCTCACCGGGGAGCGGGCCCCGGACGAGCGGACCGCCGCGCTCGCCGCGGTGATGGCGGCGATCCGGGTCGAGCCGAGCCTCGGGCTGACCGGGCCGGCCGCCGAGGACGCCCGCAACCGGCTGCTGGAGATCGCCCGCAGCGCCGGCTTCGCCGACGGCGTCAGCCTGGAGGAGTCGACCATCCGCCCGTCGGTGGCACTGGTCATCGCCGCGCTCTCCCGGGCCATCGAGACCGCGCTCGGCACCCGCGCCTGAACACCGTCGCCGGTGGCCCGGCCCGGGCCACCGGCGACGCCAGCGGCCGCGCCTACCAGATGCCGAGCGCCGCCGCCGTCTCGGTGCGCAGCGCCCGTACCGAGGCCGCCGCGCGCTCCCGGGCCGCCGGCAGGTCACCGTCGACGACCGGCTCCACCACCTCCAGGTACGCCTTCAGCTTCGGTTCCGTGCCGGAGGGCCGGATCACCACCCGGGCGTTGGCGGTACGCAGGATCAGCACGTCCGCCTCGGGCGCGAGGTCCTCGACCGAGGTGACCGGCTCGTCCAGCAGCGTGCCCGGGGTTTTGGTCCGGATGTACGTCATCGCGGTCCCGATCTCGCTCAGGTCGTCGACCCGGACCGAGAGCTGGTCGGTCAGGTGCACCCCGAACTCGCCCGCCAACTCGTCCAACCGGTCGGCGACGGTGCGCCCCTGTGCCTTCAGGGTCGCCGCCAGCTCGGCGACGGTCAGCGCGGCGGTGATCCCGTCCTTGTCCCGGACCTGTCCGGGCGCCACGCAGTAGCCGAGCGCCTCCTCGTAGCCGTACGTCAGTTCGGCGTCCCCGGACTCGGCCCGGACGATCCACTTGAACCCGGTGAGGGTCTCGGCGTACGGCACACCGCGCGCCTCGCACACCGCGCCGAGCAGGGACGACGACACGATCGTGGTGGCGTACAGCCCGGCCCGGCCACGCCGGATCAACTGGTCGGCGAGGAGTACGCCCACCTCGTCGCCGTGCAGCATCCGCCAGCCCCGGACCGGGTCCGGGATCGCCACCGCGCACCGGTCGGCGTCCGGGTCGTTGGCGATCGCCAGGTCGGCGTCGATGGTGCGGGCCAGTGCGATCAGCCGGTCCGTCGCGCCTGGCTCCTCCGGGTTGGGGAAGGGAACGGTCGGGAAGTCCGGGTCCGGCTCGGCCTGCTCCGGCACCACCCCGGGCACCCCGAATCCGGCCCGGGCGAAGACCGAGGTGAGCACCGCCGCCCCCACCCCGTGCAGCGGGGTGTAGGCGATGGTCAGGTCCCGGGGCCCGTCCGGGGCGATCACCGCGGCGGCGGCCCGGACGTACCCGGCGGTGACGTCGTCACCGAGCACCTCGCCGCCCGGCCCGAGCGGCACCGCCGCCAGCGGGCCGACGGTGCGGATCGCCTCCTCGATCTCGGCGTCGACCGGCGGCACGATCTGGGCGCCGGCGCCCCGGGCCCCACCGAGTTCCGTGCCGAGGTAGACCTTGTAGCCGTTGTCCTGGGGCGGGTTGTGGCTGGCGGTGACCATCACCCCGGCGACCCCGCCGAGGGCCCGGACCGCGTACGCCAGCACCGGGGTGGGCAGGGGGCGGGGGAGCAGCAGCGCCGGCCGGCCGGCCCCGGTGGCGACCCGGGCGGTCCGTTCGGCGAACGCCTTCGAGCCGTGCCGGGCGTCGTACCCGATGATCAGCGGGCCGGGGGTGTCGCGGGCCGCGAGCCAGCCGACCAGCCCGGCCGCCGCCTGGGTGACGACGGCGAGGTTCATCCCGTTCGGGCCGGCCCGCAGCGGGCCGCGCAGGCCGGCGGTGCCGAAGGTCAGCGGCCCGGCGAACCGGTCGGCCAGCTCGGCCGCGCTCGCCGGCAGCCGGTCGAGCAGCTGCCGTAGGTCGTCGCGGGTGGCCGGGTCGGGATCGTCGTCGATCCAGGCCTGGGTACGGGCGCGGAGGTCGTCCAGCTCGGTGAGTTCAGCCGCCATCCCGACTTGATAGCACGCCGGCCGGCGGGTCGCCGGGACCGACCCCGGGACAGCCCGACACAACCGGCGTGAAACGGGCACGTGGCGGGCCGGGCCGGGCGTGGCGCCCGGGGATACGTCCGCCGGTCACCGCGCCCGGGTTCAGCCCGCGTTGGTCAGCTTGAACGAGCCGACCATCTCGTCGAAGATCGCCTTGCTCTCCTCGAATCGTGCGTCCGGGGTGGTCAGGTAGAACGAGAAGACCTTGCCGTCCGCGACGACTGCCCGCCAGACGCCGTGTCGCTTCTTGTCACCGTCACCGCAGGTGTACTCCAGCTCTGCCGACGGCTCGCCGGCCACCTCCGCCTCGGTCAGTCCGACCTGCTCGTACGGTTTGGCGCAGCTCTGCGAGTTCTGCGACAGGCGGGTGCCGGCGCTCCTGAGGAACGACATTGGCTGGGTGCTGGAACCCGCCTTCTCCACCAGGATCCGAACCCGGCGGCCGGCGTCCTCGGGGTCGGTGTAGTCGACGTAGACGGCGTTCTTCGGCCCGTTCTTCTTCCAGCCCTTCGGCACGTTGATCGAGACGCCGCGTTCGCTGTGCGTCTGGGTGGGGAAGGCGGCGGCGACCGTGTCCGGGGATCCGCCGGCCTGCGGCGGGGTGTCGGTCCCGCCCGGCTCCTCGCCGCCGCCGAGCGAGAGCACCAGGATGCCGAGCAGCAGCACCACGGCGACCCCGCCAGCGGCGGCGAGCTGCAGCTGACGCGGCCAGCCCTTGACGGTCCGCACCAGGTTGCCGCCGGCGCCGCGGGCTCCGGAGGTGACCCGGCCCAGGCCGCCGCCGCTGGCGACGTGCACCGTGCCGGGGCGGTCGGCCGGCCCGGCCATCGCCCCGGTCGGCGTGTCCAGCGGGCCGCGGCTCGGTGAACTGACCCAGCGGCCGGCACCGGCGGCCGGCATCACCCCGGTCGGCGCGTCGGCCGGATTCGGGCCGCTGTTCGGGGGACGGGTCCCGTTGGGGGTCGCGGCGGCGGTGCTGCGGGCGATCCGGTCGGCGAGGGACTCGCCGGGGGCGAGCATGGCCGTGCCGCCGATCTCGGTGCCCGACCGGGGGCGGGGCTGGCCGGCTGTCGGGTCGCCGGGTTGTTGCCCCGGGGCGTCCGGCTGCTGCCACGGCGACCGCTGGGCCGGCACCACCGCGTACGGGTCGGTGACCAGGTGGCCGGCGGCCTTGCTGGCCAGCGGTCCGGCCAGGAGTTCGCGGAGCATCGTCCGGGCGGCGGTGACGTCCAGCCGGCGGGCCGGGTCCTTCTCGAGCAGTCCCATCAGCACCCGGGTCAGCGGGCCGGACCGGGTGGGCGGCGCCGGCGGGTCCTCCACCACGGCGTGCATGGTCTCGATCGGGTCGCCCTTGTCGAACGGGGGCCGGCCCTCCACCGCGGTGTAGAGGGTGACGCCGAGCGAGAAGAGGTCGCTGGGTGGGCCGAAGTCCTGGCCCATCGCCCGCTCCGGCGAGATGAAGTGCGGGGAGCCGAGCACCATGCCGGGGGTGGTCAGCTGGACGTCGGTCGGCATCCGGGCCACGCCGAAGTCGGTGAGCACGCACCGGCCGTCGGAACAGATCAGCACGTTCGCCGGCTTCACGTCCCGGTGCAGTACGCCGCTCGCGTGCGCCACCTCCAGCGCACCGAGCAGGGCGATACCGATCTTGGCGACCGCGCGCTGGGCCAGCGGCCCGTCCTCGATCACCATGTCGGCGAGGCTGCGCGAGTCGAGCAGCTCCATCACGATCCAGGGCCGTCCGGCCTCGGTCACCACGTCGTAGACCTGGACGACGGCGGGGTGTTGCAGGGCCGCGGCGGCCCGGGCTTCGCGCAGGGTGCGCTGGTACATCGCGTCGCGGTCGCTGGGGGCGAGCCCCGCGGGGAGCACGACCTCCTTGACCGCCACGTCGCGGCGCAGCAGCGTGTCGGCGGCACGCCACACCGTGCCCATGCCGCCGTGGCCGACCGCGGCCCGCAGCGAGTACCGGCCACCGATGGTGATGCCGGGTGCCGCGCGTCCGTTCGGGGGATTGACCGGTCCGCCACTCCACGTCGGGATCTGAGTCACAGAAGAGCCACCGAGAGAATTGAGGGGCACAGGACAGAACCCCCCTATATTGCGGGTTCCGACCGCAGAAGGGAAAGACAACCGGCGGAGTATGGCAGAAGTCGACCGTATGTGTTGATCTCTTCACGGACCGCTCGTTTTTCTCACCGGGAGTGCCGGATCACTCACCCGGTTCCCGACCCGGTGTCCGATTCCCCGGTCCGTCGGGCATCTCCCCCGGTCCACCGGGCGGCCGGCTCCGGTGCCCGGCGGTGCCGGACCGGTCACCGTCGCCCCGCTCACGTGCGCCGTCCCGAAAGCTGGGATCTACCATGCCGGTCATGAGTGAAGGTCGGTTGAGCGAGTCCGGATTCCCGATCAAGGCGGTCTACGGGGCCACCGACGTACCGGCCGGGCTGGACGAGCGGCTTGGCGCGCCGGGGCGGTTCCCGTACACCCGGGGGGTGTACCCGACGATGTACACGTCGCGGCCGTGGACCATGCGGCAGTACGCCGGCTTCGGGACCGCCACCGAATCCAACGCCCGCTACCACCAGCTGCTCGCCGCCGGCACGATGGGCCTCTCCGTCGCCTTCGACCTGCCCACCCAGATGGGGTACGACTCCGACCACCCGATCGCGCACGGCGAGGTCGGCAAGGTCGGGGTGGCGATCGACTCCATCGAGGACATGCGGACCCTGTTCGCCGGGATCCCGCTGGACAGGGTCTCCACCTCCATGACGATCAACGCGCCCGGCTCGGTGCTGCTGCTGCTCTACCAGCTCGTGGCGGAGGAGTCCGGGGTGGCCGGTACGGCGCTCAACGGCACCATCCAGAACGACATCCTCAAGGAGTACATCGCCCGGGGGACGTACATCTTCCCGCCGAAGCCGTCGCTGCGGCTGGTCGCCGACACCTTCGCGTACTGCCGGGCCGAGGTGCCGAAGTGGAACACCATCTCCATCTCCGGCTACCACATGGCGGAGGCCGGGGCGACCCCGGTGCAGGAGATCGCCTTCACCCTGGCCAACGGGATCGCGTACGTCCGGGCCGCGCTCGCCGCCGGGCTGGCCGTCGACGACTTCGCCCCCCGACTGTCGTTCTTCTTCGTCGCCCGGACCACGCTGCTGGAGGAGGTGGCGAAGTTCCGGGCCGCCCGGCGGATCTGGGCCGCGCTGATGCGCGACGAGTTCGGCGCCCGGGACCCGAAGTCGCTGATGCTGCGCTTCCACACCCAGACCGCCGGGGTGCAGCTGACTGCGCAGCAACCCGAGGTGAACCTGGTCCGGGTCGCGGTGCAGGGCCTCGCGGCGGTGCTCGGCGGCACCCAGTCGCTGCACACCAACAGCTTCGACGAGGCGATCGCGCTGCCGACCGAGAAGGCCGCCCGGCTGGCCCTGCGGACCCAGCAGGTGCTGGCGTACGAGACCGACCTGACCAGCACGGTCGACCCGTTCGCCGGCTCGTACGTGGTCGAGGCGATGACCGACGAGATCGAGACCGGGGTCCGCGAGCTGATGGCCCGGGTCGCCGATTACGGTTCGGCGGTGGAGGCGATCGAGGCGGGCTTCCAGAAACGGGAGATCGAGACCTCGGCGTACCGGGTGGCGCAGGAGATCGAGTCCGGGGACCGGGTGGTGGTCGGGGTCAACCGGTTCACCGTGGACGAGGAGGAGCCGTACGAGCCGCTCCGGGTCGACCCGGCGATCGAGGCGGCCCAGGTCGAGCGGCTCGCCCGGCTGCGCGCCGAGCGCGACGCGGAGGCGGTGCGGCGGACGTTGGACGAACTGCGTACCGCCGCCTCCGGGACCGGGAACGTGCTCTATCCGATGCGGGAGGCGCTGCGGGCCCGGGCCACCGTCGGCGAGGTGTGCGGGGTGCTGCGCGAGGTCTGGGGCACGTACCGGCCCAGCGACCAGTTCTGACAGGCCGGGGCGGGCGGCACCGACGGCCCGGGCGACCAGCACCGACGCGGCGGCGGGAATGTTCCGGCGGCATTCGGGGTAAGCCGCCGGAATGGGTCGGGTGGGCACGGTGACGGACATCCTGTCCGTACCGTCTCCGGCCCGGCCTGTCAGGATGCAGATCCCTGTCACCCACACGGTGCCGGTCGGCGATCGTGGTCGCCGGTCTCGGGAAACCGCCCGGATGGTGCGACATTCCGGGCAGGTGACCTGACTCCGGGTCGGGATCGTGACCGGCGATTCCGTCACGCGTTGTAGGAGGTGTGGGACAGATGGCGGCTTCCGAGGGTGGCTTGAGCAGCTACCCGTACGCCGCCGAACGCTCCTACCAGGGATTTCGTGACGCTGTGCTGTCTGATCATCACCAGAACGAGGTTGCGCAGCGTCACCATCGGCGGTTTAGGCTGTCCGAGTCCCATTCCATTCACAGTGATCGAGAATTCGACGTGACAAGTGCAAGTACGTTGGCCGTGCCGCCGCCCGGGGGACCCGGCTCGCCGCTGTCGGAGAGCTTGTCGGGTGAGGTGACCGCGCAGGGCTGCCTCGACCGGTGGCTGGCCGCCCGGGGTGGTCACCTGGTGGCGATCCGTCGACACATCCACGCGCATCCCGAGCTCTCGCACCAGGAGTTCCAGACCGCCGCGCTGGTCGCCCAGGAACTCGCCGCGGTGGGGCTCGAACCACGCCTGCTCGCCGGCGGGAACGGGGTCATCTGTGAGGTCGGGAGCGGGGACCGGGTGATCGCGCTCCGCGCCGATCTGGACGCCCTGCCGCTGCCGGACACCAAGAACGTCCCGTACCGGTCGACGGTGCCCGGGGTGACCCACGCGTGTGGACACGACGTACACACCACGATGCTGCTCGGTGCCGGTCAGGTGCTGGCCCAGCTCGCCGCGAACGACATGCTGACCGGTCGGGTCCGGCTGCTCTTCCAGCCCGCCGAGGAGCACGCGCCGCTGGGCGCACCCCAGATGATCGCCGCCGGGGCGCTGACCGACGCGGAAATGATCTTCGCGTTGCACTGTGCGCCGCACATTCCGACCGGCTACGTCGGGATCCGCCCGGGTCCGATCACGGCCGCCTCGGACCTGGTCGAGGTCCGCCTGCTCGGCCGGGGCGGGCACACCGCCCGGCCGCACCTCACCGCCGACCTGGTGCACGCGCTCGGTCGGGTCGTGGTGGACGCGCCGGCGCTGCTGGCCCGAAGGGTCGACCCGCGGGCCGGGGTGTCGATGGTCTTCGGGGCGGTTCGGGCCGGCGAGGCGCCCAACACCATCCCGATCGAGGGGGTCGCGCGGGCGACCGTCCGGGTACTCAGCCGGGAGACCTGGCGACAGGTGCCGGACCTGGTGACCCAGCTGATCCGGGACGTGGTCGCCGGTACCGGCGTCGAAGTGGAGATCAACTACATCCGCGGCGTGCCACCGGTGATCAACGACCCCACCGCGACCGCCGTCGCCACCGCCGCCGTGGGTGTCGCGCTCGGCCCGGACCGGGTGGTGGAGGCCGAGATCAGCATGGGCGGCGAGGACTTCGCCTTCTACGCCGAGCAGGTGCCGGCCTCGATGCTGCGGCTCGGCACCGGCATCGCCGGAGCCGAGCCGCTCGACATCCACCAGTCCAACTTCGACGTCGACGAGCGGTCGATCGACTGTGGCGTACGTGTGCTGGTGCAGACGGCACTCACCGCGTTGGCCACGCCCGGTCGGTAAGCGGGTACCGGACGGGCTCCGCGGAAACCGGCGGACCGGTCGGTCCCGGGCGCGTCGGCCGCCCGGGTGAACCGATCGGTCAGTAGACCACGGCCCGGGTCGCGTGCAGGCACTCCTCGACGAAGACCGGGGCACCGGCCATCCGTACCCCGGGGCAGAGCGCCCCGGCGGTGATCTCCCGGCGGTTGGCGCAGTGTTTGCAGAGGGTCACCCGGCTGCCGGTGGTGAGCGTGCCGAGCAGTTCCCCCAGCGGCGCGGCGTCGGGTATCTCGATGCCGTCCGTCCGGCCGGGCAGGGCGAACCAGCTGGCGTCGCCGGCGAGCCAGAACGAGACCACGGTCCCGGCGGCGGCGGCTTCGGCGGCGGAGACGAAGGCCAGGGCGCAGCGCTCCGGCGCCTCCCGCATGTCCACCGTCACCTTCACGACCAGCGAACGAGGCATTACCTGAGGGTAGCCATGTCGCGGGGGTACCGGCTCCACTGTGCGGTCCCGTCGACGGGACCGGGTGGCGGCGCCGGGCGCCGGCGGTGCGTCGGCCAGAGAATGATCGTCGATACCGGCAGACCGTCGGTCATCGTCCGATAGCGAAACGTTGTCGCTTTCATCGCCGGACGGGCGCTTGTTGAGCACGCCTCCACTTGGAACACTTTGTCCTCACGGGGATTCCACGGGCTGTTCGCCCGGTTTGTCGAGCCGACCGCCGCTCGGAGGGCCTCCCACATGCCGTCCAGCCACCACACCCGCCAGCCTCCCGGGCCGGTCCGGTGCTGACCGAACCACCACCGTCGCCACCGGCCGGGGCGGACGTGCTGGCCGACCGGCACCGCGCGATCTCCCGCGCGCTCATCGGGGTGGTCCGGACCGGCCTACCGGCCGCGCCCAACCCGTACGTGGTCCGCTACCTCGCCGAACACGTGGCCGAGGCCGGGATCTGGTCCGAACTGGCCTGCGAACCCGACGTGCTGGACGAGTTGGCCCCGAGCGCGGTCGCCGCCGAGGTGCTGCGTACCGAGTTCGGCCGGGCCGACCTGCCGGCGCAGATAGCTGGTGCGCTGGTCGCCAGCCATCGACTGTCCCTGGTGGAGCCGCCCGAGCGCGGGGTGGTACGCGCGGTGGCGGCGGCCCGCTCGACCGGACAGGCCCCGGCGGTACCGGACGAGGGTCGTGGCCGGTGGCGGCTGCGCTGGTCCCGGCTGCGCCGCGACCCGCTGCACGTGGTGCTCACCGGACACGGCAGGGGGGTACGGGCACTGGCCCCGGTCGGGCTCGCCGACGGTCGTGCCCTGCTCGCCAGCGGCAGTCTCGACGGCACGGTACGGCTGTGGAACCCGATCACCGGTCAGCCGGTCGGGGAACCGCTGGACGGCGCGGGTGGTGCGGTCCTGACCCTGGCCGCCACCCGGCTGGCGGACGGCCGTACCCGGTTGGCCAGCGGTGGCGCCGACGGCACCGTCCGGCTGTGGGACCCGGCCGCCGGACGGCTGACCGGAACACTGCGGGCGCACGGTGGCGCGGTGACCGCGTTGACCCGACTGGCCGGACCGGACGGTCGGGACCGGCTGGTCAGCGGCGGGGAGGACGGGGTCATCCGATTCTGGGACCCGGCCACCGGAGAACCGGTCGGCGCCCCCCGCACGGGGCACCGCGGGCAGGTGCGCGCCCTGACCGTACTGCCCCGCCCCGACGGCCCGGACCTGCTGCTCAGCGGAAGCACCGACCACACCGTACGGTGGTGGGACCCGGCCGACCCGACGGCCGGCGGCACCGTCCTCGTCGCGGACGCCGGTCCGGTCAGCGCGATCGCCACGTTCGAGGCCGCGGACGGGCGACGGTTGCTCGCCACCGGCAGCATGGACGCCCGGGTCCGGCTCTGGGACACCTCCGCCGGGCCGGAGCCGGTCGGCGTGTTCGCCGGACACACCGGCCCGATCGTCGCGATCGCCGTGGTCCGGCTCGACGACGGCCGGCCGGTGGTGGCCAGCGGCAGCGACGACAACACGGTCTGGCTCTGGGATCCCGCCACCGGTTCGACCTTCGGCGACCCGCTCACCGGGCACACCGACACGGTCAGCGCCGCGGTCTCCGTCGAACTGCCGGACGGCCGGTCCCTGCTGGCCACCGGCAGCGCCGACCACACCCTGCGGCTGTGGGACCTGACCACCGGCCAGCTCGCCAGCCGACCACTGACCAGCCAGCTCCAGACCGTCGGCTCGGTCACCGCCGTCACCTTCGGCAACGGCCGCGCCCTGCTCGCCACCGGCGGCTTCAACGGCCAGGTACGGCTCTGGGAGCCGGCGACCGGCGACCCGATCGGTGGTCCGTTCGTCGGCCACCGGGACTGGGTCCGGGCGCTCGCCGCCGTGCCGCTGCCCGACGGGCGCAACATCGTGGCCAGCGGGAGCTACGACGGGACGCTGCGACTCTGGGACCCGGTCAGCGGCTGCCCCGTCGGCGGGCCGCTGGTCGGCCACTCGAGCTGGGTCACCAGCGTGGCCCCGGTGCCGCTGCCGGACGGGCGTACGTTGCTGGCCAGCGGCAGCGACGACACCACGGTCCGGCTCTGGGACCCGCGTACCGGGGCCCCGCTCGGCGAGCCGCTGCTCGGGCACACCAGCGCGGTGAGCGCCCTGGTGGCGACGGTGACCCCGCAGGGGGAGCCGATCCTGGCCAGCGCCGGGTACGACGCCACCGTCCGGCTCTGGGATCCGGTGACCGGTATGCCGCTGCGGCAACCGCTGGTCGGTCACACCGGCGGGGTGAGCACGCTCGCCGCGTTGTTCCTGCCGCCGGCCCGGACCGTGCTGGTGAGCGGCAGCGACGACCGGACCGTACGGTTGTGGGACCCGGTCAACGGTCAGCCGATCGGTGGGCCGCTGTTCGGGCACACCAGCTGGGTGACCGCGCTGGCGACGGTGCGGGTGCCGGGCGGCCACCCGCTCGTGGTGAGCGGCAGCATCGACGGCAGCGTCCGGCTCTGGGACCCGACCGACGGCCGACAGTTGCACGTACTCTCGCTCGACCTCGACGTCGCGGACCTGACCTCGGTCGGGTTGCGGCTGGTGATCGGCTGTGAGGTCGGCCTGCTGGTGCTGGAACTGGACCCGACCCGGTTGACCCCGGGCCGGGGCGGGAGGAGGTGGGATGCCGGCGCTGGCGCGTGACGTGAGCCGCGACGCGGTGATCGTGGTGCCCGGGATCATGGGCAGCGAACTGGTCGACGCCGACACCGGGCGGGTGCTCTGGGGGCTGACCGACCCGCGCTGGTACGTCTCGGCGTGGGCGTCGGGCCGGGGACTCGCCGCGTTGCGGGTCACCGAGGCGGAACTGGCCGGGACCGGACCGGTCCGGGTACGGGCGACCGGACTGCTGCGTACCCCGGCGTTCGCCCCCGTACTGCGCGGCGTCGAACCCTACCGGGACCTGCTCCGTGGGGTACGCGCCGCCGTCGCACACCCGGACGCGGTCGTCGCGTTCCCGTACGACTGGCGGCTGCCGGTGGCCCGGTCGGCGAGCGCACTGGCCGATGTGGCCTCGGCGCACCTGCGACGGTGGCGCGCCCATCCCGAGGGCCGCCCCGACGCCCGACTGGTGATCGTCGCGCACTCCATGGGCGGGCTGGTCGCCCGGTACTTCACCTCGGTGCTGGGCGGCGCGGACCTGGTCCGGGCGATGGTGACCCTCGGTACGCCGTTCTTCGGCGCGGCGAAGGCCGTGCAACTGCTCGCCGCCGGCCGGGGTGGGCCGCTGCCGCTGCCCCGCCAGCGGCTCCGCGAACTCGCGGTCACCCTTCCCGGCGTGTACGACCTGCTGCCGACGTACCGGTGTGTGGACGAGGGCACGGGCAGCCGGCTCCTCGGGCCGGCGGACATCGCGGCGATCGGCGCCGACGTGACCCTGGCGGAGCAGGCGGCCCTGACGGCCGGCAAACTCGCCGGGGTGTCGGAGGGGCCGGAACTGCACGCCGTGGTCGGGGTGGGCCAGCCGACGGTGCAGAGCCTGCGGATCCGGTCCGGGGTGGTCGAACCCTGCCACCACACCTGCGAGCCGGACGGCGCCGGCGGCCTGTACCGGGTGGACCGGATGGGCGACTCGACGGTCTACCGGGACGCCGCCGGCGGGCCGGGCAGCCGGCCCGCCTACCTGCCGCAGAGCCACGCGACCCTGGCCCGGTCCCAGGAGGCCGTCGCACATGTCCGGTCGGTGATCACCCAGCGCCCGCTCGGCCCGCCGTTGGGCGTACCGCCGGAGGAGGCGGTCGGGGTCGACCTGCCCGACGTCGTGGTCGCCGGCGAGCCGTTCCCGGTCACCGTACTCGCGGAGGACCCGGCGGCGGTCTCCTGCCGGGTCGTGGACGTCACCACCGAGGAGATCGAGGCGCTGCCCCGGCTGGCGGTCCGGGACGGTGCTCTGGCCGCCGTGCTCGCGCTGCCCCGGCCCGGTCTGTACCGGGTCGAGGCCGCCGGCGGCAGCTTCTCGCCGGTCGCCCAGCTGATGCTGGTGCTGCCGCCCGCGGGGACCGGGGACGGGTTGGCATGAGCGCGGGGCGCGAGGAGACGGCATGAGCAGTGCGGACGAACCGGTCGGGACGCGGGACGACGGATCCGGGACGTTCGCCGTCCTGCCCTTCGGGTTCAGCCGGTACCAGCACCACCGGGACCTGCCGGAGGTGCCCGAGGAGATCGACCGGATCACCACCGTCCTGGCCGGGCTCGGCGGCGTGTCCCGACCGTGGCTGCTCGCCCCGGCCGCCCGCGACCTCTCCCGGGTCGTGGACCGGTTGGCGGACTGGGCCGCCGAGCAGAATCCCGGCAATTCGGTCCTGCTCTGGCTCGGGCACGGTCAGGCGGTGGGGAACGAGGCGTGGCTGGCGGTGCAGGACACCCGCAAGCCGATGCGGGGGACCGGCCTGCATCCCCCGACGCTGGCCGAGCACCTGGTCAACCAGTGGCGACGCCGCGCGCAGGTGCCGGGGGCCTGGACGCTGGTGGTCGTCGAGGCCTGCGGCGCCGACACCTTCGTCCGCCTGCTCGGCGCGACCCTGCTGGAACAGGAGCGGACCGCCGTTCCGGAACGCCTCGCCATCGTCGGGGTGGGTGGCGCCGGAACCAACTACCTGGGGGAGTTCGGCCAGGCACTGGCGGCCACGGTGAACTCCTTCACCGACAACGACCGGGAGGTCCGGCTCAAGGACCTGGTCGCCCGGCTCGACGACCGGATCTCACCGGGCCGGGTGATGACCTTCGGCCTGCACGACGCGACGCCGCTGCGGATCGCCCGGGTACTGCCGGACGCGATATCGGCCCCGCTGGACATCTACGCCGAACTCCGGAGCTTCCTCCAGGAGTTGCCGGCCGACCTGCGCAGTCACTTCGTGGCCAAGGCGCAGGGCGCCGAGCAGGGCGAACTCGCCTGGTACTTCGTCGGCCGCCGGGCCGAGCGGGCGGCGATCGCCGGGTGGCTGCGGCAGCGTACGTCCGGAATGCTGGTTGTCACCGGACGGGCCGGGGCCGGCAAGTCGGCCCTGCTCGGCAACGTCCTGGTGCACACCAACCCGCGGCTGCGTGACCTGTTCCAGCGGGTCGGCCGGTTCGAGACCCGTGGGGAGGAGCAGCCGCCGGAGGACGCCTTCGACGCGGTCGTGCACCTGACCGGGCTCACCACGGCGGACCTGGTGGCCCGGATCGCCGAGGCGGCCAGGGTCGAGATGCCACTGACGAAGCCCGGCGCCGAGGTGGACTGGCTACTCAACCAACTGTCCCGGCAGACGTTCACCCTCCTGGTCGACGCGTTGGACGAGGCCCAGGATCCGGCGACGGTGGCGAGTTCGGTGCTGCGGCGGATCGCCGGGCTGCCGCGCTGCCGGGTCGTGGTGGGCACCCGCGCCTCGACCACCGAGGGGCCGGACCACCCGGACACCACCGCCGAGGACCTGCTCGACGCGCTCGGCCGGTCGGCGAAGACCGAGACGGTGGTGGTCGGCCGGGACCCGGACGCGATCGCGACGTACGTCCGGCAGCGGCTCACCGCCGCGCTCGGCACCGCCGGTACGGACTTCGCCGACCCGTTGGTCGACTCGGTCGCGAAGGAGATCGGCGACCGGGACCGGGAGTTCCTCTACGCCCGGCTGGCGGTGCACGAGATCCTGGCCCGTCCACACCTGCTGGAACCGGCCCACGCCACGGAACTCGCCGACCTGCTCGGCCGGGACCACCGGACCCTGTTCGGTGCGGCGGTCACCCGGCTCGCCGAGGTCGCGGAGATCAACGACCCGCTGCTGGAGGCGCTCGCCATGGCCCGGGGGCGGGGTCTGCCCCGGGCCGACCGGATCTGGGCCGTGACCGCCACCGCGCTCGCCGGCGGCGCGCTGGTCGGGGAGAGCGACATCGACCGGCTGTTGGAGTCGGCGGCGCCGTACATCACGTTGGACGCCGAGGACGGGCAGAGCGTCTACCGGCTGGCCCACCGCACGTTCCAGGAGTTCTTCGAGGCCCGGGCCAGGGAGACCGCATCGGGAGGTTGACGACGAGGGTCGCCGCTCCTCCGACGCCGGACCGGCCACCGCCCGCCACGCCGTTCCACGGCTGTCGGGAATTCGTCGACTTGATTGCCGTCAAGGCTGATGCATGCCGGTTGGCGGAACCTTATCATGCAGGAAACCGGCCTCCGGCCAGGTGGGTTTTGCGGCGAACAGTCGGTTTCACATCCACGGTCTCCGGGAGGAGAGTCATGCAACTGATCGGTCTTCTGGGCGGAATGAGCTGGCAATCTTCGGCGGAATATTATCGCCTTTTGAACGAGCTCGTCCAGGACAGGCAGGAAGGGCTCCACTCGGCGCGCTGCCTGCTGTATTCCGTCGACTTCGCCTCCATCGAGGCCATGCAGATGGAAGGCAGATGGGACGACGCGGCGGAAGCGCTCGCCGCTGCGGCGAAGGTGCTCGAGGACGCCGGCGCCGACTTCATCGTGCTCTGCACGAATACGATGCACAAGGTCGCGGACCAGATCCAGGCGGCGATCGGCGTACCGCTGCTGCATCTCGCCGACACGACGGCCACGGTGGTCAAGGAACACCGCGTCCGCCGGGTCGGACTGCTCGGCACCCGGTTCACCATGACGCAGGAGTTCTACCGGGACCGGCTCGCCTCCCACGGGCTGGAGGTCCTGGTGCCGGAGGGGGACGACCGGCAGGTCGTGCACGAGATCATCTACAACGAACTCTGCCAGGGGATCGTGCGTCCCGAATCCCGGGCCCGGTACCGGGAGATAATCCGGCGACTCGTCGACGCGGGCGCCGAGGGGATCATCTACGGCTGCACCGAGATCGAGTTGTTGGTCGACCAGACGGACAGCAGCGTTCCGGTCTTTCCCACCACCCGGCTGCACTGCGAGGCGGCGGCGGACCGGGCGATGGGCGCCGGACGGGTCCGCCGACCCCGGTTGCCCTAGCCGGCGACCCTCGGGGCCGGACGCTAATTGAATTGTCCGGTCGACGGTTCTGCTGTGTTCAGTTCTGTGTGTATCCGTTCGGCCCGACGCGGCGACGCGGCGCCGTCGTCGGACCGATGAGACAATTGAGTAACTTCATTCTGTGTTGTACTCTGTGTCAATGTCGGCGGATCATTTTCGTACCCCTCTTATCCGCTTAGCAGAGGACATCTTCGTCAAGTGCGACTTTCTCCACCCCGGCCGTAGCCACAAGGCCCGGGTCGCCCGCGCTCTGATCGACGACGCGGAAGCCCGGCACGGACTCTCCACCGGACAGGGCCGGGTGCTGCTGGAGCGCACCGGCGGCAACCTCGGCGTCGCCCTGGCCATCGAGGCCTATTCCCGCGGATACCCGCTGACCCTGGTCACCGATCCGCAGTCGTCGCCGGTCAAGCGGGGGCTGGCCGCCGCCCTGGGTGCCACCGTCATCAACCGCGGCGTCGCCTACCCGCAGGCCCGCGACAACGGCGAGGTCGTCGCCGAACTGCTCGCCGAGCCGGGCACCCCCTTCCACTACCTGAACCAGTTCGCCAACCCGGCGAACCCCAGGGTGCACGAGGAGGTGACCGGTCCGGAGATCCTGGCCGACCTCGTGACCTCCGGCTGCACCCGGGACAGCACGGTGGTACTGGTCACCGGCCTCGGCACCGGAGCCAGCATGCGGGGCATCAGCACCGCGCTCCGGACCTGGTTCACCCGGGTCGTCACGGTCGCGGTCGAACCCCCCGGCTGCGACCTGCGGGCCGGCAGGTACGACGACCACGAGGCGTACGGCATCGCCGTCGGCGAGCCCGCCCCCTTCATGCCGATCGAACTGGTCGACGCCGTGGTGCCGGTCACGTCGGCCCAGATCGCAGCCGCCCGGGACCGCCTGCTCCGGGAACGGGGACTGCTGGTCGGCCCGAGCAGCGCGGCGAACATGGCCGCGCTCCCGTCGGCCCGCGCGCATCCCGCGGGTCCCGACGAGCCACGGATCTTCGTCACGCTGCTGTTCGACCGGGGGGAGGACTACCTGTGAGGGGGGACCAGATCCTCGACGACCTCCGGTCCGACATCGGGGCGCTGCTGTCCGACGCGCTCGACCGACCGGTCGGCGGGCCCACCGCCGGGCTGTGCGACCAGGTCGTCCGGGAGTGCTGGGCCGACCTGTCCGCGCTGGCCGACCGGGACGCCGCCGCCGGCGGCGATCCGGCGTACGCCTACCGCAGCTACGCCAGCTTCCGGGCGGTCCTCGTCCACCGGGTGGCCCACCGGCTGCTGGACCTGCCGGACCCCGACGACGCACTGCGGACCGCCGCCCGGCGACTCTCCGAGGAGGCGAAGGTACGGACCGGCGTGGAGATCCACCCGGCGGCGGAGATCGGCCGGCGGTTTGTGATCGACCACGGGTACGGAACCGTGATCGGCGAGCAGACCCGGCTCGGCGACGACTGTTACCTGCTGCAGGGGGTGACGCTCGGCGGCACCTCGATCGGACACTCCAGCGCGTACGGGCAGTCCCGTCGACACCCGTGGATCGGGGACCGGGTCGAGATCGGCGGCGGCGTGTCGGTGTTCGGGCCGGTCACCATCGGAGACGACTGCCGGCTGGAGGCCGGGGTACGGGTCACCTTCGACGTGCCGGCCGGAGCGCGGGTCCGGCTCGTCTCGGTGAGTCAGGTCTCGCTGGCCCCGGCGCGGCGGGTCGAGGTCCACTCGGTGTCGCCCGTCCCGGACGGCCTGCTGGTCACCGGCGCGGGACTGCGGAACCTGACCCCGGCGCTGCTCAACGATGACCGCACCGTCGCGTCCTACCTGCCGGTGCTGCACGCGGACGAGCAGTCCATCCGGTGCGGGGTACCCACGGTCCGGGCGGCCCGGGCCCGGTTGCTCGGGTTTTTCGAGGAGGCGACCCTGGCCCTCTGCATCGGCGGCGCCAGCGCGCTGCGCGACCTGTGACCGCCGGGACGTCCCGTCCGCCGGGTCCGAGCCGAGCGCTCCGTACCGCCCCGGACGACGTACTGCGGCAGCGGACCGGGATTAAGTGGTCGAGGGTGTCACCCGGCGAGTTGCCCGCCGACATCGCCGAACTCGACTTCGAGGTCGCCGAGCCGGTCCGAACGGCACTACGCCGGGCCGTCGAACTCCACGACTACGGCTACCCCGACTTCGACCAGGGCACCCCGGTGGCGCTCCGGGAACTCTTCGCCACCCGGATGCACGACCGGTACGGCGCGACGGTGGCGCCGGAACGGGTCGAACTCTCCGCGCAGATCACCCAGGCGCTCTGCGCCGTCGTCCTGACCCTCACCCGGCCCGGTGACGGGGTACTCGTGCACACCCCGACGTACCCGCCGTTCCTGGCGGCGATCAGCCAGCTCGGGCGGCGTCCGGTCACCGTACCGGTGCGGGACGTCGAGGACGCGGAGCAGCTCACCGAACTGCTGCCGCCGTCGGTCGGGCCGATCCGGCTGATCGTGCTCTGTCATCCGCACAACCCGACCGGGCACGTCTTCAGCCGGACGACGCTCGCCGCGTTGGCCGAGTTCACGGTGGCCCGGGACGCGGTGGTGTTCAGCGACGAGATCTACCAGGATCTTGTCGACGACCCGGCGACGTACCAGCCTGTTGCGACGGTACCCGGGCTGGCGGACCGGACCGTCACCTTCACGTCGGCCGCGAAGAGCTTCAACGTGCCCGGGCTACGCTGCGCGGTCGGCTACTTCGGCGGTTCCGGCATCCACCGGCGGTACACGGCGCTGCCCTGGCACCTGCGGGACGGGGCCGGCATCCTCGGGGTCGCCGCCACCCTCGCGGCCTGGCGGTACGGCGACGCGTGGCTGGAGGACCTGCGACGTACCCTGCGGGACAACCAGGCCCTGCTGGTCGAGCGGCTGGCCCGGCTGCCCGGAGTGGCCTGGACGCCACCGTCGGCGGGTTACCTCGGCTGGCTGGACCTGACGACCTCGTCGGTCGCCGCCGACCCGCGCGCCATCCTGCGCCGGCGGGCCGGGATCCTGCTGCAGGCCGGGGCGGCCTTCGGTGCCGCCTTCACCGGGTACGCCCGGCTCAACTTCGGCACCGACCGGGACCGGCTGGTGCGGATCCTCGACCGCCTGTCCGAGGCCCTCCGGTAGTAGGCGGTACGCGGCACGGAAAGGTGAACCATGTTCCCGACCCTGGACCGCCTCGACGAGACACTGGCCGGCCGTACGTCGCTCCGGCTTCGGTTGGTCTGCCCGTCCCAGGAGTTCAGCCCGGCCGAGATGGCGCACGGCGTCGGCCGCTGGTACTCCGGGGTACGCGGCCTGTGGGAGATCTACGGGCTGGTGGCGCAACCAGATCTGGTGGTGGTGATGCTGCAGGCGCCGGCACTACCGCCGGAGGTGCTCGACCACCTGCTCGGCCTGCCCCGGCCCGCTCCGGCCACGCCGGACGACGCCCGCCGCCTGCCGGCTCCGGCCACGCCGGACGATGCGGCCAGCCGGCTGGCGATGGTCGAGCCGGGCGACGCCCGCCGCCGGCTGGCGATGGTCGAGCTGGACGACGAGTCCGCCCGACATCTCAGCGAGAAGTTCCTGGCCCGGCCGGCCGTGCTGGCCCGGCTCCGGCAGACCGTGCGGCGGGCCCGGGAGCATGGGCACCGGGTCGAGGGGCTGGCCGGGTTCGCCTCCAGCCGGAGGATGGCCCGGCTCGCCGACACGCTCGGCGTCCCGCTACTGGAGACGCCGCCGGAGACGCTGCGCTGGGGTGGCAAGGCGGCGGGCCGTCGGCTCTTCCGGGACGTCGGCGTGCCGCACCTGCCCGGCGGCTACCGGCCGGTGCGTCGGGTTGACGGACTCGTCGAGGAACTGCGCCGGTTGACCGCCCGGCACGGGCCGGGGCCCTGGCTGCTCAAGGTCGACGCGGGCTTCGGTTCCGGACACGGCAACGCGATGCTGACCGTCGGGCGGCCCGACCCGGCGCGGCTGCGGGCGGCCCTGTCCGACGGGCTGCGGCCGGCCAGCGCTGCCGTCTCCGCCGAGGAGTTCCGCCGGCACGTCGAGGTTGTCGGTGCCGTGGTCGAACGGCTCGCCGTCGCCCCCGCCGGGGCGACGCTGCGCTTCCCGAGCGCTTCGCTGGAGATGACCACCGGGGACGACCAGCCGGTGGTCGCGCGGATCATCGGCACCCACGACCAGGTGATCGACGCCGACCACTCGTTCGTCGGGGCGACCCAACCCGCCGCCGGGGCCTACCGGGAGGCACTGGTCCGGTACGCGGACACGATCGGCCGGGAACTCGCCCGCCACGGCGTACGCGGACACGTCGGGATCGACTTCCTCGCGATCGGGGCCGGTCCGGATCCCGCCGACTGGCAGCTGTACGCGTTGGAGATCAACCTCCGGCAGACGGGTACGACCGCCGCGAACCGGACCGCTCTGCTGCTCACCGGGGCACGGTGCCGGGCGGGGCGACTGGTCACCCCCGCCGGCGACGACCTCTGCTACGCCACCACCGACGGACTGATCCGGAAGGCGTACCAGCAGATCACCCCGGCCCGACTCGTCGCGGCACTGCGGGCCGACCCACGGCTGCGGTTCGACCCGGAGAGCGGACACGGCGTCGTACCGCACCTGTGGACGACCCTGACCCGGTTCGGCAAGGTCGGGGCGACCGTGCTCGGCGGCTCGGTGGCCGACTGCCGCGCCCGGCTGGCCGAGTTCGAGCGGTTGCTCGACCGGCTCAGCCGGGAGCGGGTCCGGGCCCGCCGCGCGCCGGACGGTAACCGGAGCTGACCGTCCGGCGGCGGGTCGGCGCCCCCGGGGTCGTCCGCCGAGCGCCCGGCGCCCGGCGTCCGGCGCCCGGCGTCCGGCGTCCGGCGTCCGGCGCCCGGACGTCCGCTCAGACAGCCGGGTTACGAGCCGCCGGTACGGAGGCCGACGGCTGCTCCACCGGCCCGGCGGGGGCGACCGGCCGGGCCCGCCGGCGACGCAGCCGCCGGACCAGCCACACCACGCCGACCACCGGCAGGCCGAGCGCGACGAGCCAGGGCAGCAGCGCGCCGAGCACGGTCAGCAGGACCTGTAGCGAGACGACAAACGCCTGCCAGCCGCCCTTCAGCCCGGCCAGGAAACCGGTCGCCGGTTCCTCGTCGTGGTCGTCCCGGGTGTCCGGTCCGAGCAGGACGGCGGTGATCGTGGAGAGCGCGGTCAGGTCGGCCAGTCGCCGCTTCTTCGCCTCCAGCGAGGCGAGGTCCGCCTCCCGCCGGGCCAGCTCACTCTCCAGCATCACCAGGTCGGAGAGGGACTTTGCCTGCGCCAACAGCCGTCGGCCGCTCTCCACCCGGGCCTGCTGGGTGGCGATCCGGGCGTCCAGGTCCAGCGTCTCCTCGGTGACGTCGTCCGTCTTGACGTCCCGGCGTAGCGGCTCACCGAGCCCGGCGAGCGCGTCGACCACGGAGGCGAACCGGTCGGCCGGCACCCGCAGCTTCAGCGTCGCCTCGGCACCGGACCGGTCACTGCTGCGGGTGTCGCCACCGAGGAACCCGCCGGCACCGGCCGCGATGCCGACCGCCTCGGCCGCCGCCGCGTCGACGTCGTCCACCCGTACCGTGATCGACCCGGTGTAGACGATGGCCCGCTGGTTGACCGCCAGCTCCGGGGCGGCCGGGTCAGCCGGGTCCCGGGCCGGCTGTCCGGGTTCGGCCTGCGCCGGCCCGGCACCGCCCTCCGCCGGTTCCGCCGCACCGGGCTGGCCCGCCAGGTTCTCCCTGCCGGCCGAGTCGGCGGCCGTGCCGCTGGCGTGGTCGCCACCGTCCGCGCCGCACCCGGCCAGCGCGAGGGTGGCGGTGACCGTCACCGCACCCACCAGTACGGCCAGCCGTCGGCCCCGCCCACTCCGTCGTCCGCTCATCTCCCCGCTCCGTCCCTCTGGTCCCACCTCGAAGTGATCCGTCAGACGTGCGGCGAAGTGGTGTCGGTTCCGGCAGACTGCCCAAGGGACATCACGATTCGGCGACCGAGGAGTCTCGATGCGACTGACCAAGTACGGCCACTCCTGCGTCCGGATGGAGGAGGACGGCGCGGTCCTGGTCATCGATCCGGGCACCCTGACCGACCGGGCCGCCCTGGACGGCGTGGACGCCGTGCTGATCACCCACGAGCACGCCGACCACCTCGACGTCGACGCGCTCGCCGAGACGCTCGGCAGACGTCCGTCGGTGACCGTCCACACCCACCCCGAGGTGGCGATCAGGCTGGACGCCCTGGACGGGGTGGTGCACACCGTCCGGTCCGGGGACACCTTCGAGGCCGCCGGGTTCAGGATCCGGGCGTACGGCGGTTGGCACGCGGAGATCCATCCGGACATTCCCCGGGTGGTGAACCTCGGATTCCTGGTCAACGACTCGGTGTACCACCCGGGCGACTCGTTCGACGTACCGGAGGGGGCGCAGGTGGAGACGCTGTTCGTACCGATCTCCGGCCCCTGGCTGAAGCTCTCCGAGTCGGTGGACTTCGTCCGGGCGGTCGGCCCGCGCCGGGCGTACGCCCTGCACGACGGGCTGCTCGGCCCCGCCGGGCTGAACGTCTACGACACCAACCTGAGCCGGCTGGCGAACTGCGAGTACGCCCGCCTGGAGCCCGGGACCAGCGTCCACTGAGCGCGTCGACACGATGGCCGGAGTGTCCCGGGAACTCGTCGACCGGCTCTACACGGCGCCGCCGGACGGTTTTGTCGCCGCCCGGGCCGAGGCGGTCGCCGCCGCCCGGGCCGCCGGGGACGTCGCCGCCGCCCGGGAGATCGGCAGACTCCGTAAGCCGACCGTCGCCGCCTGGCTGGTCAACCTGCTCGCGGCGCGTCGTCCCGAGTTGATGGCCGAACTGGTCGAACTGTCGGCCGGGCTGCGTGCCGCCCAACGGGAGCTGCGCGGGCCACGGCTGCGGGAACTCTCCGCGCAGCGGCGCCGGATCGTCTCCACGCTCGTCGGGCAGGCGCGGGCCCTGGCTGTGGTGGCGGATTCCCGGCTGGCCGCCGGCAAACTGCCGCTGGCCGAGGTGGAGACGACGCTCAACGCCGCACTCGCCGATCCGGAGGTCGCCGAGCAGGTCAGGTCCGGTCGGCTGGTCCGGGCGGCCAGCTATGCGGGCTTCGGTGAGGTGCCCCGCCCGCAGCTGCGGCTGATCGTCGGAGGGCCGGATGAGGTCGAGCCGGCCGGCGCGAGGCCGGAGGAGCCCGGGGCGGGGACCGAGAAGGCCGGGCCGCCGGCCGACGACACCGGCGCGGCCCGAGCAGCGGCGCAGCCGTCCCGAGCAGCGGCGCAGGCGGCCCGGGCAGCGACCGGGCACGCCGACGCCGAGGCGGCGGCAGCCGGCGCGGAGGCGGCCCGGGCAGCGGAGCAGGCCGACGCGGCCCGGGTGGAGGCGGCGGCTGCCCGGGCCGAGGCCGCCCGCAGCCGCCGACGTGGGGCCCTCGACCGGGCGTTGACGCAGGCGCGTACCCGGCAGGAGCGGGCCGAGGCGGAGCTGGCCCGGACGGTCGAGGCCGAGCGGGCCGGCGCCGCGGCCCTGACCGAACTGGAAACCGCGCTGGCCGAGCTGCAGAAGCGGCGGGTCGCCGCCGAGCGGGCGCTGGGCGAGGCCAGAGCGGCCCGGAAGGCCGCCGAACGGGGCGCGATCGCCGCCCGGCGGCAGGTCGGCGAGGTACAGGCCGCCGTCGAGGCGCTGGCCGCCGAAGACACGCCTTCCGGAAAATCGGGCAGGACTCCCGGAAAGTCGGTACGCGAGGCACACTCAAGCGGTTGACGCGGGCGGTACGTCCGCGCCCCCCGGACCGGAAGGCGGTGTCGTTGACCCCCGAGCAGGCCGCCACGGCGGCCAGGCCGAGCGTGCTGAGGTTGGGCGGTGCGTTCATCGAATGCCCACGCACGCTGCGCCAGGCACGCCGGCTCGGCATCTCCGGCTGGGCGTTCTTCGTGACCGGGCGGGGTGCGGTGCTCGGCGACGTACGGGCCGAGACGGTCGCCGCCGCCATCGGGATCGTCGCGCCGGACGCCGTCGCCGACGGCTGGGACAGCACCGCCGAGGTGGCGAAGCCGAGCGAGGTGGCAGAGGTCAGCCGGGCCGAGTGCTGCCGCTGGGGAATCGACTACCTGGCCGGGCTGCCACAGGTGGGACGGTTGGTCGAACTCCTGACCCCGGTGGTGGCGGCCGCGGACGCGGTCGGGATGCCGCTCTTCGCGGCCTGGCGGGGTCTGCCGGTGCCGGCCGACGCCGCGCCGGCCGCCCGGGCGGCGGTGCTGCTGCACCTGCTCTACGAGTTCTACTCCGGGGCGGCCCTGATGGCGGTCCGGGCCGCCGGGATGACCCCGGTCGAGATCATCCTGGCCGGCCCGGAGGGCGAGTCGGGCGCGGTCGCGTACGGCTGGTCGCCGCCGTACCCACCGGTGGGCCCGCTGGTACGACGGCGACTGTGGGTGGAGTCGGTGACCGACCGGATCGTCTCGCCCGCCTTCGGCCTGCTCGACCCCGCCGAACGGGGTGAACTCGTCAACCTGCTCGGCGGGGCGCTGAGCGCGGTACGGATGTCTCCGTCCAGGCCGGACTGAGCGCGGTACGGATGCCCCCGGCCAGGCCGGACCGAGCGCGGCGCCGTACCGGCGCGGTCAGCTCCAGCGGAACAGCCGGGCGGCCAGGGCGCCGAACCCGACCGTGCAGCCGACGAGCACTACCAGGTGCAACGGCCGCGGCCAGTCCCCGGCCCAGGCGTCCTGCAGCGCCTGCGAGGCGGCACCGAGCGGGACGAAGTCGGCGACCCGGCGGACCGCCTCCGGCATCAGCGGGCCCGGCGTCCAGACCCCCGCCGCGAAGAGCATCGGGTAGTAGACCAGGCTGCCGATCCCGACCGCCGCCCGGCTGGTGGGCGTGAACGCGGCGAGGAGCAGCGCCAACGTCACCATCGAGGCGGCGCCGAGGAGGAAGGCGAGCAGCAGCCCGGCGAGGTGTGGACGGGCGGTCACCCCGAGCAGCACCCGGGCCGCGAGCAGGGCCGCCACGGACCCGACGAGCAGGGCGACGATGTTGACCACGAGCTGGGCCACCAGCAGCCGGATCGGCGGGACCGGCGTGGTGGAGAGCCGGCGGAGCACCCCCTTCTCCTGGTCGGCGGCGAGCGCGTTGAGGAAGTTGACCAGAGCGACCGTGCCGATCGCCAGGGCCAGCACGATCGGCAGGTAGACCTCGATCGGCAGCCGGCCGCCCACGTCGGCGTTCGGCTCCCGGAAGCCCGGCATGGCGAAGCCGAGCACCAGGACCAGGACGGTGGGGAAGGCGACGCCGAAGAAGGCGCCGAGCGGCTCCCGGACGAACAGCTTCGCCTCGGTGACGATCAGCTTCCGGGTACTGCGGACCGCGACCCGGTGCGGTGCCGCCCCGGCTCGGGGGGTGGTGACCCGGGTACCGGTACGGCTCATCGGGATTCTCCTTCCCCGGACCGCGGACCGGTGGTCAGGGCGAGGACCGCGTCCTCCAACGTCGGCCGTTCGACTCCGGGCACCTCGGCCCCGGCGACCAGGTTCGCCGGGGTGTCGATGGCCACCACCTCGCCGGCCCGGACCACCGCCAGCCGGTCACAGAGCCGTTCGGCCTCGTCCATGAAGTGCGTGACCAGCACCACCGTCACCCCCCGGTCCCGGACGTCCCGGATGAGCTGCCAGGTGTCCCGGCGGGCCTGCGGGTCCAGGCCGGTGGTCAGCTCGTCGAGGACCGCGATCCGGGGACTGCCGACCAGCGCCAGCGCGATCGAGAGCCGCTGCTTCTGGCCGCCGGAGAGCCTGCCGAACACCGTGTTGCGCTTCTCGCCGAGGCCCATCTCGTCCAGCAGCGTCCGCCAGTCGGCCGGCGCGGCGTAGAAGGAGCTGTAGAGGTCGAGCGCCTCCCACACCTTCAGCCGGTCGGGCAACTGGCTCTCCTGCAGCTGTACGCCGACCTGGCGACGCAGCTCGGCGCCGGACCGGCCCGGGTCCAGGCCGAGCACCCGGATCGTTCCGCCGTCCGGCCGACGCAGCCCGGTCAGACACTCCACACTTGTGGTCTTGCCGGAACCGTTCGGCCCGACGATGCCGAAGATCTCCCCGGCCTCCACGCTGAACGACACGTCGCGGACGGCGACCTGGCCGCCGTACCGCTTCCGTAGGCTGTTGACTTCGATGACTGTCATGCCGTCGACGCTAGGGAGCGGGGCGGTGGACGGTAATGTGTCCAGCCGCCCGGTCGGGGTGGGGGAAACTGCACCCCGGTCAGGGGCCCAGCGGCAGTCCCCGGGCGGCGCCGACTCGCCAGACTGGTCCCCATGGAACGCCGGCATGCACTCGCGGTCGTCCGGAGTCTCGCCCTGCTCGGGCTCGGACTGGCCGGCCTGGTGATGGGGCTGCTGCTGGTCGTGGCGGCGACCCTGGTCGTGCCGTACCTGCCGGCGGCCCGGGCCAGCAGACGGTTGGCGGACCTGGGCCGGCAGCTCGCCGGACGCTGGGGCGGGATCCGGGTCGAGCCGGCACGCCGTCCCGGCCCACCGGAGCCGGAACGTCGGGCCGACGGCTGGTACGTGTACGAGAACAGCCTCTACCGGTCACCCCGCTGGCCGACGTACTTCCTCGAACTGACCTGGCGGGCGGAGGACCCGGCGCTGCTGCGCGAGCTGCTGTGGCTGTTGCTCACCCCGGTCTTCGGCGGGCTCGCGGTGCTGGTGCCGCCGGCGCTGGTCGCCGCCGGGACCGGGCTCGCCGGGTTCGCGCTGACCGGTGTGGCGGCCCCGGTCGTCGGCGTACCGCCGACGGTGGTCGGCCTGGCGGCCGGTCTGGCGCTGGTCGCGGCCGGATTCGCGGTCGGACCGGCGGCGCTGACCCTGCACGGCCGGTGGAGTCGGGTGCTGCTGCAGCCCGCCGACGAGTCGTGGTGGCACCGGTCCGGGCTGGCCCGCCGGACCGGGCGGTGGCAGAACACCGTCTGGCACGGCGCGGGGCTGGCCGGGCTCGGCTTCGCGGCCTTCGGTGGTTTCCTGCTCAACCTGGTGACCGGGCTGGTCAGCGGGACCACGCTCTCCCCGCAGCTGTCGGCGCTGACCCGACCGCTGGTCAGCCGCTACCGCCGGTACCTCGGGTCGTGGACGGGGGTGCCGGTCGTCGAACCGTACCGGCCGTTCCCGGCGCCGCCCCGGCCCGACCCGGACGGTCGCTACCGGGTCGGCCGGATCCTGCACCCGAACCGGGTGGCGGCCGTCCGGGCCCAGGAGTACGAGTGGCTCTTCACCGACCCGGCCACCTGGCGCGACCAGCTGTGGATGGCCACCAACCCGGTCGCCGGGGTGTTCGGGCTGCTGCCGGCGGGCCTGTTCGCGGTCGGCTTCTACGGTCTGGCCTGGCAGCCGCTGTCCTGGGCGCCGTGGGCCGTCCCGCTGGGGTTGGCCAGCGGCTACTGGGTCACCCCGTGGTACCTCTGGTACGGCGTCACCTACCTGGTGCCCGGGCTGGCCGTGATCCCCGGCTGGGCGAGCCCACTCGTCGGCTTCGCGATGGCCGGCCTCGGCCTGCTGCTCGGGCCGGCGGCGCTGCGGCTCCGTCTGCGCTACGACCACCTGCTGCTCACCCCGACCCGGGCGGCGGTCCTGGCCGGGCGGGTGCGGCAACTGACCGAGACCCGGGCGGACGCGGTCGACGCCCAGGCGGCCGAACTGCGCCGGATCGAACGGGACCTGCACGACGGGGCCCAGGCCCGGCTGATCGCGGTCGGGCTGAACCTGGCCGACGTCGAACAGTTGATCGAGGAGGACCCGGCCGCCGCCCGGGCGCTGGTGTCGCAGGCCCGGGACGCCTCGGCCGCCGCCCTGACCGAACTGCGTGACCTGGTACGCGGCATCCACCCGCCGGTGCTGGCCGAACGTGGCCTGCCGGACGCGGTCCGCGCCGTGGCGCTGGACAGCCCGGTCCCGGTACGGGTCACCGGCGACCTGCCCGGTCGGCTCGAACCTCCGGTGGAGTCGGCGGCGTACTTCAGCATCCTGGAGGCGCTGGCCAACGCGGTCCGGCACGGCGGGGCGGACCAGATCGAGATCACCATCGGGCACACCGGTACGGCACTGCGGGCCGTGGTCAGCGACGACGGTCAGGGCGGCGCCGACCCGACCCGGGGCAGCGGACTGGCCGGCGTACGTCGCCGACTCAACGCCTTCGACGGTGTACTGACGCTGGACAGCCCATCCGGCGGGCCGACCCGGCTGACGCTGGAGATCCCGTGCCCGCCACCGTTGCCGTGACCGTACGGACGGACGCCGCTGCGGTCGGTGCTGTCCGGCCCCACCGCCGCGCGGCGAGGCGTCAGGCGGAGGCGGTGCCGGTGGGTCGGGACCGCAGTTCGGCGACGTAGTCGTCCGGGGCGCCGGCCTTCTCCGCCGCGTTGGCGATCTCCGACAGGTACCAGGCGGTCGGCAGCCCGCCCTCGTAACCGGCGAAGACGTACACCCAGGCGGTCACCTCGCCGTCCAGGGTGACCACCCGGACGTGCAGCTTGCGGTAGGTGCCGGAGACCACCCCCTCGACCTCGTCGAGCTGGGCGGCATCCCAGGCGTGCACGTCGTAGAGCGCGACGAAGACCCGGTCGCCGGGCGACTCGACGATGGTGGTGACGGCGCCCTCCCAACCGAGCACGCCCTCACCGGCGAAGGTGAGGCGCCAGCCTTCGAGCCAGCCGGTACCCACCATCGGTGAGTGCGGACAGTAGGCCCGCATCCGGGCCGGGTCGAGGTTCGAGCCGTACGCGGCGTAATGACGCACGGCGATGACGATAGCCTTTGGGAGGGGCGGGGGAGAATACGACCGTGCGTGTCGGTTGGGTTGTGGGCAACTTTGTCACTCTGAGCATCGGGAGAGGGCGACTGCGGTGAGCCGGATCGTGATCATCGGCGGGGGGCCGGCCGGTTACGAGGCGGCGCTGGTCGCCGCGCAGCTCGACGCCGACGTGACGGTGGTCGAGGCGGACGGGGCCGGGGGCGCCTGCGTGCTGCACGACTGTGTCCCCTCCAAGACCTTCATCGCCAGCTCCGAGGTGGTGACCGGCTACCGCGACACGGAGGAGTTCGGGGTCCACTCCGACGGCCTGGAGGCGATCACGGTCGACGCGACGACGGTGCACGGCCGGGTCAAGCGGCTCGCCCTCGCCCAGTCGGCCGACATCCAGGCCAAGCTGGTCAAGGCTGGTGTGAATTACGTCTCCGGCCGGGCCCGGCTCGGCGAGGACACCCTCGGCCACACCCACCGGGTGCTGATCACCCCCTCCGACGGTGCCGAGACGTACGCGGTGGACGCCTCGACGGTCCTGATCGCGACCGGGGCCACCCCCCGGGTGCTGCCGACCGCCGTACCGGACGGCGAGCGGATCCTCGACTGGCGCCAGGTGTACGACCTGCCGGAGCTGCCGGAACGGCTGATCGTCGTCGGCTCCGGCGTCACCGGGGCCGAGTTCGCCAGCGCGTACCTGGCGATGGGGGTCGAGGTGACCCTGGTCTCCAGCCGCGACCGGGTGATGCCGCACGAGGACGCCGACGCGGCCTCCGCGATCGAGCAGGTGTTCCGGACCCGGGGCATGCACATCCTGAACAACTCGCGGGCCAACGCCGTCCGCCGGGTCGGCGACGGGGTGGAGGTCGAACTCGCCGACGGGCGCGTGGTCTCCGGCTCGCACGCGCTGATGGCGGTCGGGTCGGTGCCGAACACCGCCGACCTCGGCCTGCCCGAGTACGGCGTGACGGTCGCCCCCGGCGGTTACGTCACCGTCGACCGGGTCTCCCGGACCAACGTCCCCGGCATCTACGCCGCCGGCGACTGCACCGGAGTGCTGCCGCTGGCCAGCGTCGCCGCCATGCAGGGCCGGATCGCGATGTGGCACGCGCTCGGCGAGGCGGTCTCGCCGCTGCGGCTGCGTACCGTGGCCGCGAACGTCTTCACCGATCCCCAGTTGGCCACCGTCGGGGTGTCGCAGGACGAGGTCGACTCCGGGCGGGTCCCGGCCCGCCAGGTGATGCTGCCGCTGGCTGGCAACGCCCGGGCCAAGATGGCCGACCTGCAGGACGGTTTCGTGAAGCTGTTCTGCCGGCCGGCCAGCGGTCAGGTCGTCGGCGGGGTGGTGGTGTCGCCGCACGCCAGCGAACTGATCCTGCCGATCACCATGGCGGTGGAGAACAACCTCACCGTCGACCAGTTGGCGCTCACCTTCACCATCTATCCCTCGCTGTCCGGCTCGATCACCGAGGCGGCCCGCCAGCTGATGCTGCACGGGCTGGAGTAGCCCGGCCGGGTTCAGATCCCGGTACAGATGTTTCCGGGGCGGCGGCCCCGTCGCGCTCGGCGTACCGTGGTCGGCGCGCGAACCGTGGCCCCCGGGTCCCCCGTTCCTGGTGGCGAAGCGGTTCGCCACCGGGCCGCCGGCGGGTCCCGCGCCGGCGGCCCCCTCTGTCACCAGGGCAGCTGGCCCGCCGGAGCGTCGTACGACTGGTCGGGTGGGGGATGTTGAGTGGCATGTCGAGACGGGGACGGCTGGCGGCCGTGGTGGTCGTCGCGCTGTCCGGGCTGCCCGGCTGCGGGATAGAGCCGGGATCGCCTTCCTGCACCGTGACCACGATCGAGGTGCGGGACGTCGTGGTTACCGACCCGCTCGTTTCGTTGACCCTGGCGGCGACGATGACCGCGGACGGCAGGCCGGTCCGCGGGGCCGAGTTGGCCTTTTTTGTCGCGGTCGGCCGGCCGGGCGAGCAGTCAACCGGTCTGCGGGTCGGCGAGGCGACGACCGGCGACGACGGCGTGGCCCGCTACGTACGGCGGGACGGCGTCGACGGCCTCGGCTTCGCCGACGAACGCGCTGACGGGTACTCGGTGGAATTCAACCCGATCAGGAAACTCGACGGAGTGCAGTACTGCCGGTCCCGCTCCGACGCCAGGTTGACCGTCAACTGATCCACGGTCAGCACGCGGTCTGTGTTACGCGGGCGCAACGAGATCGGCGTAGCGTCAGCCCATGGCGGACTTGTTCGAGGACTACCGCCTCGGCCCGGGATGGGACGAGATGTTCGGCGCGCCGGGCATGCCCCGGGAGACGTACGAGGCGCTGCACGCCACACTGCAACCGTTGTCCAGCACCGAACTGCGGGTCCGGGCCGAGGTGCTCGCCCGGGCCTTCCTCGACCAGGGCATCACCTTCGCGCTCAAGGGCGTCGAGCGGCCGTTCCCGCTGGACATCGTGCCCCGGATCATCGCCGCCGACCAGTGGCGGGTGGTCGAGGTCGGGGTCGCCCAACGGGTACGCGCCCTGGAGGCGTTCCTCGCCGACATCTACGGACCCGGCCAGGTGCTGGCCGACCGGGTGGTGCCCCGCCGGGTCGTGGTGACCAGCGCACACTTCCACCGCGAGGCCGCCCGGATCACCCCGCACAACGGGGTACGCATCCACGTCGCCGGCGTCGACCTGGTCCGCGACGAACAGGGTGAGTTCCGGGTGCTGGAGGACAACGTCCGGGTCCCCTCCGGGGTCAGCTACGTGATGGAGAACCGTCGCGCGATGGCGCACGTCCTGCCCGAGGTCTTCGCCGCGACCCGGATCCAGCCGGTGGAGTCGTACCCGGGGCAGCTGCTGCGGGCTCTGCGGTCGGCGGCACCGGTCGGGGTCACCGACCCGACGGTGGTGGTGCTGACCCCCGGCGTGCACAACTCGGCGTACTTCGAGCACGCCCTGCTGGCCCGCGAAATGGGCGTCGAACTGGTCGAGGGTCGGGACCTCGTCTGCGTGGGTAACGAGGTCGCCATGCGGACCACGGCAGGCGAACAGCGGGTCGACGTCATCTACCGGCGGATCGACGACGAGTTTCTCGACCCGGTGCACTTCCGGGCCGACTCGGTGCTCGGCGTCGCCGGACTGCTGAACGCCGCCCGGGCCGGCAGGGTCACCATCGCCAACGCGGTCGGCAACGGCGTCGCCGACGACAAGCTGCTCTACTCGTACGTCCCGGATCTGATCCGCTACTACCTGGGCGAGGAACCAATCCTGTCCAACGTGGAAACGTACCGGTTGGAGGACCCGGACGTGCGTGACCACGTTCTGGGCCGGCTGGACCAGTTGGTGCTGAAGCCGGCCGACGGGTCCGGCGGGGCCGGCATCGTGATCGGCTCGCAGGCGACCGACGAGGAGTTGGCCGAACTGCGGCACCGGATCCTGGGCGACCCGCGCGGCTGGATCGCCCAGCGGGAGGTGGCGCTCTCCATGGTGCCGACCCTGGTCGGCAACCGGCTCCGGGCCCGGCACGTCGACCTGCGGCCGTTCGCGGTCAACGACGGCACCCGGGTCTCGGTGCTGCCGGGCGGACTGACCCGGGTGGCGCTGCCCGAGGGCGCGCTGGTGGTCAACTCCAGCCAGGGTGGTGGCTCGAAGGACACCTGGGTGCTCGCCGAGCCGCCCTCGGCGGTCAGCCCGGTCGACCTGACCGGCAGCGGCACGACCGATCAGCAGAGCCCGCCGCCGCTGGTGCCGGTGCCGCGCAGCCCCGACCCGGGTCCGGGCGCCGGCCCGGTCGCCGAGCAGCAGCAACAGCAGCAGCAGTCCGCCCGCGACCGGGGAGTGCCGGGGTGGTCGCCGTGCTGAGCCGGATCGCCGAGTCGCTCTACTGGATCGGCCGGTACGTCGAACGGGCCGAGGACAGCGCCCGGATCCTCGACGTACACCTGCACCGGATGCTCGCCGACCCCTGGGTCGACGAGACCGTCGCCTGCCGCTCCCTGCTCGGCGTGATGGGCGTCGGACCGCTGGAACAGCCGATCACCGCCGCCCGGGTCGTCGAGGCGCTCGGCCTCGACGAGGAGAATCCCAGCTCCGTCGTCGGCGCGCTGGCTGCCGCCCGTCAGAACGCCCGCGGCGCCCGGGAGACTATCTCCGCCGACATGTGGGAGTGCCTCAACTCGACCTGGCACGCACTGCCCGCCGCCCGGCAACGGGCCGAACAGCAGGGGGTGCACGCCTTCTTCCGCTGGGTCCGGGAACGCTGCGCGGTGATGGCCGGGCTGACCGATGCCACCATGAGCCGCGACGAGGGCTGGCTCTTCCTGGTGCTGGGCCGCAGTGTGGAACGGGTCGACATGACCGCCCGGCTGCTCTCCACCCACGTCCGGGCCGGCGGCAGCATCCCCTCCTGGCTGACCCTGCTGCGCTCGTGCGGCGCCTGGGAGACGTTCCTGCGGACCTACCGGGGCTCGCTCGACGACCGCTACGCCGCCGAGTTCCTGCTGCTCGACCGGCTCTTCCCCCGGTCGGTCTTCGCCGCGCTGCACCGGGCCGAGGCGTGCCTGACCGAGCTGGAACCGGCCGGCGGCCCGGGACAGCCGGCCCGGACCGGAGTGGCCACCGACGCCCAACGGATCATCGGCCGGACCCGGACCGGCCTGGAGTTCCGGGCCGCCGACGAGCTGATCGACGACCTGCCCGCCGTCCTCGCCGACCTGCAGCGCACCTGCTCCCAGGTGAACGACGCGGTGTCCCGGCGTTACTTCCGGCAGACCTCGGCGGTCGCCTGGGTACCGGAGACGGTGTCGTGACGAGCTGCGGCGACGGTGTACCGACCGGCGAGTGTGGAGGGAACGGATGACGGTGGACAGTTGGCGGTTGCGGATCCGGCACCAGACCGGGTTCACCTACGCCGGCCCGGTCGCCTCGTCGTACAACGAGGCGCGGATGTCGCCCCGGAACGAGGCCCGCCAGGCGGTGCTGGAGGCGCGGGTGGAGGTGTGGCCCGGGGCCCGGACCTACCGGTACGAGGACTACTGGGGCACCACCGTCACCGCCTTCGACGTGCACGACGCGCACGACACGCTGCGGGTCACCGCCACCTCGACGGTGGAGACCCTGGGCCCGGACGACCAGTTGACCGCCTCCGGTGGGATCAGCTGGGCCGAACTGCGTGAGCCGGAGAGCCTGGACCAGTGGTACGAACTCCTGCTGCCCACCCCACGTACCGCCCTCGACGAGGAGCTGACCGGGCTGGCCGAGTCCGTCCGGGCCGCCCAGCCGACCCCGCACGCCGCGGCGATGACCCTCTGCGAGCAGGTCCGCGACGAGGTGACGTACGCCTCCGGGGCGACCGGGGTGCAGACTGACGCGGTACAGGCCTGGCGGCAGCGCAAGGGCGTCTGCCAGGACATCAGCCACCTGGTGGTCGGGCTGTTGCGGGCCGTCGGCGTGCCCGCCAGGTATGTCTCCGGCTACCTGCACCCTGCCCCGGACGCCGCGATCGGGGACAGCGTGGTCGGGCAGAGTCACGCCTGGGTGGAGTGGTGGGTCGGGCGGTGGACCGCGTTCGACCCCACCAACGGGATACCGGCCGGCGAACGGCACGTGGTGGTCGGCCGGGGCCGGGAGTACGGCGACGTACCGCCGTTGAAGGGTGTCTACGCCGGACCGGCGAACACCGGCCAGGGCGTCGAGGTGACCATCACCCGCCTCCGCTGAGGCGACCGGGCCCGCAAGCCCGGGGTGCGGCCAGGGCGCGGACGTCATCCTGGTGTCGGGGTCCGACATCGACGGAGGACACCCGGCCGGCCTGCCCCGGATAATCGGCTGCGGTGGGTGTGGCGGGCGGCGTAGCGTGGCGGGCATGCGCAGCGGGCAGATGACGACGACGCCGGGACACCCCGGCGTGCCGCGCTGACGCACCACTTCGTCGACAGGCCCCGGGGCGATCCGCTCCGGGGCCTCGTCGTGTTCCGGGTCGGCTCGTCCCACCGCCCACCGCCCACCGCCAACGGGAGGGGCGCGGGCCGTACCCGAACCAGGAGACTGTCATGGTCGACCACCGCAAGCTCGGCCGCGAGCTTGAGCTGTTCCACGCCGATCCGCTCTCCGGCGCCGGCCTGCCGATCTGGCTGCCGGCCGGCGCCGCCGTCCGGCACAGCATCGAGGAGTACCTGCGCGAGCTGGAGCGCCAGGCCGGCTACCAGCACGTCTACTCCCCGCCGTTGGGCAAACGGGAGCTGTTTCACCTCTCCGGGCATCTCGGCTATTTCGCCGACGACATGTTCCCACCGCTGCGGCTCAGCGACGACGACGAGTTCCTGCTCCGGCCGGCACTCTGCCCGCACCACTGCCTGGTCTTCCGGTCCCGGGGCCGCTCCTACCGGGAGCTGCCGCTGCGGATCGGCGAGCTGGGCGGGATGTACCGGCCGGAGCGGTCCGGGGTGCTCGGCGGGCTGAGCCGGGTACGCGCGATCTCGCTCAACGACGCGCATGTCTTCTGTGCCGAGGAGCAGGTCGGCGCCGAGGTCGCCGAGATCCTCGACCTGATCCGGGTGGCCCACGCGGCGCTCGGCGTACGGCCGGCCGGGTTCCGGCTGTCGCTGCGCGGCCCGGGCGACAAGTACGTCGGCGACGACGTGATGTGGCAGCGGGCCGAGAACCTGCTCCGGGACGCGTTGTCCGGTGTGCCGTACGTCGAGGCGGTCGGGGAGGCGGCGTTCTACGGGCCGAAGATCGACATTCAGATCCGGGACGGGGTGGGTCGGGAGCAGACCCTCGCCACCATCCAGCTCGACTTCGACAAAGCCGTCCGGTTCGACCTCTCCTACACCGACCGACACGGTCGACGGGCCCGACCGGTGCTGGTGCACCGGAGTCTGGTGGGCAGCCTGGAACGACTTGTCGCGTACCTGATCGAGGTGCACGACGGCGCTTTCCCGCCCTGGTACGCGTCGGTGCAGGTGCAGATCCTCCCGGTCGGTTCCGGGCAGTTCGACGCGGCCGAGGCGGCCCGTCGGGCGTTCCTGGCGGCGGGGCTGCGGGCCGAGGTGGTGTCGGACGGCTCGCTCGGGTCCCGGGTCCGGTCCGCGGTCGCCCGCCGGGTGCCATACGCGGCGGTGCTCGGGGCCCGGGAGGCGGCGGTCGGGGAGTTGGCGTTGCGGCTGCGCGACGGACGGGAGCTGCCGCCGATGGCGATCGACGCCGCGGTGTCCCTGGTCTCCGCTGTGGTCCGGAACCGCTCGGCGGAGCTGTCGTAGGCGGCGTCACCGTGGTCGGCCGCCGGCCGTGGCGGTCGCCGGCGGGTCAGCGCGGGCGGACGCCGGACAGGACCTGCATGGCCTGGTGTTCCCGGGCCGCGAGGTCGTCGAGGAGGGCCGAGGCCCGGATCAGCCGATCCGGGTCGCCGGTCTGCCCGGCTTCGGTGATGTGTCGGGCGACCTCGGTCCAGAGTGGGGCGATGTCGGCGTACAGCCGGTGACCGAGACGGATGTCGTCGTCGTCGACGATCGTGGCGCACTCGGCGAGGAAGTCGCGGTACATGGCCCGGAACAGGGCGCCGCCGGTCCCGCCGCGTTCCATCAGCGCCGCCGCCAGTGGAAGGTCGCGGGCGGGGTCGGTCGAGCGGTCGAGCCAGCGGGTCACCTGCCGGGCCGCCTTGGCGATGCCGCGGTGGCCGAGGTTGGCGATCGGCGGGTTCAGGAAGGCGTGCGCGTTGCCCTGAATGGCCGCCCGGACGGCGTCGCCGAGTTCGGGCAGCTCGGTGGGGCGGGCGACGGTGTAGGAGAGGTTGCGGGCGGCCATCGGTCCGCGTTCACCCCGGGCCCGGGCCAGGCTCGCCAGCGTGGTGGTCACCGTCCCGCCCTGCTCGGCGGTGTCGACCAGGTGGGCCCGCGAGTCGTCGTAGCCGTACATCGCGACGAAGTGGCCCCCGAAGTGGACCTTCGTGCTGAAGTAGTCGAGGTGGTAGCAGTCCAGCTGCAGGCCGACCGGCCGTCCGGCGGCGAGGGCGGCGGTGACGTTCCGCCAGGCTCTGCCGGGTGAGGTGGTCTCCTGGACGTGCAGCGTCAGGTCCAGCCGGTCGGCGACGGTCCGGGTGATCGTGGCCGGTCTGGTACGGCCGCCGAGGAACGGGAAGGCCATGTTCCGGGCATCCCAGTAGACGAAGCCCAGACCCTCGCCGAGGCCGAACAGCATCGGCTCGGAGAGGTCGACACCCTCGTGACGCAGCAGGGCACCAAGCGTGGTGGTCTCGCAGTGCCGGCCGCCGGGGAAAGCCACGTTCTCGATGAGCATCCGGCCTCCGTCTCCGTCGTCGCTGTGGCCGTCGTCGGGGTCCCCATCGAGGTTAGGGGTCCCGGTCGGCCGCCGCCCCGGGGCATCGGTACCTGGCGAGCTCGGCGACCGACCGTGCGACCCCGGGCGCCGGCATCTCGGGCCGCCAGCCCGCCAGGGGTACGCGGCAGCTTGTTGCCCGGCTCATGCCGGCAGCAGGACCACCAGCAGGGCAGCGGCGAGGAAGATGCCCTGCTCGACGAGCCGGGGGCCGAGCCGGGTGACCGGGCGACCGGCCAGGGTCAGGCCGCGCCGCGCGGCGGAGACGTTGGCCGGAAACATCGCGAGCATCAGCAGGGCGAGCCCGGCGGCGGCCCAGCGGGCGGTGGCCGGCACCAGCAGGCCGAGCGCTCCGGCCAGTTCGAGTACGCCGGTCACCGTGACCAGCAGCGCGGGTCGGGGGAGTGCGGGCGGCACCATGGCGATCAGGTCCCGGCGGTGTGACGCGGCGAAGTGGGCGTACCCGGTGAGCAGGAACATCAGGGCCAGCCCGATCCGTAGGGCGGGCTGCCAGCCGTCCAGGGCGGTGACGCCGAGCAGCCCGATGATCCGGGCGGTGAGTGAGCCGGCGAGCAGGCCGATCAGTGGAGCCATCGGGGTGTCCCTTCGAGGGGAGGAAACTTTCCGTTGTAAAGATTGCCGGCATCCGAGCTATCTTGTCAATGGAAAGATATGCTGGTGCGATGACCGAGGCGAAGGCGGCCGGACGGCCGTACCATCACGGGGACCTGCGACGCACCCTGCTGGCGGCGGCGGCCGAGGCTATCGACGAGTCGGGGCCGTCCGCGCTCAGCCTGCGCGACCTGGCCCGCCGCGCGGGCGTCTCGCACGCGGCGCCCGCCCACCACTTCGGGGACAAGGCCGGCCTGCTCACCGCGTTCGCCACCGAGGGCTTCGAACTGCTCGCCCAGACCCTGGACCGGGTTCGCGAACAGACCGACAGCCTGCTCGAACTCGGTGTCGGCTACGTCCGCTTCGCGGTCGGCCACCGCGCACACTTCGAGGTGATGTTCCGCCCGGAACTCTTCCATCCCGACGATCCGGAACTCGTCGCCGCGCAGCAGCGGGCGGGCCGGGCGCTCCAGGCCGGGGTCACCACCCTGCCGACGGCACCCGAGGGCACGGCCGCAGCCCAGGCCGGCCGGGCCGCCTGGTCGATCGCGCACGGCTTCGCCACCCTGTGGCTCGGCGGCGCGCTCCCCGCCGACCAGGTCGGGCCCGACCCGGAGGCGGCGGCGCGGGAGGTGCTCCGAATGCTCTTCAGACTCGACGGTCCGACGCGCGACGAGCCCACGCCCGGCGGGTCGGACCGCACCCGGGACCCGGCCTGAGCCGCCGGCTGCGACTCACCAGCCGTCCGAATCAGCTCGCCACCAGCCCGTCAGGACCCGCTCGTCACCAACTTGTCGGGATCGGCATGCCCTCGGTGAAGCCCGCCGCGCTCTGCACGCCGACCAGCGCGTTGGCGTGGAACGACACCAGGTCCGCCGCGCCGGCGTACGTGCAGGCGCTGCGTACCCCCGCCACGATCTCGTCGATCAGGTCCTCGACTCCGGGACGGGACGGGTCCAGGTACATCCGGGCGCTGGAGATGCCCTCCTCGAAGACCGCCTTGCGGGCCTGGTCGTACGCGCTGTCCTCGGCCGTACGGGCGCTGACCGCCCGGGCCGAGGCCATGCCGAAGCTCTCCTTGTAGCGTCGGCCGTCCGCGTCCGTGTAGAGGTCGCCGGGAGACTCGTAGGTGCCGGCGAACCAGCTGCCGATCATCACGTTCGCGGCCCCGGCGGCCAGGGCCAGGGCGACGTCCCGGGGGTGCCGTACCCCGCCGTCGGCCCAGACGTGCCGGCCGAGTCGACGGGCCGCCGCGGCACAGTCGAGTACGGCGGAGAACTGCGGCCGGCCCACCCCGGTCATCATCCGGGTGGTGCACATCGCACCCGGCCCGACACCGACCTTGACGATGTCCGCGCCGGCCTCGACAAGATCCCGTACGCCGTCGGCGGTGACCACGTTGCCGGCGGCGACCGGCACCGGCGGGTCGAGGGCGCGGACCGCCCGCAGCGCCCGGAGCATCCGCTCCTGGTGGCCGTGCGCGGTGTCCACGACCAGGGTGTCCACCCCGGCCTCGAAGAGGGCGGCGGCCCGGCCGGCGACGTCACCGTTGATGCCGATCGCGGCGGCGATCCGCAGTCGGCCCTTGTTGTCCAGCGCCGGGCGGTAGAGGGTGGCCCGCAGTGCCCCCTGCCGGGTCAGCACCCCGACCAGCCGGCCCTCGACGTCGACCACCGGCGCCAGTCGGCGGCGTCCCCGGGAGAGCAGGTCGAAGCCGGCCCGGGGATCGGCCTCGGCCGGTACGGTGTGCAGCTCGGTGGACATCACGTGCCGGAGCTGGGCGAACCGGTCCACTCCGACAGTGTCCGCCTCGGTCACCACCCCGAGCGGCCGGCCGTCCGGGTCGACCACGACCACCGCGCCGTGCGACCGCTTCGGCAGCAGGTGGATGGCGTCACCGACGGTGTCGGTCGGGCCGAGGGTGATCGGTGTGTCGTGCACCAGGTGCCGCCGCTTGACCCAGGAGATCACCTCGGTCACCACGTCGATCGGGATGTCCTGCGGCAGCACGGTGAGGCCGCCGCGCCGGGCCACCGTCTCGGCCATCCGGCGGCCGGCCACCGCCGTCATGTTCGCCACCACGATCGGGATCGTGGTTCCGGTCCCGTCGCCGGTGGAGAGGTCGACGTCGAGCCGGGACTCCACGGCCGACCGGACCGGCGCCAGGAACACGTCGTTGTAGGTCAGATCCTGGCCGGGTGTCGTACCGCTGAGAAACCGCACCCGGCAATCATGCCCGAGCCGTACCCACCCGGTGGCCGGGTACGGCAGCCGTTCACTTGATCACACAGATGGTCGCGCCGGCGGTGAGCACCGCGCCGACCTCGGCGGTCAGCCCGCTGACCGTACCCGCCTTGTGTGCGTGCAGCGGCTGCTCCATCTTCATCGCCTCCAGCACCACGACCAGGTCACCCTCGGCGACGGTGTCACCGTCGGCTACCGCGATCTTGACGATGGTGCCCTGCATCGGCGAGGTCAGCGCGTCACCGCCGGCAGCACCGGTGCCGCCGGTCGTACCGGACCTGCCGGCTCGGCGGGCGGGCCGTCGGGCAGCGCCAGCGCCGGCCGGGGCGCCGGTCGCCGTACCCGTGCCGTAGCCGGCGGGCAGGCTCACCTCCAGCCGCTTGCCGGCCACCTCGACCACGACGGTCTCCCGGGCCGGGGCCGGCTCGGCGGCCGGGGCGGGCGCGGTGAAGGCCGGCACCGTGTTGTCGAACTCGGTCTCGATCCACCGGGTGTGCACCCGGAACGGCGCGTCGGTGAAGGCCGGGTCCCGGACGACGAGCCGGTGGAACGGCAGCGCGGTCGCCATGCCGTCGACCACCATCTCGTCCAGGGCCCGGCGGGCCCGTTCCAGCGCCTCGGTCCGGGTCTCGCCCGTGATGATCACCTTGGCGAGCAGGGAGTCGAAGTTGCCGCCGACCACGTCACCGGCGGTGACGCCGGTGTCCACCCGTACCCCGGGGCCGGTGGGCAGCCGCAGCGCGGTGATGGCGCCCGGGGCGGGCAGGAAGTTGCGGCCCGGGTCCTCGCCGTTGATCCGGAACTCGATCGAGTGGCCGCGCGGCGTGGGGTCGGCGTCGAACCGGAGCTTCTCGCCGGCCGCGATCCGGAACTGCTCCCGGACCAGGTCGATGCCGGCGGTCTCCTCGGTGACCGGGTGTTCGACCTGCAGCCGGGTGTTGACCTCCAGGAACGAGATGGTGCCGTCGACCCCGACCAGGTATTCGACGGTGCCGGCGCCGTGGTAGCCGGCCTCCCGGCAGATCGCCTTGGCGCTGGCGTGGATCCGGGCCCGCTGCTCGTCGGTGAGGAACGGCGCCGGCGCCTCCTCGACCAGCTTCTGGTGCCGGCGCTGCAGCGAGCAGTCCCGGGTGCCTACCACGATCACGTTGCCGTGCTGGTCGGCGAGGACCTGCGCCTCGACGTGCCGGGGCCGGTCGAGGTACCGCTCGACGAAACACTCGCCCCGCCCGAACGCGGCGACCGCCTCCCGGGTCGCCGACTCGAACAGCGCGGGGATCTCCTCCATGGTCCGGGCCACCTTCAGGCCCCGACCGCCGCCGCCGAACGCGGCCTTGATCGCCACCGGCAGCCCGTGGTCGACCGCGAAGGCGAGCACCTCGTCCGGTCCGTTCACCGGGTCGGGGGTGCCGGGGACCAGCGGTGCGCCGGCCCGGTGCGCGATGTGCCGGGCGGTGACCTTGTCGCCGAGGTCGCGGATCGCCTGCGGGCTCGGCCCGATCCAGGTCAGGCCCGCGTCGATCACCGCCGCCGCGAAGTCGGCGTTCTCGGAGAGGAAGCCGTACCCGGGGTGTACGGCGTCCGCGCCGGCCCGGGCGGCCACGTCGAGGAGCTTGTCGATCCGCAGGTACGTCTCGGCCGCCGTCTCGCCACCCAGCGCGTACGCCTCGTCGGCGACGGCGACGTGCAGTGCGTCCCGGTCGGAGTCGGCGTAGACGGCGACACTGGCCAGACCGGCGTCCCGGCAGGCCCGGGCCACCCGGACCGCGATCTCGCCCCGGTTGGCGATGAGTACCTTGCGCACGCGGCTGCTCCTCCTCGTCTGGCGGACCGCTCCTGTCGCGGATCCCTGTGTCGCGGACCGCTCCTGTCACGGATCCTGTTCGCGGACCGCTCCTGTTGCGGACGGCTCGGCTCGCGAACCGCTCCTGCTGCGGCCCGCTCCTGGCGGGGCCGCCGGGACGGCGGGCCGCGCCGGGCGCGGGTCGCGGACGGCCACCCGTGCGATGGTGGCTGGGTACAGTCACCGTGGCGGGGCGGCTTCCGGGGTCGCCGGGCGTCCGGCGCGGTTTGCCAGGACATTGTCGGTGACCGGACGCGTTGCCGCCGGCTGGGGTACGGCGTCATCGGACGGGTGTGGCCGAGGTCTCCCGGCCGCCGGCCGGGGTGTTGGCCCGCCGTTAGTCAAGTTTGGTTATTACGCTTCACCATGTGTCAAGTACCCGAATGATGATTCTCGGCCTGGTGCGGTGGATGCAACCGGTGCACGGCTACGACGTCCGCCGCGAGCTGCTGAGCTGGGGTGCGGACAAGTGGGCGAACGTCCAGCCCGGCTCGATCTACCACGCCCTGCGCAAGATGGCCGAGGAGGGGCTGTTGCGGGAGGTGGCGACCGAGCAGGTCGGGGCCCGGCCGACCCGGGTCACGTACGAGGTCACCCCCAAGGGCGAGGACGAGTTCCAGGGGCTGCTGCGGGCCCAGTGGTGGGGTCTCGCCCAGGTGGTCGACCCGTTCTCGGTCGCCTTCTCCTTCCTGCCGGCGCTGCCCCGGGACGAGGCGTCGGCGGCGCTGCGGAACCGGGCCCGACTGTTGCGGGCCGAGGTGGAGAGCCTCGAGGCCGCGATGGAGTCGGGCTGGATGCGGCAGGGGAAGCCGATCCACGTGAGCTGGATGTGGCAGCTGGCGATCGCCCGGATGAGGGGCGAGATCGACTGGTGCGAGCGGATTGCCGACCTGATCGACGCCGGGGTGTCCTACCTGCCGGAGGAGTACCAGAGCTTCCCGGGCTGGGAGCGGTTCGACGAGCTCGACGCCGATAACACCTGGCCGACCGGGCAGCCCCGGTCGACCTCCGTGCGTGGCGATGAGCCGGACGGGCCAACAAGTAATAATCAACGTTGACTAACGAAGTTATATCGCGTTAGCCTGCCCTCACGCGTGGGGTGGGCGCCGGCTGGCGTGGCCCCGGGGGAACGGTCGGCGGGACGCCGGCCCGGCCAACCAGGAGCAGGCATGATCGAAACGAAGGGGCTACGGAAGTCGTTCCGGTCCCGACAGGGCAGAACGCAGAAGACGGTCGAGGCGGTCCGTAGTGTCGACCTCGTGGTCGCCGAAGGCGAGATCTTCGGCTTCCTCGGCCCGAACGGCGCGGGCAAGACCACGACGCTGCGGATGCTCGCCACCCTCATCGAACCGGACGGTGGCGAAGCGGTCGTCGCTGGCGCCAACCTGCGCACCGAGCCCGGTGAGGTGCGACGCCGCATCGGCTACGTCGCCCAGGGCGGCAGCACCTGGGACGAGTCCACCGCCCGCGAGGAACTTGTCCTCCAGGCCCGGATGTACGGCATCGGCAAGGCCGAGGCGCAGCAGCGCGCGGTCCGCGCCCTCGAGGCGTTCCAACTCACCGAGTACGCGGACCGCAAGTGCAAGACGTACTCCGGCGGTCAGCGCCGCCGGGTCGACATCGCGCTCGGCATCATCCACGAGCCGAAGATCGTCTTCCTGGACGAGCCGACCACCGGCCTCGACCCGCAGAGCCGCGCCCACATGTGGGACGAGATCCGCCGGCTACGCGACGAGGGGATGACCGTTTTCATCACCACGCACTACCTGGACGAGGCGGACGCGCTCTGCGACCGGATCGCCATCATGGACCACGGTGAGATCGTCGCCGAGGGGACACCGGCAGAACTGAAACGGGAGATCTCCGGCGACGTGGTGCTGGTCGCCATCGAGGGCGCGGCGTCCGCCGCCACCAAGGCCCTGGAAACCGAGCCGTACGTCAGCCGACTCGAAACCACCGACGAGGGTGTCGTACGCCTCTACGTCAACGACGGCTCCCAGGACATGCCGCAGATCCTGCGCTGCCTCGACGCCGCCGGCGTCACGCTCAGCTCCATCGAGCTGCACCGCCCCAGCCTCGACGACGTCTTCCTCACCAAGACCGGGCGTTCGCTGCGCGAGTCCTGACCGGCGCCCTACCCTCCCGCCGGTCCCGCCCCGGCCGCTGCTACCAGGAGACCCTGATGAAGTTCGCCCGTGACACCTGGCTGATCTTCCAACGCCAGTTCCTGCTGCTCGTTCGCCAACCGGTCTGGCTATTTGTCGGCATCTTCCAGCCGGTGATGTACCTGCTGCTCTTCGCCCCGCTGCTCAAACCGGCCCTCGGCTTCCTGGGGGTGACCACCAACGCCGAGGCGTACCGGATCTTCGTGCCCGGGCTGCTGGTGCTGCTCGCCATCTTCGGCGGCCTCTTCCAGGGCTTCGGCCTGATCGCCGAACTACGGGCCGGAGTCATCGAACGGTCCCGGGTCACTCCGGTCAGCCGGCTGGCCCTGCTGCTCGGCCGTTCCCTGCGGGACGTGGTCTCGCTGATCGCCCAGGCGATCATCATCACCCTGCTGGCGCTGGGCTTCGGGCTGACGGTGTTCATCCTGGACCTGCTGCTGACGTACCTGATGCTGGCCCTGATCGCGCTGATGACGTCCGCCCTGTCGTACGGCATCGCCCTGGTCGTGAAGAGCGAGGACGCCCTGGCACCGTTGATGAACACCATCGCCCAGCCGGTGCTGCTGCTCTCCGGGATCCTGCTGCCGCTGGCCGGCGCACCCGGCTGGCTGCAGGGCATCGCGGACTGGAACCCGTTCTCCTGGGCGGTCGACGGGGCTCGGGCGCTCTTCGCCGGAGACCTCGGCAACGACGCCGTCTGGCAGGGGCTCGGCATCATGACGGTGATCACCGTACTGGCGGTGACCTGGGCGGCCCGGGAGTTCGCCCGCAGCGTCCGCTGACCGTTGAATCCAGACGGTCCGGGGTGGCCGGGGGCATGCACGGGTGGTGGCGGGGTACTGGCACCCTTGATCCATGCAGCCCCGCCCACCCCGGATCTTCGTCGCGAACGACCTCCTGACCGGCAGAGTGTCGTTGCACGGCTACCCGCTCCGGTACATCTACCTGACGCCGTCGTTCTCCTCCGTATGGCGGAAGGGGAGCGCCGGCTACCGGTTCGGGACCGGCAACAACGGCCCGGCCGACGAACTGCTCTCCGCGGTGGAGCTGCTGGAGAGCCAGGGCTGGGAGGTCGTCACCATCGACATCCAGGGACACGTGGCCTGCCTGCGGCGGATCGCGCCCCGCTGAGCGGGCTCCGCTGTCTTCAGTCTCAGCGCGAGCCGTTCGGCCCGGCGCCCCCGGCGGTCCAGAGGTCGGTGATCCGTACGCCGAACTCGGCGAGCATGCCGCGCAGCAGCGGCAACGAGAGCCCGATGACGGTCCCCGGATCCCCGTCGATCCGCTCGACGAACGGGCCACCCAGACCGTCGAGGGTGAAGGCGCCGGCGACGTACAGTGGCTCGCCCGTCGCCACGTACGCCTCGATCTCGTCGTCGGTGACGGCGGCGAAGTGTACGGCGGTGCCGGCGACCCGGCCGACCTCCTGGCCGGTGTTCAGATCGACCAGGCTGTGCCCGGTGTGCAGTACGCCGCTGCGGCCGCGCATGTTCCGCCAGCGGCGGATCGCCTCGTCGGCGTCGGCGGGCTTGCCCAGGATCTCCCCGTCGAAGGCGAGCACCGAGTCGCAGCCGAGAACCAGCGTGCGCGGTTGCCGGGTTTCTATGCCGTTGCCGCCGGTTCCCGTGTTGTTGCCGCTGCTGCCGGCTGTTGCTCCGGCGATGGACGGGTCGAGCCGGTCGGCGACCGCCTGTGCCTTCAGCCGGGCGAGGGTGAGGCTCAGCGCCTCCGGGGTCGAGTGGTCGACCTGTGATTCGTCGACCCCGCTGACCAGGACTTCCGGCTCGATGCCGGCGGCTTGCAGGAGTTTACGTCGGGCCGGGCTCGCCGAGGCGAGCACCAGGCGCGGCCGGATTGTCGTACCCACGGCGGCCTACGCTACCCGCCCGCTCGGCGCGCCTCGGCCGGGCGGGCGGGACTCGTCCCGTTGTCGACCGTCAGTAGGGGGCTCTGGGGGCGGGCGGCTTCCTGCGACGTACCAACATGATGATCAGGAACGTGATCAGCAGTGCGAAGAGGACGACGGCAGCGCATCCGACCAGGGCGACGGTGGTGAAAACGTTGCTCGCGTTGCCGCCATCCGGTGCGGCGTCGCTGGTCCGGGTCGGTTCCGGGGTGGCGGCTCCGGTCGGCTGCGCGTCACCCTCCAGCGGCGGTACGTCCGCGGTCAGCGCGGCCACGATGTCGAGTACGCCGTAGCCGTACTCCTCGTCGCGTCCTGGCGCACCCTTGTCGTCAGCGGTCGCCGTCAGCCGGTGTACGACTTCTTTCGCCGACAGGTCCGGATACTTACTCCGGATGAGAGCGGCCGCCCCCGCCACAATGGCCGTGGATGACGAGGTCCCAGATCGACTCAGGTACCTGCCGCCAGGCACCGTACTGAGGATGTCCTCTCCGGGCGCGGCAATCACAACCTTGGAACCGGTAACGGAGAAGTCGGCGTGGTTTCCGTTCCGATCTGTTGCGGCAACGGCTACAACACCTTCATATGCGGCGGGGAAACCAACCAATATGCCGCGATTTCCCGTCCCAGCCACAACTACCACGTCAGCCTGGATTGCCGCTGCAACTGATTCGCGCAGTTCGGTTGTAGAGCCCGCAGTGGTGGATATGCTGATTACTCTCGCGCCATGCGATACGGCCCAGTCAATGCCCCTGGCCATGCCGTCTGAGCTCTGGTCATTAGGGGATCGGCTATCGCGTATGGGAAGGATGTTAGCCTGAGGGGCAATTCCGAGAGCGCCCCTACCTCCCGGGCGGCCGTGCGCTGCGATCAGGCCGGCCATTCTAGTTCCGTGCCCGTCAGGGTCCGCTTGGCCTTTTCCTGTGCCGCCCGGATAGCTGTCTATGCCTGATAGAAGGTTGTTTCGTAGATCGGGGTGCGGGTCGACGCCGCTGTCGATGACGGCGACGGTGACGCCTTTTCCTTGGCTTGTCTTGTGCGCTTCGCTGATTTTGAGGTAGCGCAAATGCCACTGATCGTCGCGGATTTGATCGGCCTGAGCTGCGGTGGCGGGTAGGACGGCGACGGCCGTGGCGCAGAGGAGCGCCACGGCCGCGCGGGTCGTGCGTACGATCACCGGTTGTAGCCGATCGCAGGGCCCGGATCGATCCGGTTGTTCTGCCTGGAGGGCATCATGACCGGGGCGACGCCTTCATCGGTTTCCCAGGGGTTGTCGGGATCCCAGTGCTGGCTGTTTTCTTCATCCTGCTTCTGAACGCCGGTGCGACTGCTTGGCTGCATTCCGAAGTTCTGACCGGAACCCATCGGGGTGCGTCCTGCGCCAGCTCCCGGACGACCGGTGCTGCCGGCTGGCATCCCACCGCCCATGCCCGGCCGCTGACCGGCCCCGCCGAGTGGCGTTGTGCCCGCGCCGCCACCAGCGCCTCCACCAGCGCCTCCACCACCGATGACACCGCCGATCGGGTTAATCCGTCGTGCAGCGTTAGCGCCGGGAGCTGGTTGTCCCAGCCCTGCTCCCGGCGATCCGCCGATCATTCCGCCGGGCGGCATCGCGCGTGGGGTCAACCCCCCACTGGTACCGAGACCGGTCTTGGGTCCGCCTGTTCCGGGGCCCAGATTCGACGAGTTGGGATAACCGGTTGGCGGTAGACCCGGTGGCTTGGGGCCCGGCGGCAATCCCGTGCTGGGCGGCGGGAACGGCCCGGGGAGGCCAGGCCCAGGAGTAGGCGTCGGTGAAGGCGTGATGATCGGCGACGGCGTCGGTGAGACGGTTGGTGGTGTCAGCGTTCCCGTACTACCGAGAACCGGCCCGACACCCGGTGGCGGTTGCGTCGGCACAACGGTGTGGATGGCAGGTGTCGGTGAAGAGGTGTAGGCGGCGTTGCCTCCGCCTGTCGGCATAGGTACCACCGGTGGCAGGATGGGAGGGGTTGAAGTGCCCATTCCGCCGCTGCTAGGATCGCCAGACTCATCGATCCTAGTCTTTTTCTCGTAAACCGGCGGCTTCTGCAATCGCATCTGCGCGCCCGCGAGTTCGCCGCTCAGTGAATACATGATGCTGCGGGCCTTGGCGTCAACCTCGTCCAGGTCCGACTGCTTCACCTCGTCTTTGAAGATGGCGAGCAGCGGGTTGGTGTCCTCGTACTCCTTCTTCGCCCGCTGCTTCTCCTCGTATTCCCGGACGATGGGTTCGAGGTTGCGTCGGGCTTCGCCAATAGCCAGCGTGATGTTCGACAGCGTCTGGTGGTTACTGCTTGACGTGTCGTAGACGCCCTGCACCACGTCGATGAGGTAGTCGAGGCGTTCGACGTACGCTCGGGCGGCCTCGTTCTTCTCCGGTGGCCAGGCTTCGGCCAGCCCATCGCGGTACTGCCTCAGGCGTGACAGATGCATCAGGCTGAGATCGGCAGTTTTCTTCCAGGCGCTGACCTGTTCCCAGTACGGCTCGGTGTCCTGGTTGGCCAACGTGCTCCACATGTTCGGGGTGTTGTAGTTGTACCAGTTGGTCGAGCCGGAGTATCCGCCGCCGCCACCCGCGTCAAGCATCTCAACCCCCCGTGCTGTACGTGTTGCCCGATGCCTGCGGCACGGTCTCGCTGCCCGGCGTCGGGGGCGCGCCCGCTCCGCTCTGGTCTAGGGCCCGTTCGACCTCGGTCACCCGGGCGTGCGAGAACGCGTCGGCGTTGCCGTAGTTCTTGCTCACCGTCTCGGCGGCGGTCGCCATGCGACCCGTGCCATCACCGATTTCCCAGATCCGGTCCGAGGTGTCCTGCTGGACAATCCGGTGGGCCTGCATGAACTCGTACAGCTCGGCGAAGCCCATCGGGGTCGGCAGGTTGGGATTCATGTCGCTGTGGACTTGCTCCATGTGCGGTACGTAGTTCTTCTGCACCTCGGCCATGAGCTCTTTGGCGAACTGTTCCATCCGCTGGATGTCGGCTTCGATGGATCCGCCGTAGTCCCGCAGCCAGGCTGGGCCACGGTCTTCGTCAGGTATCACGTGTTCTCCCCAGGTGCTACGTACTGCCCCACGTTCAGGTTAGTGGGTGGGGGCCAGCCCTGGCAGCCCCAAAACGGCATGGGGAGCGGTGACCCGGTGCCGTCAGTGGGGGAGGCCGGAGACCCGCCACGCGTCACGGCCGGTACGGGTCGGCAGGCCGGACGGGGACACCGTACCGGGGCGGCCGTGCCGGGCCCAGGTTGACACGGCGGCGGAGTTGACCGGTGTGGCAGCTCGGGGATGTAGCAGGAGAGCGCCGACCACGGCGGCCAGTTCCTCGGCGGTCGGGGTGCCTCGAACCACCTGGAGCAGCGGTTTCTCGTCAGCCATGGGGTTCAGGGTACGTTGCCTGAGTTGGCGGACGTCTCAGATAGGCGTGCCGCGAGTGTGACCGGATGTGGCGTTGGGTACCGTCCATAGGTGTCCAGTGCGCCCCCGCAACTCATTGCTGACCGTTACCGGCTTGTCGAGCCGCTTGGCCAGGGCGGCATGGGTCGTGTCTGGAAGGCGCGCGACGAGGTGCTGCATCGCGACGTCGCGATCAAGGAGTTGGTCCCGCCGCCCGGTCTGACCGAGGACGAGCGCCGCGAGATGCGAGAGCGTTCGCTGCGCGAGGCGCGGGCGATCGCCCGGCTCAACCATGCGAACGTGGTCCGCGTTTTCGACGTGCTGCGTACCGATGGTGATCCGTGGATCGTGATGGAGTACATCCCGTCGCGTTCGCTGCAGGACGTCCTCGCCTCCGACGGACCGGTTTCGCCGGCCCGGGCCACCGACATCGGGTTGGGTGTGCTGGGTGCGTTGAAGGCCGCGCACCGGGCCGGTGTCATGCACCGGGACGTGAAACCGGGCAACGTGCTGCTCGGTGACGACGGGCGGGTGGTGCTGACCGACTTCGGCCTGGCGACCGTGCCGGGTGACCCGAACGTGACCCGTACCGGTCTGGTGCTGGGGTCGCCGGCGTACATCGCTCCGGAGCGGGCGAAGGATGGCACGTTCGGGCCGGAGGCCGATCTGTGGTCGCTGGGCGCGACGCTCTATGCGGCGTTGGAGGGGCAGTCGCCGTTCGCCCGGCCGTCCGCGATCGCGACGTTGGCCGCGCTGGCCACCGAGCCACCGCCGGTGTCCCGCCGGGCCGGGTCGCTGAAGACGGTGTTGGCGGGGCTGCTGCAGAAGGACCCGGCGTTGCGGATCGACGCGGACACGGCTGAGCGGCTGCTGCGTCGCGCGGCCCGGCGTGGTCGTCCCGGAGTGTCACTGCTTGATGGTGTACGACGGCCGGGTCCGAACGGCGCACGGGAGCCGCGGGTGCCGCGTACCCCGATCGTGCCGGTGGTGCCGGCGCCCCGGCCGGCGGAGGAGGAGCCGGCTGCGGCTGCCACGCCCCCGCCGGACGTGTCGCCGCCCTCGGTGCCGGTCATTCCGGCGGATGCGGAGACCGCCAAGTTCTCGGTGGACGACAGCAACGCTGGGGAGCCGACGTCGGCCGATTCGACGCCCGACGCCGAGGAGACCCGGCCGCCGGCGGAGCCGACGGTTGTCGTACCCGCAGGGGGAGTGACCGGGAAGACCGCCGACCCGGCGCCGACCGAGCTGGTCACCACGCCCGCACCGTCGTCCGGTCGCGCGCCGATCCCGACCGGTGCTCCGGTGGCGTACGACGAGAAGCCTGCCGGTCGTGGTCCGCTTGCCGCGCTTGGCGGTGAAAACCGGAAGGTGTGGCTGGTCGGCGCCCTGGTTGTTCTGGTGCTGCTGGCGATCGCGGTGATCGTGCCGCTGGTCAGGGGCGGCTCCGGCGGTGGGAAGGGCGACGGAACCGGCCCGGTCACGAACCCCACCAGCCAGGCGGCGAATCCGCCGGCTCCGACGGGTAGCGCGGCGCAGCCTCCGGCCCCGACGAGCGGACCTCCCGCCCAACCGTCCACCACCCCGAGCGACCAGCCCGGCGGCAACGGACAGCAGCTGCCGGCCGGCTGGCGCCTGCACAAGGATTCGACCGGCTTCTCCGTCCCCGTGCCGGAGGGCTGGACGATGCGGCGGGAGAAGTACGGGCGGGCGGCCGACCAGGTCCGGGTCTACTTCGATGATCCGAAGGGCGCGCGGATGCTGCTCATCGACCAGACCAACAGTCCGCTGGCGGACGCGGAGGCGGACTGGCGGCGCCAGGAGCAAGCCCGCAAGGGCAACTACCGCAACTACAAGCGGGTGACCATCAGGAGCGTGGACTACTGGCTGCGGGCGGCCGACTGGGAGTGGCTGTTCGACGACGACGGGGTCCGGTTGCATGTCCGCAACCGGGGTTTTGTCACGGCCAAGGACAAGGGGTATGCGATCCGCTGGGACGTCCCGGCCGACGACTGGGACGAGAACCTCAAGAACTTCGACATCATCGCGGACGGCTTCAAGCCCGTACGGGCAGACTAGACAGGCATGACCCTCCTTCCGTCGGGGTAGTGGTGATCTCGACGGAAGGAGTACAGCTGATGCGTTCCCGATGTCGTGCGAACAAGCCGAGCATCGCGCTCTGGATGCTGGTCGCGATCGGTGACCTGGTGCTGCTGGTGGCGAGTGTCGGCGTGGTCGCGCTGATCGCGCTCGTGGGTGTGGTGAGCGTGGCCGCCGGTGCCGTGGGCGGATGGCTGGTACTGCGCCGCGGTGGGCCGAGTCGGAACCTGGTGCCCGCCCGGGCGACGGGTGTGGTGTCGAGCCGGTCGAGCACCGGTGCGATGCACCGCCGACTCCGCTGATCAGAGCCGTTCGAACAGCAGGCGTGGGCGGCAGCGGGATCAGATGTCGACCGTACGGTGACAACTGGTCCCGCTGCCGTCGTTTGCGGTAGGGAGCCCGGTCACGGCGTCGGCCAACGGGTGTTGAGCCGTCGGGCCACCGCCGCCACGTCGTGCCGGTCATGACAGAGCAGGGCGCTGCGGGCGTCCCGGTAGCGGAGGCAGGGCCAGCGGCGCCGGCAGCCGGCACATCGCCACAGTCCGAGTAGTCGCCAGAGCGGTGCGGGTCGGTGTCGTTCGACGAGTGCCATGGCCTGATCGCGTTCCACGGACGACCTCCGGTGGATAGGCGGACGCGCGGCGGCCCGCCGCTTGCCGGGGGAGGCGAGCCGCCGCGCGAGGGAACCGACTCCACCAGTTGCGGACCAGGGGAATCAGCTTTAAGCAAGCTAATGCATAAGGTAGAGCAAGGCAAGAGCATGTGCATCTTGGTGCATCCTGATGCTTGTGGCACTTCGGTTCGCCGTGATCAAATGTCGGTGCGGACCAGGGAGTGCCTCTTGCCTACCTCAAAGACACAAAAGATCATCAACGACCTCACCGGTCAGATCGAATCAGGGAAGCTGGCGCCGGGCGACCAACTGCCGAGTACGGCGGAGTTGCGCGAGCAGTACGGCGTCTCGGTGACGGTCGTACGCGGTGCGATCAACTGGCTCAAGGCGAAGGGCTTGGTCGAAGGACATCCTGGCCTCGGGGTGTTTGTCGCCGAAGGGCGGGAATGACGCGGCGCCGATGGTCGCTGGACGACGTCCGAGCCGGGCGCCGGACCATCTGACCGGTCCGCGAACAAGGTCGTCCGCGAGGCGACCGATGGCTCCGACGTGGACCTGACGTGCCCGGTCACCGAGCCGGTCGCCCGTAAGAAGCGCTAACCGAGGGCCTTTCCAACATGCAGTAGGCTCGCTCGGATGTCGAGCGACGGGCTGTCGGAGCTGTGGGACAGGTTGTTCGGTGCGCAACCGGACCCGCCGGCGATGCTGGTGCTGGTCACCGGGCTGGTGGCGCTCGCCGTGGTGCTGACCCGGGTGCCGTGGCGGATCGGACGTAACGCGATCACGATCGCGCACGAGGGCGGGCACGCACTGCTCGCGCTGCTCACCGGCCGGCGACTGCAGGGCATCCGGCTGCACTCGGACACCTCCGGGCTGACCGTCTCGTCCGGTAAACCGACCGGACCCGGCATGGTGCTCACCCTGCTCGCCGGCTACCTCGCACCGTCGTTGATCGGGCTGGGCGGTGCCTGGCTGCTCGGCGGCAACCGGATCACCCTGCTGCTCTGGGTGGCGGTCGCGCTGCTGCTCGCCATGCTGGTGATGATCCGCAACGTCTACGGCATCATCTCGATCGTGGTCACCACGGCGGTGGTACTCGGGGTCTCCTGGAAGACGTCGCCGCAGGTGCAGGCCGCGTTCGCGTACACCGGGGTATGGTTCCTGCTGCTCGGGGGCGTACGGCCGGTGGGCGAGATGCAGACGCAGCGCCGCCGTGGACAGTTGTCGCAGTCGGATGCCGACCAGCTCGCCTGGCTGACCGGAGTACCCGGGCTGGTCTGGGTCGGGTTCTTCGGCGTGGTCAACCTGATCGTGCTGCTGGCCGGGGCGGCCCTGCTCGCCGGGCCACACCTGGACGGGGTCAGCCTGCCGGGCTGACCGGCGGGATAAGACGTTCCAGCAGACGGGGGAGACGGATGCGGTACGTGATCATCGGGGCGGGTGCGGTCGGCGGCACCATCGGGGTACGACTCAGCCAGGCCGGCCTGGACGTGGCGCTGGTCGCCCGGGGCGCCCAGTTGACGGCGATCCGGGAGCGTGGCCTGACCCTGGTCACCCCCGACGGCGAGCACACCGCCCGGCTGCCCGGCTACGCCGACCCGACCACCGGCGGAGAGGTGCCGACGCTGACCCCGGACACCGTGCTGGTCCTGACGGTGAAGTCGCAGGACACCGAAACCGCGCTGCGCGGCTGGGCGGACCTGCCGGTGGTCGGCGGCGGCACCGCGTCCGAGCGGCTTCCGCTGCTCACCGCCCAGAACGGCGTGGCGAACGAGACCGCCGCCGCCCGGCTCTTCGACCGGGTCCATCCGGTCTGCGTCTGGCTGCCGGCGACGTACCTGGAGCCGGGGCGGGTGGTGGCGAGTGGACATCCGTACTCCGGGATGCTGCACGTCGGGGCGTACCCGGACGGCTCGGACGAGACCAGCCGCAGGATCGCCGCCGACCTGGCGGCCGGCGGTTTTCTCGCCCCGGTCCGGGACGACGTGATGCGCTGGAAGTACGGCAAACTGCTCCGCAACCTCGGCAACGCGGTCGAGGCGCTGTTCGGCCGGGACTCCCGTACCGGCTCGACCGACGAGCTGTACGAGGCGGTCCGGGCCGAGGGCGAGACGGTGCTGGACAAGGCCGGCATCGGCTACACGTCGGTGGCCGAGGAGGCGGCCGAGCGCGGTGACCGGATCCGGTCCGTCCCGGTCGGCGGGACCGACCGGCAGGGCAGTTCCACCTGGCAGAGCCTGGCCCGGCAGACCGGCTCGGTCGAGACCGACCACCTCAACGGCGAGATCGTGCTGCTCGGCCGGCGGTACGGCGTACCGACGCCGGTGAACGCGGCGATCCAGCGGGCGATGCGCCGGGCGGTACGGGAGCGGATCCCGGCCGGCACCTTCCCGCAGGCGCACCTCTTCGACTGAGACCGGCACGCGGCCGCCGGAAACTGCTCAGAGCGGGATGTTGCCGTGCTTCTTCGGCGGCAGCGTCTCCCGCTTGGTACGCAGCATCCGCAGCGCCCGGACGATCTGCCCCCGGGTCTCCGCCGGGCGGATCACCGCGTCGACGTAGCCACGCTCGGCGGCGACGTACGGGTTGGCGAGGGTGTCCTCGTACTCGGTGATCTTCTCGGCCCGCAGTGCGGCCGGGTCCTCGGCGGCGGCGAGTTCACCCCGGTAGAGGATGTTCACCGCGCCCTGCGCCCCCATCACCGCGATCTGCGCGGTCGGCCAGGCGAAGTTGAGGTCGGCGCCGAGGTGCTTGGAGCCCATCACGTCGTACGCGCCGCCGTACGCCTTGCGGGTGATCACCGTGACCTTCGGTACGGTCGCCTCGGCGTACGCGTAGATGAGCTTCGCGCCGCGCCGGATGATCCCCTCCCACTCCTGCCCGGTGCCGGGCAGGAACCCGGGTACGTCCACAAAGGTCAACACCGGGATGTTGAACGCGTCGCAGGTGCGGACGAAGCGGGCGGCCTTCTCCGAGGCGTTGATGTCCAGGCAGCCGGCGAAGTGCATCGGCTGGTTCGCCACCACCCCGACCGGACGGCCCTCGACCCGGCCGAAGCCGACCACGATGTTCTGCGCGTACAGCGGCTGGATCTCCAGGAACTCGCCGTCGTCGAGGACGTGCTCGATCACCTGGTGGATGTCGTACGGCTGGTTCGCCGAGTCGGGGATCAGGGTGTCCAGTTCCCGGTCGGCGTCGGTGAGGTCGAGGTCGGCGATGGTGTCGTCGACGACGACCGGCTCGTCGAGGTTGTTCGACGGCAGGTACGACAGCAGCGCCCGGACGTACTCGATCGCGTCGTCCTCGTCGGCGGCGAGGTAGTGGGCGTTGCCGCTGCGGGTGTTGTGGGTACGCGCCCCGCCGAGCTCTTCCATCCCGACGTCCTCACCGGTCACCGTCTTGATCACGTCCGGGCCGGTGATGAACATGTGCGAGGTCTGGTCGACCATCACGGTGAAGTCGGTCACCGCCGGGGAGTAGACCGCGCCACCCGCGCACGGGCCCATCACCAGCGAGATCTGCGGGATGACGCCGGAGGCGCGGACGTTACGGAAGAAGATCTCGCCGTAGAGGCCGAGGCTGACCACACCCTCCTGGATCCGGGCACCACCGGAGTCGTTGATGCCGATCACCGGGCAGCCGATCTTCATCGCCAGGTCCATCACCTTGACGATCTTCTCGCCGAAGACCTCGCCGAGGGAGCCGCCGAAGACGGTGAAGTCCTGGGCGAAGACACAGACCTTGCGCCCGTCGACCGTGCCGTATCCGGTCACCACCCCGTCGCCGTACGGGCGGGTCTTTTCCAGCCCGAAGTTGGTCGACCGATGCCGGGCCAGTTCGTCGAGTTCGACGAAGGAGCCCTCGTCGAGCAGCATGTCGATCCGTTCCCGGGCGGTTTTCTTGCCTCGGGCGTGCTGCTTCTCCACCGCTCGGGCCGATCCCGCGTGCACCGCCTCGTCGACCCGGCGGTCCAGGTCGGCGATCCGTCCGGCGGTGCTGTGAAGGTCGGGTTCGGTGGAGGTCCGCTGCGCAGTCACGTCCGCGATCGTAACGACGCCCCGTACGCTGGCCTGATGCCGGGATCGCCGTACACCGACCTGGACCGTCCGCCGCTCGACGCGCGACGGCTGCAGCGGGCCCTGATCGTCCCCGATGGCCTCTGGAGCCGCCTGGAGCTGCGGGCCGAGACCGGTTCGACCAACGCCGACGTGGCGGAGGCGGCCCGGTCCGGCGAGCCGGAGGGGCTGGTGGTGGTCGCCGAGCGGCAGACCGCCGGCCGTGGCCGGCGCGGACGCTCCTGGGAGTCGCCGGCCCGGGCCGGGATCGCGGTGAGCGTGCTGCTCCGGCCGGGCGTGACCGCGCCGGACCGGGGCTGGTCGGTCGTGCCGCCGGCCCGGTACGGCTGGTTGCCGCTGCTGGCCGGTGTCGCGCTGGTCGAGGCGGTGGATCGGCTCGCCGAGCTGGACTCCGCGCTGAAGTGGCCCAACGACCTGCTCGTCTGGCCCGGAACCGGGGCGGTGGCCGGTACCGGGGCGTCGGGTGATGGCGGGACGGCGGCTGATACCGGGGCGTCGGGCGATGGCGGGACGGCCTCGGCGGGCGGTGCGGCCGAGGCCAGCACTGCGGCTTCGGCGGGCGGTGAGGCGAAGTGCGCCGGGATCCTGGTGGAGGGGGTGGCGACCACGACCGGGGAACCGCCGGCGGTCGTGCTCGGCATCGGGCTGAACGTGACCCTGCGGGCCGACGAACTGCCGGTCACCACCGGCCTGCCGGCGACCTCGCTGCAACTGGCCGGTGCCGTCGCCACCGACCGGGACCCGCTGCTGCGGGCCCTGCTGCGCGCCGTCGAACGCTGGTACGGCCGCTGGCGGGCCGCCGCCGGTGACGCGGAGGAGTGCGGACTACGCGAGGCGTACCTGCGGCACTGTGCCACTCTCGACCGGGAGGTACGGGTCCTGCTGCCGGACGGTGACGACCTGGTCGGCACGGCCAGGACGATCGACTCCGACGGTCAGCTGGTCCTCGACACCGCGAGCGGCGAGCGGCGGGTCGCCGCCGGCGACGTCCTGCACCTCCGCTGAACCCGTCTCTCCCGCACCCTGGGCCGCCGGGATCGGTGCGCCGACCCGCCCCGGGCCGGGCGGATGTCGCCAGGGGGACAGCGCGGTAAAGAGTCGGTACCGGATGGCGTGTCGGTGGCGGACAACCGCTACGGTCACCGGCGGACATTCGTGTATGGACGAGGAGGTTGGGGTGGCATTCCCTGAGGACGTGCTCACTTCGGACGAGCATGTCGTGGCGCACCTGCACCCACACTGGAAGGCGTTGATCCGGCCGGTCCTGGTGCTGGTCCTGGCCGTTGCCGCGGTCGTGGTCGGGTTCGTCCTCCTGCCGTCGGGCGGGGCGGGCGCGATCGCCGGCTGGGTGATCGCAGCCGCCGCGCTGGTGGCGGTGGTTCTGTTCAGCCTGTGGCCGTTCCTGGTGTGGCGGACCACGCACTACCTGTTCACCAACGAGCGGGTTCTGCTGCAGAAGGGCGTTTTCAACCGTGACCGGCGGGACATCCCGTTGAGCCGGATCAACGACCACTCCATGAACCAGCGGTTCCTCGAGCGGATGCTCGGCTGCGGCACGCTGACCATCGAGTCGGCCGGCGAGCGTGGGCAGTCCGTCCTGGCGGACATCCCCGGTGTGGAGAAGATCCAGACCACCCTGTACGAGCTGGTCGAGGCGAACCACGACAAGCACTCACTGGGCGACGGCGAGATGCGGGAGATCCTCGCCGACATGGCCGATGGCAAGCCGCTGCGCGAGGAGCAGGCCAAGCCGGCCAAGTAGGTCTCGAACGGTTCCGCGCCGGTCCGGATCCCGGGCCGGCGCGGTGGTGTTCTCCGCGTAGGTGCTGTGCCCCAGGGGGCACAGGTGTCTCAGCGGAGGCGTCGACGGGCCGCGGTGTCCAGTCTTGTGGCCTTCAACTCCGCGACGAGTTGTTTGTCCAGTTCCACGTCGAGGGTCTCGGCGAGATCGGCCGGCAGCGGTGGGACCCGGCGTTGGGCCGGCCGCTTCGCCCCGTTCGGCGCCGGAACCGTGTTGTTGCCGAACGGGGGCGTGGCACCGTCCAACGGGGTGGCGGCACCCTCGAGCGGGGCGCTCCGCCGAGCGTCGACGCCGCTGCGACCGGTCTGCCGCTCGCCGTCCGGCCGTGCCGCACGCGCATCGTCCGGCTGTGCCGCACGTTCGCCGTGGGGCTGCACCGCACGTTCGCCGTCGGGCCGTGCCGGACGCTCGTCGGAGAACTCGGCGGTCGCCTCGGCAAGCTCGGCCACGGGGTCCAGTTCGGCGAGGACGTCACCTTCGGGACCGTACGTCGGCTTCGCCCCCGTCCGGTCGACCTTGTCCGGACTGCTGGGCGGCTTCCGGAACACGAAGGTGCGGTACGACCAGAACCGGAAGATGGTGGCCAGTCCCACCCCGACCGTCTTCGCGATGTTCAGGGCGAGCAGCCCGCTGAGGCCGAAGCCGTACTTGGCCAGCGCCAACACGCCCAGTTCGATGGCCAGGCCGGTCGCGTTGAACAGGAAGAACAGCGCGGTTTCCCGGTGCACCGCCGACTTGGGCCGGTCCCGGTAGGTCCAGTGCCGGTTCATCAGGTACGACGTGCAGGTGGCGACGATCGTGGCCACGACGTTCGCCTTCAATTGCCCATCGGCGAACACGGTGAGCGCCAGCGCGTTGAACACCGCGTAGTTGATGACGGCGTTCACACCTCCCACGGCGCCGAACTTCAGCGCCTCATGGAGGAATTTCTGCCAGCGTTCAGGCAATAGTCGGACGAAACGCATTCGCACACCTTAGGCCAGTAGGACGGGCCGGGCGCACCGACCGTACGCGGATGGGCTGCTGGTCACGGCCCCGGGTGACCCTTGAGCACCTCGGGAGCGTCGGACGCCGCCGGACCGACGAAGACGAACCGCCGGTAGGACCAGAACCGGAAGAAGGTGCCCAACGCGGCACCGACGAAGTTGCCCGCGATGTTGTCGGCGACCAGGGACTTGAAGACCCCCGGCCAGATGCTGCCCAGCCCGTAGTGGCTGACCGCCAGGCAGACCAGCCCGATGCCGAGACCGACCGCGTTGAAGAAGAAGTAGAGCGAGTACTCGCGGGCCATGCCCGAGCGTTCCCGGTGTCGCCAGGTCCAGAACCTGTTACCGACGAACGCCAGGGTCGCCGCGATGACGGTGGAGAACGTCTTCGCGGTCAGGGTCTCCCAGTCGAGACTCGCCTTGGCGTAGTTGAACAGGGCGAAGTCGACCGCGAAGGCGATCGCGCCCACCGTGCCGAACTTGCCCAACTCGTGGACGAGGTGTCCGAACCGATGCCAGAGCTGCTGGAGGAGGCCGCGACGGGTGCCCGGGGATGACGGGGGTTCGCCGGTCGCGGTCGGGGACACGGGTCGAGCGTACCGGTTCCCGACGATGCCCACGTCCCGCAAGCGGCGACTCGCGGGCGCCGCCGTCGCGACCGGACGGTCGGGGTGCGTGTGACCTGAGCGTCGAGGTGTGTCCCTCCGGCAACGGGTGAGGAGCCAGTGACGCGATGTCATCGCCGGGAAGATTTGCGTGAAACTGCGCGCGGCGGCGGGGAAAGAGGCGCCTTATCGCACGGGCGCCGGATCCTGTGCAGTTCTTCACAACCAGTCTCGCTGCCCTGAACGGCCGCTCGGTTTACGCTGACGGAAATCCCAGGCTTTCACCGGCGGCACCGTCGCCGGTCTGTTCGGCACCGCAAGCTCTGTAAACGGTCAGCGTCGACCAAAGGAGATATGCCATGGCCGCTCCGGCTACCATCCGGGGACTCGATCAAGCTCCGACCAGCCACTCCAAACTACTCGCCTGGGTCAAAGAGGTGGCCGAACTGACCAGTCCGGACCAGGTCGTCTGGGCCGACGGCTCGGAGGCGGAATGGCGTCGACTCACCGACGAACTGGTCGAGGCAGGCACCCTGGTACGACTCAACCCGGACCGTAAGCCCAACTCCTTCTGGGGACGTACCGATCCCTCCGATGTGGCCCGCGCCGAGGACCGTACGTTCATCTGCTCCGTCGACGAAGCCGACGCCGGCCCCACCAACAACTGGATGGCCCCGGCCGAGATGAAGCGCATCATGACCGACCTCTACCGGGGTTCGATGCGCGGACGCACGATGTACGTCATTCCGTTCTGCATGGGCCCGCTGGAGGCGGAACAGCCCATGTTCGGGGTGGAGATCACCGACAGCGCGTACGTCGTCGCCTCCATGCACATCATGACCCGGATGGGCGCCAAGGTGCTGGAAGGAATGGGAAAGAACGCCGACTTCGTCCCCTGCCTGCACTCGGTCGGTGCCCCGCTGGAGCCGGGGCAGCAGGACGTGGCCTGGCCGTGCAACGACACCAAGTACATCTCGCACTTCCCGGAGACCCGGGAGATCTGGTCGTTCGGCTCCGGGTACGGCGGCAACTCGCTGCTCGGCAAGAAGTGCTACTCGCTGCGGATCGCGAGCGTGATGGGCCGGGACGAGGGCTGGCTCGCCGAGCACATGCTCATCATGAAGCTCACCTCGCCCGAGGGCCGGGTGCACTATGTCGCCGGCGCCTTCCCGTCCGCCTGCGGCAAGACCAACCTGGCGATGCTGGAGCCGACGCTGCCCGGCTGGAAGGTCGAGACGATCGGTGACGACATCGCCTGGATGCGGTTCGGTTCCGACGGCCGGCTCTACGCGGTCAACCCCGAGTACGGCCTCTTCGGTGTCGCCCCGGGAACCGGCTGGAAGACCAACGCGAACGCGATGCGGACCATCGACCGGGGCAACTCCCTCTTCACCAACGTGGGACTGACCGACGACGGCGACATCTGGTGGGAGGGAATGGGTGACCCGCCGGCCCACCTCATCGACTGGAAAGGTCGGGACTGGACGCCGGACAGCGACGAACTCTCCTCGCACGCCAACAGCCGGTTCTGCACCCCGCTCCTACAGTGTCCGATCGTCGCCGACGAGTTCAACGACCCGAACGGCGTACCGATCGACGCGATCCTGTTCGGTGGGCGCCGTAAGGACACCATCCCGCTGATCACCGAGTCCCGGGACTGGGTGCACGGTGTCTACATGGGAGCGACGCTCTCCTCGGAGACCACCGCGGCGGCCTCCGGCGAGGTCGGCGTGGTCCGCCGGGACCCGATGGCGATGCTGCCGTTCATCGGCTACCACGCCGGTGACTACTTCCGGCACTGGATCGAGATGGGCAAGGGCACCGACGGCGACGAGGCCAAGCTGCCGAAGATCTACTACGTCAACTGGTTCCGGAAGAACGCCGACGGCGACTTCATCTGGCCCGGCTTCGGGGAGAACTCCCGGGTGCTCAAGTGGATCGTCGAACGGCTGGAGGGGCGGGCCGAGGCGGTGGAGACGCCGATCGGGTTCGTACCCGCCCCGGGCGCGCTCGACGTCGACGGTCTCGACATGAGCCCGGAGGACCTGCGGATCGCCACCCGGGTCGACGTCGAGGAGTGGCGCCAGGAGTTGCCCCGGATCACCGAGTGGTTCGACAAGTTCGGCGAGAAGCTGCCGGGCGTGCTCTGGGCCGAACTGGACGCGCTGCGGGCCCGCCTCGACGAGGAGGCCGCCCGCACCGCCCGGTAGCGGGGTGGGGCAGGGCGCCCTTCTGACGGCCCGGTCCACCTGGTGTACGGGTGGACCGGGCCGGGCATCATCGACGGCATGACGACGGCTGTACCGACGGCATGACGACGGCGGCCGGAGAACCGCGCCGGCGGCCGTCCGCCGGTGGCAGACCGGACCGGAGGCCGGCCGCCGTCCGGGCCCTGACCTGGCTGCTCGTGGCGACCGCCGCGGCCACCGTCGTGGTCGACGTGCTCAACTGGTGGTACGCCCCGGAGCGCGGCTTCGGGCTCGCCGTCCGCAGCGGCTGGGCGCTGCTGCGGACGCTCGGTTTCCTCATCCTGATCCGGCACGTGCGGCGGGGACGGGCCGGTGCCCGCCCGTTCGGGCTGATTCTCGCGGTGACCACGATCTTCGCGGTGGGCCGGCTGGTCGTGCCCCGGGCCGGGGTGCCACCACTGCCGGGGCTGCTCGGGTTCGCGATCCTCGCCGCGCTCTGCGTCGCCGTCGTCTGGCTGCTCTACCGCTCGCCCTCGATACGTGACCACCTCGTCCGGCATCCCCACCGGCTGGTCATCGACCGGCGGGGCGTCTCCTGGCAGGAGGCGGTCCCGCGCCGGCCACCGGTGACCGGCTGGCTGCTCACCGCCCGGGTCGCGGCGTTCACGTACAGCCCGTTGACGCTGGTGCCCGCTCTGGTGGCAATCGGCACGATCCTCGACGGGCGGCTGCTCGCCGCGCCTACCGTGGTGCTGTGGTTCGTCGTGGGCGTCGCGGTCAGCTACGCGGTGCTGTTCAGCAGCTTCTTCCTGCTCCGCGGCAAGCGGTGGGCGGGCGTGCTGCTGATGCTGGTCACCGTACTCGTGCTCGGGGTGAACCTGCCGATGTGCTGGCTGCTGCTCGGGGTGGACGGCCTGGTCCGGGACGGTACGCCACTGGTAGTCGCTGCGGCCATGACGCTGTACGGGCTGCGCCGGGCCGCCCGGGCCGCCGCGCAACCGGGCCGGTCCGGGCCGGTGCCGGATCCGGGGCGGGCCGCCCGGGACCCGGCCGGTCCGCCGGTGACCGTGCGTCCCGGATGAGGTGAGTGGGCGTGGAGACGGTCGACGTGGCGGTGGTCGGGGCCGGTCCGGCCGGGGCGAGCGCCGCGCTGGCCGCCCGCCGGCTCGGGGCGAGCGTGCTGCTGCTGGACCGGGCGGACTTTCCCCGGGACAAGGCGTGCGGGGACGGCATCGCGGCGCACGCGCTGGACGTACTCGCGGAACTGGGTGTGCCGGACGCGGTGGCCGGCTATCGGCCGGTGCCGGCGCTGCGGCTGGTCGCGCCGGGTGGCGGTCAGGTGGCGCGCCCGCTGCCCCGACCCGCGTACACGGTGCCCCGCCAGGTCTTCGACGCCCGGCTGGTGGCGGCGGCGCTGGCCGCCGGCGCGGAGCTGCGCCGGCATCCGGTGCGGCGGGTGGAGGTCCGGGACGAGCGGGTGGTGCTCGACGGGCTGGTGGCCGCCCGGGCGGTGGTCGGCGCCGACGGCGCCGGTTCGGTGGTCCGCCGGGCGCTCGGGCACGGCGTCAACCCGGCCGGGCACCTGGCGTTGGCCATCCGGGGCTACGCGCCGGCCGCCGCCGGGCCGGTCGAGCAGCGGATCGTCACCTCGGCCCGGCACTGGCCGGGCTACGCCTGGGTGTTCCCGATCGGGGACGGCCGGGCCAACATCGGGTACGGCGAGGTGCTCGCCGGTCGTCCGCTGCGCCGGGACCAGCTGTTGGACCGGCTGGCCGCCCTGCTGCCCGAGATCGACACCGGCGCGGCGACCGGGATCCGGGCTCACCACCTGCCGTTGTCGACCCGCCGTCCGGTGCCGGGACGGGGCCGGATCGTCCTGGCGGGTGACGCTCTGTCCCTGATCAACCCGTTCACCGGCGAGGGGATCTTCTACGCGGTTCTCTCCGGTTCGCTGGCCGGGGCGGCCGCCGCGGGTTCGCCACACGTCGCGGCGGACCGGTACGCCGCCGCGCTGCGTCGACGGCTGGGCCGGCACCTGCGGCACAGTTCGGCGGTGGCCTGGCTGGCCCGGCGCCGGCCGGTGGTGGACACCGTGGTCCGGGCCGCCGACCGGGACGCCGAGGTCTTCCGGTCGCTGGTCGAACTGGGCCTCGGTGACGGGCGCTTGGACCTGCGGACATTGACCAGGATGGTCGCCGCCGTCCCAGCCGGGGTCAACCGGCACTTCCCTCGGCGGTTCTGATCGGTACGCTGCAGAGGATGAGTCTGCGCGACCTTATCTACTCGGTGTACGAGCGACGTCTGACGGCGAAGCTCGCCGGTAAGCCCGTACCGAGGCACGTCGGGGTGATGTGTGACGGCAACCGGCGGTGGGCCCGTGAGATGGGCTTCGTCGACCCGAACGACGGGCACCGGGTCGGCGCAGCCAAGATCAAGGAAGTGCTGGGCTGGTGTGACCAGGCCGGTATCGGGCACGTCACGTTGTATCTGCTCGCCACGGACAACCTGCGTCGGCCGGCCAGCGAGCTGGACCCGCTGGTCCAGATCATCGAGGATCTGGTCGTCGAGTTGGCCGAGGAGGGAAACCCCTGGCGGCTGCGGATGGTCGGCGCGCTCGACCTGCTGCCGGCGCAGACCGCGGCGGCGCTCAAGTCGGCCGAGGAACGGACCCGGGACCGGGTGGGTGGCGCCCAGGTCAACGCCGCCGTGGGGTACGGCGGCCGGCGGGAGATCGCCGACGCGGTCCGCTCGCTGCTCTGGGAGCACGCGGCGGCCGGCGGCACCATCGAGGAACTCGCCGAGGTCCTCGACGTGGAGCACATCGCGGAGCACCTCTACACCAAGGGACAGCCCGACCCTGACCTGGTCATCCGGACCAGTGGCGAGCAGCGGCTCTCCGGCTTCCTGCTCTGGCAGTCGGCGCACTCCGAGTTCTACTTCTGCGAGTTGAACTGGCCGGACTTCCGGCGCGTCGACTTCCTCCGGGCCCTGCGCTCGTACGCCAACCGGCAGCGCCGCTACGGCGCGTGACAGTCGCCCGGGCAGGGCAGCGGGAGCGCGTCACAGTCGCCCGGCCCGGCAGGGCGCCGGCGGCGCCTGCCAGTTGCCGGCCCGGCAGGGCAGCGGGAGCGCGTCACAGTCGCCCGGCCCGGCAGGGCACCGGCGGCGCCTGCCAGTTGCCGGCCCGGCAGGGCGCCGGCGGCGCGCGACCGGCCGGCGCCGGTCAGGTGAGCCGGTGCAGGGCCTCGGTGAGGAAGTCGCCGAGCGCCTCCGGCGACTCGATGGTCAGGTCGGCGGCGGTGGAGACCTCGTCGCCGGTCTCCGGGTTGGCGACGGCGACGCAGACGCCGAAGAAGTCCGGGTCGGCGGCCTCGCGGGCGCGCAGCGCGGCGAACGCCTTGATGTCCGAGACGTCGTCGCCGAAGTACCACGCGCAGCTGGCGGAGCGGACCGCCTCGCCGATCACCATCCCCTTGTCGCGGTCGACCGGGGGCTTGAGCTCCAGCACCATCCGCCCGACCTGCAGCCGCAGGCCCAGCTGTTCGGCCTGCTCCCGGCCCCACCGCTCGACGACGTCGGCGAGGTGCGGCGCGGTCCGCCAGTGCAGGGCGACCGAGAGTCGCTTGTATTCCACAAGCGTGCCGTCCGGCAGTTCCGCGCGGGCCCGGTCGGAGAGTTCGGCCATGGTCGGCACCCAAGGCAGGGCGGCTTCCTCGGTCACCGTCTCACCGGAGGCGAGCATGTGCTCCAGGCCGTAGAGCCCGTAGATGTCCACCCCCTCGACGCTGGCGAGCCGGTCCCGGAGGAACTCCACCGGCCGGGCCGAGACGATCGCCACCCGCCGTACCACCGAGGTGAGGGCGTTGATCGCCGCCAGGGCCTTCGGCGCCGGCTCCACCGCGGTCGGGTCGTCCCGTACCGGCGCCAGGGTGCCGTCGAAGTCGAAGAAGAGGACGCAGCCCTCGAGCCGGTCGGCAGTGGCCCGCCATGCCTGCTCAGCAGTCAGGGAACCGGTCGGGGACTGCCCCCCCGTGTTGATCGGCCGCACGGGCGTCAGCGTACCTCGACAGGTTGCCGCCGCAGACGTCGAAACGAAAACCTCTCACTCCGGCGTTGCGGCGGCAACCGCGTGCCATGGCGACGGCCGGTCGTCCAGCGGCGACCGCTCGTCCGCCGGCTCAGTCGTCGCCGCTGATCATCGCCCGGCGTCCGCGTAGCCGGGGTCCGATCGGTACCACCGCCGGGTCCTGGGCCCGGCTCAGCAGGTATCCCTCGACAAATCCCGTGTTGTGGTCGCCCGCGTTGCGGTCCAGCTCGTTGAGCCGGGCGACGAGGAACTCGGTGAGCGCGGTGACCCGCGCGTTGAGCCGTTCGTGGAGATCCGCGACGACGGCCAGGACGGTCGCGGTCCCGGCGACGGTCAGGGCCAGGGCGTTCACCAGGAACGGTGCGGTGCTGCTGTCACGGACGGCGCCGACCACGACGTTCGTGGTCACACACAGGGTCAGGGACACCGACGCGACGACAACTGCCATCCATTTCAGGGTCATGGCTAGACCCCTCCTTCTGTCCCGCAGGGCTGGGTTCGGCCTTGTCCCGTCCCCCCGCCGACGACGAGCCCAAGCAGTACGAAGAGGGACGTTAGCGCCTGCGTTTGACTACCGGAGGTGGTTGGATGAGTGCCATGCGCGAAGTTGCGCCATTTGACTAACTACCCAGCTCGTTTGCCCGCTTTTCGGACGTCCGTCGGCAAAGCGGGACGATAGGCCAGATAACGGATGGTCTCCCGGATGTGGAACTTCTCCGTGTCGGAGACGTTCGGATCGACCAGGCGACGGAGCAGTGCCTCGACGTCGGGATCCATCGGCGGGGCGGTCGGGGTGGGGCGCGCCGGGGCGTTGCGGTCCCAGCCGAGCACCCCGAAGGCCACCCCCGGGTCCAGTCCGAGGCCTTCGCAGAACGCGACGACCCGCTTCGCCTCGGGGTCGCTGGCCCACTCGCCGCGTACCCAGCGGTTGATGGTCTGGCGGGACACGCCGGTGCGGCGGGAGACCTCGGTGCCGGTCCAGGCGCGGGTGGCGCGGGCGTCGTCGAGTGCCTTGCGTACGAAGGCGGCGAAGGCAATCTTCCGTCCTTGACTGCGGTCCGGCACCCGTTGACGGTACGGCCAGCCGCCCTGTTTCGGGGGGTCAGGGGCCGAGGTGTACTGCGTGCGTGACAAAGGTTCACGTTCCCGTGGTGTCCTAGCACGGCTTGTGTCGAGGGGTATCACGTGGCCACAATAGGTGTACGTAGGTGTGGGGGTAATCAGACGAAGAGCTGATACTGTCACGCGTATGGGACGATTTACGGTGTGTCTCGTGCTTGAGACATTCTGTGTTCGCGAGGGTCACACCCTCGTGACAGGAGGAGTCCGGTGACCGAACTAGCAACCCGGGCCCAGGCATTCGGTCTGATCGCCGACGGCGTCGCCGCCGGTCTCAGCGCGCCCTGGCGGCTCTACCTCGCTCGCGGCTGCCGTTATCTCTCCCTGAACGTGGGTGACCGGGCGGAGTGGAACTCGTGGCGGGCCCATCTCGGCTGTCCGGAGCTGAGTGTGCGGGTGTACGACGCCGGGGGTGAGATTCGCCGGGCCTCGGTTGCCGAGGTCGTGCTCGACGGCTGCCGGATCAGCGTCGAGTTGATCGAGGAGGTGAGCACCGACGATCTCGACCGGCTGCTCGTCTCCGACCCGACCTCCTTCGACGCGGAGGGGACATGAGGGAGCGGACCGGCCGACCGGACGGGATGGTCCACGACGGCGCCGGACACCACGAGGAGAGGCCGTGAGCGGGAGCGGAGTGGAAGCGCGGGGGGAAGGAGTCAGTAGCGGGGGCGGTCGACGGGTCGATCGGGGTCGGGGTGGGGTGACCGGATGAGTCCCTTCTTCGCGGTTTTCCTCATACTGCTGCTCGCGTCGTCCAGCTACGCCGTCGGGCGGCTGCACGGCCAACTCAGCTACCGGCTCGGTTACCGGTTCGGCTACCGGCAGGGGTACTTCGACGGTGACCGGGGCGCCTGGAACCGTCGACGTCGGGAGGCGCAGGCGGCCATCGCCTCGGTGTTGGCGGTGCCATCACCCACCACACCGCACAACGCCCACACCGTCGTAGGTCAGGGAACGACGTATACGGGCGCCTCTTTCGCGGGGACCGCGACCAACGGCGGACGGCACTCCACCGACGCCTTCGCCGGTCGGAATGTCTGACCGGTGCGCGGTGGGGTGAGCGGTCACCCGCGAGCACGGTGCGGGGTCCGGCACGGACCCGCACCGTCGGGATCACCTCAGACCGGTGACGGTGATCCCCGCCGGCCGGGATGTGCGCAGGGGGCATGCATCCCGGCCGGTCCCCCGGCCGGCCCGTGGCTTTGCCGCAGGCCCTAGCCCAAGCTGGCATTCTCCGGTTAGCGTCTAGGCATGGCGCGGGGTCGTCCCGGGCCAGCCGGCCGGCCCGGACCTTGCGCGACCATGCACGCCACGGGGCCCGCATCCGACCCCGTGTCTCCGGGCACCGGACGAGGCGGATCGCGGGTGGACGGGTGCACGCCCGCCGGAGCAGGCCTGTGACGACTCGCCGTACCAATCCTCGGGCCGACAACCAGAGCGTGACCGCCGCCGAGAAGACCCCGGGCCGGGCCCGGGGCGGGCGCCGGACCAGGACCACCCCGCCGGCCGACACCGCGGAGCCCGGACCAGCCGGCCGGGCGTACGTCCTGGACACCTCGGTCCTGTTGTCCGACCCCGGAGCCTTCCACCGGTTCGCCGAACACGAGGTGGTCGTGCCGCTGGTGGTGATCACCGAACTGGAGGGGAAGCGTCATCATCCGGAACTGGGCTGGTTCGCCCGGCAGTCCCTGCGGCTCCTCGACGACCTGCGGGTCCGGTACGGGCGGCTGGACCAGCCGGTGCCGGCCAACGAGTCGGGCGGCACGCTACGGGTCGAACTGAACCACAGCGACGACGGTGTACTGCCGCCCGGGTTCCGTACCGACTCCAACGACGCGCGGATCCTCTCGGTCGCGCTCAACCTGGCCGCGGAGGGCCGGGAGGTCACCCTGGTCAGCAAGGACATGCCGCTGCGGGTGAAGGCGGCCTCCGTCGGGCTGACCGCCGACGAGTACCGGCACGGCCAGGCCAGCGACCCGACCTGGACCGGGATGGCCGAGCTGGAGTTGGCCGAGGAGCAGGTCAACCAGCTCTACGAGGATGTCTCGCTCGACCTGGACGAGGCGGCCGGCCTGCCCTGCCACACCGGACTGGTGCTGCACTCGCCGCGTGGCTCCGCGCTGGCCCGGGTGCTGCCCGACAAGACCGTACGACTGGTCCGCGGTGACCGGGAGGCGTTCGGGCTGCGCGGTCGGTCGGCCGAGCAGCGGATCGCGCTCGACCTCCTGCTCGACGAGTCGATCGGCATCGTCTCGCTCGGCGGCCGGGCCGGGACCGGCAAGTCGGCGCTCGCGCTCTGCGCCGGCCTGGAGGCCGTGATGGAGCGCCGCCGGCACAAGAAGGTCGTCGTCTTCCGACCGCTGTACGCGGTGGGCGGCCAGGAGTTGGGATACCTGCCCGGCTCGGAGGCGGAGAAGATGTCGCCCTGGGCGCAGGCGGTCTTCGACACCCTCGGCGCGGTGGTCCACGAGAACGTGGTGGACGAGGTGCTGTCCCGGGGAATGCTCGAGGTGCTGCCGTTGACCCACATCCGGGGCCGGAGCCTGCACGACGCGTTCGTGATCGTCGACGAGGCGCAGTCGCTGGAACGCGGGGTGCTGCTCACCGTGCTGTCCCGGGTCGGCCAGGGCTCCCGGGTGGTGCTCACCCACGACGTGGCGCAGCGCGACAACCTGCGGGTCGGACGACACGACGGGGTCACCGCGGTGATCGAGGCGTTGAAGGGCCATCCGATCTTCGCGCACGTCACGCTGACCCGTTCGGAGCGGTCCCCGATCGCCGAGGTGGTCACGGATCTGTTGGAGGAGGTGCCGCTGTAGGCGGCGCTCCCCAGGTGGTTCGTCCGGATCAACGGCGATTCGTGGCGTGACCCAGGTCACATATTTCTCCTCTGCTTTCCCGGCAGCCTCACCTTGCGCAATGGTGTCCCTCGAGCGTCCAGAGCCGGCGGGGATCGTCGACGATCGTCTTCCCCGCCGGCCACGGCGCCGACGGCCGCCGGTCGATCGGGGCCACGACCGGGTCAGGTCGGGGCGCTCGCGGCGTGACCAGGGCAGACCCGGATCGGGTTCCGGTGCGCCGTGTCCTTGCCCCCGACGAAGGGAACACTTTGTGAGTCGGCTGTGGAGCCGGTTCGGTGTCCGGGGACTTGCCGTCGCGTTGCTCCTCGGGGGCGTCGGAGGCGGTTACTACCTCGGCGAAGACCGGGAAGCGCAGCAGCGGAGCATCGACGCCCAGTCGGCCTACGACGCACAACAGGCCGAGTGGGAGCTGATCCGCCAGCGGCGCGCGGCACACCTGCTGGCCACCCTCGACCAGCGGGCCGCCGAGCGGGAGGCCGCGCGCAAGGCCGCCGAGGTCGCCGAGGACGCGGCCGAGCGCGCCGAGCGGGCGGACGAGGCGGTGAGCCGTAAACGGGAACGCGAGCGGCGGGAGCGGGAGGAGGCGGAGGCGGCGATCAAGCCGTACGACGGCCCCATCCCGGACTCGTGCAACGAGTACAGCGGTCACCGGGCGACCGGCTGCGCGCTGCTGCTCGACGCGGGCTTCGAACTCTCCGAGATGCCCTGCCTGGACAAGCTCTGGACCAAGGAGAGCGGCTGGAACCCGAAGGCCGCGAACCCCTCCGGGGCGTACGGGATTCCGCAGGCCAGGCCGGGGGACAAGATGTCCAGCGTCGCCTCCGACTGGAAGACCAACCCGGCGACCCAGATCAAGTGGGGACTCGGCTACATCAAGGGTCGCTACAGCACCCCCTGCGGTGCCTGGGGACACTCCCAGGCCGAGGGTTGGTACTAGAAGCACAGGGGCCTTCCCGAGGGGGCGCGGACCGGTTGGTCCGCGCCCCCTCGGCACTGGTGTCGGCTCGGTGATGCCGGCTCAGGTGGCGGTGAGCCTCCGGAGCTGATAGCAACGTGAGGGTGACGTTCGACCCGTACTCCCGGGGTAACGACCCCCACCGGTTCGGCACCGAGGCGTTCTACGCCTCGCTGGGCCGGGCCTTCGTAGCCATGTGCGCCGTCGTACCGGTGCTCTTCGCGATCGAGGCACTCGACGTCTGGCTGCAGGCGGGGCTCGACGCCAACGCCGGGATCATCCCCCGGCACATCGAGGGACTCGACGGGGTCTTCTTCAGTCCCTTCCTGCACCACGGCTGGGACCACCTCTACAGCAACAGCGTGCCGCTGATCCTGCTCGGCACCTTCGTGCTGGCCGCCGGGTCACGGCGGTTCATCTACTCCACACTCGTGATCATCTTCGTCAGCGGTCTCGGCGTCTGGTTCACCGGTTCGCCGCAGTCGATCGTGGTGGGCGCGAGTGGTGTCGTCTTCGGCTACCTCGGCCTGCTCTTCATGCGCGGCATCGTCGAACGGAGCTGGTGGAACCTCGGGGTGGTCGTCCTGGTCGGCCTGCTCTACGGCTGGCAACTGCTGGGGGTGCTGCCGACCGACGAGCTGATCTCCTGGCAGGGGCATCTCTTCGGACTGCTCGGCGGCATGATCGCCGCGGTGCTGTTCCGTCGGCGCCAACCGCGCGACGACGACCCGTACCGGTCGGAGTCGAGCATGACGCTGCCCTGACGGGCTCGTACCGGAAAGGCTTTTCCGGTCCGGTCCACCGGTGGTGGGACGACTATTGCCCCCATCCCGTCGGCCGCCTACGGTCAACGGCAGCAAGCCCGTGATCAGGCCATCGGCGGAGAGCGACGGTGAGCGGTACATGCGCGAGGTTGACGTCGCGATAATCGGGGCTGGTCCCACCGGACTCTTCGCCGCGTACTACGCGGGATTCCGGGGGCTCTCCGTCGCGGTCATCGACGTACTGCCGGAGCCCGGCGGACAGGTGACCGCGATGTACCCGGAGAAGATGATCTACGACATCGCCGGGTTCCCCTCGATCAAGGGTCGCGACCTGGTGGCCAACCTCGTCACCCAGGCCGCCACCTTCAATCCCGAGTACCTGCTCGGGGTCCGCGCCGAAAAGCTTTCCTACCTGGACAGCCGACCGGTGCTCAGCCTCGCCGGCGGCGACGTGCTGCGGTGCGGCGCGATCATCGTCACCGCCGGCCTCGGCAGTTTCACCCCACGGCCACTGCCGGCGGCCGAGAACTTCGTCGGCGGCGGCATCGTCTTCTTCGTGCCGCAGCTGGCCGAACTCGCCGGGCAGGACGTCCTGATCGTCGGCGGGGGCGACTCGGCGTTCGACTGGGCGTTGGCGCTGCAGCCGCTGGCCAGGTCGGTCACCCTGGTGCACCGCCGGGAGAAGTTCCGGGCCCACGCGGCCACCGTCGACCGGGTCCGGGAACTGCCGGTACGGATCATCGTCAACGCCGAGGTGACGAGGCTGCACGGCGACGGCGCGGTGACCGGGGCGGACATCCTGGTGAAGGGTGGCGAGTCGGAGACCGTGCCGGTCGACACCGTGGTGGCGGCGCTCGGCTTCACCGCCGACCTGGGACCGCTCACCGAGTGGGGTCTGGCGCTCGACAAGCGGCACATCCTGGTCGACAGCACCATGGTCACCAACCTGCCGCGGGTCTTCGCAGCCGGCGACATCACCGAGTACCCGGGCAAGGTCCGGCTGATCGCCACCGGTTTCGGCGAGGCCGCGACGGCGGTCAACAACGCCGCGGTGGTGATCAATCCGGCGGCCCACCTCTTCCCCGGTCACTCCTCCGACGCGGGCTGACCGGGTGCCGTGGGGCCTGACCCCGGCTGGTCGGGCAGGCCGGCGAGGTCGGCCATCAGCCGCATCTGGTGGTCGAAGTACGGCGTCCGGTCCTCGATCACCTGCGCCAGTCGTCCGAACACCTCGAAGTTGACCAGGCCGAAGAGTTGGCTCCAGCCGGCCAGCCCCCGACCGAGTTGCTCGACCGAGAGCGGCCGGTCGGCGGTGGTGTCGCCGGGACCGGCCGCGTCGAGGTCGGGTCGTTCCCGGATCAGCCGGTCCAGGTCGGCGCGGACCGCCGGCGGGGGTTCCGCTGCGGCGGGCGGGGCGAGCCGACCGGCGGCGGCACCGTCGATCAGTACCTGGATCAGGGCGAGGACCACCCGCTGGGCCGGGCCCACCGTCTCGGCCGGCGCCGCGTAACCGGGCACCGGGCTGCCGTACAGCAGTGCGTACTCGGCGGGGTGGGCCAGCCCCCAGCTCCGTACGGCGTGGCTGATGGCCAGCCATCGACCGCGCAGGTCGTCCCGGGGGCGTGTCGCGTCGGCCGCCTCGGCGGCGTCGCCGAGCGCCTGGTACGCCTCGACGATCAGCGCGGTGAGCAGGGAGTCCCGGCTCGGGAAGTACCGGTAGATGGCGGACGAGACCATGCCGAGCTCCCGGGCGACGGCCCGGAGCGAGAGGTTGCCGCCATCGGTGGCGAGCTGCCGCCGGGCGACGGCCTTGATCTCCTCGATCAGTTCGGCGCGTACCCGGGCCCGGATCGACGGTGCGGACATGCGTCCAGCCTGCCACATCGGACGGATGGGAGGGAGAGCGCCGTTCGGGTGGAAGAGCGGCAGACGTGACGAGGATCGCCAGTCAGAAATGAGAGCGGTGCTCTTGACGACGAGGTGATCACGGAGAATCCTCTCATCCGAGAGCGCTGCTCTCGGATCGGATTGCCGGACTTCAGGAGTGGCGGAGATGGATCTCCAGGTAATCGTCGGTGCGGGTCCGGTCGGCCGGGCCACCGCGCGACTGCTCGCCGACCGGGGCGACCGGGTACGGATCATCAGTCGGCGGGGCGGCGGACCCGACCACCCCGGCATCGAACGGGTCGCCGCCGACGCCGGCGACCCGAACCGGCTCGTCGAGGTGACCGCCGGGGCGGCAGTGGTCTACAACTGCGTCAACCCGGCGTACCACCGCTGGGCGACCGACTGGCCGCCGATCGCCGCGAGCCTGCTGACCGCCGCCGAACGGCACCGCGCCGTCCTCGCCACGGTCAGCAACCTGTACGGCTACGGTCCGGTGGACGCCCCGATGACCGAGCAGACGCCGATCCGCCCCGCCGGGGTGAAGGGGCAGGTCCGGGCGCGGATGTGGCAGGACGCGCAGGCCGCACACCAGGCGGGCCGGATCCGGACGACCGAGGTGCGCGGCTCCGACTACCTCGGTGCGGACGCGCAGACCATCTTCACCCGGCTTGTGGTGCCGAAGGTGCTGGCCGGCCGTCAGGCGCTCGTACCGGCGGACCTGGACGCCCCGCACAGTTGGACGTACGTCGGGGACGTCGCCCGTACCCTGGTCGCCGTCGCGACCGACGAGCGGGCCTGGGGTCGGGCCTGGCACGTACCCAGTCAACCGCCGGAGTCGATCCGCGGACTCGCCGACCGGCTCGTCGAGCTGGCCGGGGTACGACCTGCCCGGCTGGCCACCATGCCGGCGCCGGTGTTGTGGCTCGGCGGTCTCTTCGACCCGACGGTACGGGAACTGCGGGAGACCGCGTACCAGTTCCGCCGGCCGTTCGTGCTCGACTCCTCGGCGGCGACCGCGGCCTTCGGGATCGAACCGACGCCGCTGGCGACCGCGCTCCGGGAGACCGCCGGACTGCCGCCGGTGACCGGCGACTGACCGACGGGACCGTGCCCTGTGCCGCCCACCGGTCCGGTCGGTCGCGACCGGACCGGGGCCGGGTGACCGGCTACTCCTGTTCGGCGATCGGGCGGCCGTCGAAGTCGACGGCGGAATAGAGCGCCAGCTTCTCCAGCCGGTGGTAGGAGTCGATCACCCGGATGGTGCCGCTCTTGGACCGCATCACGATCGACTGGGTGTACGCCCCGCCGGCCCGGTAGCGGACCCCGCGCAACAGGTCCCCGGAGGTGATGCCGGTGGCGACGAAGAAGCAGTTGTCGCCGGTCACCAGGTCGTCGGTGCCGAGCACCCGGTCCAGGTCGTGACCGGCGGCGAGCGCCTTCTCCCGCTCCTCGTCGTCACGCGGCCAGAGCTTGGCCTGCATGGCCCCACCCATGCACTTGAGCGCACAGGCAGAGGTGATCCCCTCCGGGGTGCCGCCGATCCCCATCAACACGTCGACGTCCGACTCACCCCGGGCGGCGGCGATCGCGCCGGCGATGTCACCGTCGCTGATGAACCGGATCCCCGCGCCGGCCCGCCGGATCTCCTCGACCAGCCCGGCGTGTCGGGGCCGGTCCAGTACGCAGACCACCACCTCGGAGACACTGGCGTTCTTGACCTTGGCGATCCGGCGCAGGTTCTCCGCCACCCCGGCGTTGATGTCGATCACATCCGCGTAGACCGGCCCGACCGCGAGCTTCTCCATGTAGAAGACGGCGCTCGGGTCGAACATCGCCCCCCGCTCGGCGACCGCGAGCACGGCGAGCGCGTTCGGCATGCCCTTCGACATCAACGTGGTCCCGTCGATCGGGTCCACCGCGACGTCGACCTCCGGCCCGGAGCCGTCGCCGACCTGCTCCCCGTTGAACAACATCGGGGCGTTGTCCTTCTCACCCTCGCCGATCACCACCACCCCGCGCATCGGGATCGAGTTGATCAGCTTGCGCATGGCGTCGACGGCCGCGCCGTCCCCACCCTCCTTGTCGCCCCGGCCGACCCACCGGCCCGCCGCCATTGCCGCCGCCTCGGTCACCCGGACCAGATCAAGCGCCAGGTTGCGGTCGAGATTCTGTGGTACCCGGGTCCTGCTGTTGGTCATGTCGGCTCCTCCTCGCGACACTGCGGGGTGGCCCGGCACCGCGCGGCGTCCCGCCCCGCGGCCGGCTTTGTCAGGGATACTGACACGCTGGTCAACGTAACGCCGTTCGAGGGCTGGTGGCCCGGATCCCGGTAACCGGTGGAGCTGCCAAGATAGGTGGGTGGACACCACTGAGGCCGCCGGCCGTACCCCGGATGACCGCCTGACCGACGAGCCCGGCGGCCGGGTCGGCGCGCCACCGGCCGCGGACGCCGCCGCCCCGGACGGATCCGGGGCCGACGAGCGGCAGGTCGTCTCGACCGCGATCCGGTCACAGCGGTCGACGAAGGACATCGTCATCTCGCTGCTCGTGCTGCTCGTACCGATCGCCCTGTTGATCGGGCTCGGCCGGGTCTTCCTCGGCGCGGACACCCCGACCCAGGTCGACCCGGCGCCCACCGTCCAGCAGGCCCGGGCCGCCAACCTCTTCCCGGTCGGCGGGGTGACCGGGCTGGACGACGACTGGCGTACGGTCACCGCCGACTTCCGGCGCGGCGACACCGGCGCGACGCTGCGGATCGGCTACCTGACCCCCGGCGACGACGGGGTGCAGCTGGTGCAGAGCAGTGTGCCGGCCGAGCAGCTGCTGCCGGCCGAACTGACCCGGACCGGCCAGCCACAGGGTGCGGTCGAGATCGGCGGCCGCAGCTGGCAGCGGTACTCGGCCCGTGCCGGTGAGCTGGCGTTGGTGCTGCTCGAACCGGCGCGGACGGTGATCATCGTCGGCCCGGCGCCCGAGGAGGAACTACGTGAACTGGCCGCCTCCCTGACATAGCCCGCAGAAAAGCGGGCCTGCTGGTCAGGCTGCCGGGCCCCGGCGGTTGCTCAGGCCGACGGGGTCTGCCGGGCCTGGCGGGCGGCGTCGATCCGTTGCCGGGCGCCGTCGAGCCACCCCTGGCAGACCTCGGCCAGGCGCTCGCCCCGCTCCCACAGCGCCAGCGACTCCTCCAACGAGGTGCCACCCGCCTCCAGCCGTTCGACCACCGAGGCCAACTCGGCCCGGGCCTGTTCGTAGCTGAGTCCCTCGGCCGGTGCGCCGGCGCGCTTCTCCGCATCAGTCATGATGCTGCCATTCCAACACGGTGCCGGGTCGGAACCGTCGGCGGATCACCGTCGTACGGTCGCGGACAGTTCACCCTCGGCGAGGCGTACCCGGAGCGGGTCGTCGGCGGCGACCTCGTCCGGTGCCCGCACCACGTGCCCGTCGGCGCGCTGCACGATCGCGTACCCGCGCTGCAGGGTCGCGGCCGGCGACAGGGCACGCAGCCGGGCGAGGGTGTGCCGCAGCTCGTCGCTCGCCGTACCCAGCCGGTGCACCACACACCGGCCGGCGCGGTCCCGCAGCGCCGTCACGTCGGCGGCCCGCTGGTCGAGCATCACCTGCGGGCGGGCCAGCGCCGGGCGGGACCGCCACGCGTCCAGCCGGTGCCGCTCCCGGTCGATCATGCCGACGACCGCCCGGTCGAGCCGGTCGCGGGCCAGCCGGATCAGCCGGACCTCCTCGCCGAGGTCCGGGACGATCCGCTTCGCGGCGTCGGTGGGGGTGGAGGCCCGCAGGTCGGCGACGTAGTCGACAAGCGGGGTGTCGGTCTCGTGGCCGATCGCGCTGACCACCGGCGTACGGCATCCGAAAACCGCCCGGCACAGCGCCTCGTCGGAGAACGGGAGCAGGTCCTCGACACTGCCGCCGCCCCGGGCCAGCACGATGACGTCGATCTCCGGATCCGCGTCGAGCACCCGGAGCGCGTCGATGATCTGCGGCACCGCCGTCGGGCCCTGCACCGCCACGTTCACCGTACGGAACTGGACGGCAGGCCAGCGTCGCTGGGCGTTGGTCAGTACGTCCCGTTCCGCCGCCGACGCCCGGCCGGTGATCAGACCGATCCGGCCCGGCAGGAAGGGCGGACGGCGCTTGCGGGCCCGGTCGAACAGCCCCTCGGCGGCAAGCAGCTTCTTGAGCTTCTCCAGCCGGGCCAGCAGCTCCCCGAGGCCGACCTGCCGGATCTCGTCGGCGCGCAGGCTCAGCGTGCCCCGGGCGGCGTAGAACTCCGGCTTGGCGTGCAGCAGCACCCGGGCCCCCTCGGCCAGCTCCGGGGCACCGGCGTCCACCACGTCCCGGTTGGTGGTGACGGTCAGACTGAGATCGGCCGACGGGTCCCGCAGGGTGAGGAAGACGGTGGTCGCGCCGGGCCGCCGGCTGATCTGGGCCACCTGGCCGTCGACCCAGACCCAGCCGAGCTTGCCGATCCAGGCGCTCAGCTTCTGACTGACCACCCGGACCGGCCAGGGCTCTTCGGGCGTACTGCGGGGGGCGCCGGAGTCGGTCATCCGATCAGCGTACGGCGGCACCGGACCCCACCCGGTCCGGCGGTGCTGGCGGCGGGCGGATCCGACGGCGGCCCGTAGACTGGGCGGGTGACCGAGGCTCAGGCGACACCCCAGACCGGTAAGCGGGTCCTGCTGGCCAAGCCCCGTGGCTACTGCGCCGGCGTCGATCGTGCGGTGCAGACCGTGGAGGAGGCGTTGAAGCTCTACGGGGCGCCGATCTACGTCCGCAAGCAGATCGTGCACAACAAGCACGTGGTCTCCACCCTGGAACGGCAGGGCGCCATCTTCGTCGAGGAGAACGAGGAGGTGCCGGAGGGGTCGATCGTGATCTTCTCCGCCCACGGGGTGGCGCCGGAGGTCTACGAGCAGGCGAAGGCGCGGTCGCTGCGGGCCATCGACGCCACCTGTCCACTGGTGACCAAGGTGCATCACGAGGCCCGCCGGTTCGCCGCCGAGGATTACGACATTCTGCTCATCGGGCACGAGGGGCACGAAGAGGTGATCGGCACCGCGGGGGAGGCGCCGGCCCACATCCAGCTCGTCGACGGTCCGGAGGACGCCGACAAGGTGACCGTACGGGACCCGTCGAAGGTGGTCTGGCTCTCCCAGACGACCCTCTCGGTGGACGAGACCATGGAGACCGTGGCCCGGCTCAAGCGCCGGCTCCCGCTGCTGCAGTCCCCGCCGAGCGACGACATCTGCTACGCGACCCAGAACCGCCAGCACGTGGTCAAGGAGATCGCGGCCGAGTGTGACGTGGTGCTTGTCGTCGGCTCCCGCAACTCCTCCAACTCGGTACGTCTCGTCGAGGTGGCGGTGGACGCGGGTGCCCGGGCCGGTCACCTGATCGACTACGCGTCGGAGATCAGCGACGAGTGGCTGGCCGGGGCCGGCACGGTGGGGCTGACCTCGGGGGCGAGCGTGCCGGACGAGCTGGTCCGGGAGGTGCTCGACCACCTGGCCGCGCGGGGCTTCACCGACGTCACCGAGGTGACCACCGCCGACGAGCGGCTCACCTTCTCCCTGCCGCAGGAGCTCAAGCGGGACATGAAGGCCGCCCTGGCGGCCGGGTCGGCGAACGGGAACGGGCGGGGTGTCGTACCCGTCTGACCGACCATGAAGACGATGCGGATCGCCGCCGCTGTCCTGGCCGTCGGCCTGACCCTGACGGCCTGTGACGGGTCGGGCCCGTCGACCGAACCGGAGGGAGCGCCCATGACGTCGTCCGCCCAGCCGGACCCGACCGGCTCCGCCGCTCCGACCGGTCCGGCTCCCGGGCCGACCGGTTCCGCCGCTCCGACCGGAGTGCCGCCGACCGGTCCGACCCGGGGAGCGCCACCGTCGCCTGGGTCGGAGCTGACCCTGACCGGTGTGGTCCGGGAAGGTGTGGAACGCGGCTGCTACCTGCTCGACAACTACCTGCTCGTCGGCGGGCCGCGTGACGTGATCACCGCGGGCGGTCGGGTGACGGTGACCGGTCGGGTCCAGACCGATCTGATGACCACCTGCCAGCAGGGTGTGCCGTTCCGGGTGGAGACCGCGACCCGCGGCTGAGTTCTCCGCCGCCCGTCCGTCGACCCGTTGTCGACAACCGCCCGGTGGGCTGCCCGCCCCGGGCGTCGGCGTCGTATGCGACGAGTGCCGGGTCGCTACTCCCGGACGGCTCCCGGCTCCGACCTCGGTGCCGCGACGGCGGGACGCGGGACCGGCGGGTCGAGCAGCTCCGGGGCCTGCGGCTGTCGGGGGGCGGTCTCGACCTGCGGCGGGGTCGGCAGCTCGTCGTCGGCCACGCCCAGCTCGGCGAGCTTGCGGGCGCTGACCAGCACCCGCGCCTCCAGCGAACCGACCGCCCGGTTGTACGCGGTCACCGCGCCGCCGAGCGCGCCACCGAGCTTCGACACGTGGTCGCCGAGGGTGCCGAGCCGGCCGTACAGCTCCCGGGCCAGGGTGTGTACGGCCACCGCGTTGCGGGCCAGCGCCTCCTGCCGCCAGGAGTAGGCGACCGTACGCAGCAGCGCGACCAGGGTGGCCGGGGTGGCCAGCACCACGTTGCGGGCGAAGGCGTGCTCGAGCAGTGTCGGGTCCCGCTGCAACGCGACGTCGAGGAACGGGTCGGCGGGCACGAAGAGCACCACGAACTCGGGGGACTGTTCGAACGCCGCCCAGTAGGACTTCGCGGCCAGCGCGTCGACGTGCGCCCGCAGGTGCCGGGCGTGGTTGTCCAGTTGCCGGTCCCGTCCCGCCTCGTCCCGGGCCTCCATCGCGGTCAGGTACGCCTCGAACGGCGCCTTGGCGTCGACCACCACCGTTCGGCCACCGTGCAGGCGTACCACCAGGTCGGGGCGTACCCCCTGGTGGTCGGTGGCGGCGGTGACCTGCTCGGAGAAGTCGCAGTGTTCCAGCATGCCGGCGGCCTCGACGACCCGGCGCAGCTGGTGTTCGCCCCACCGGCCCCGGACCTGGGGGGCGCGCAGTGCCGCCACCAGCTGTTTGGTCTCGGTGCGCAGTTCGCCGGAGACGCTGGTCATCGCGCGGACCTGTTCGCGCAGTTCGGCGTAGGCGTCGACTCGGTCACGTTCCAGTTCGGCGACCCGCTGCTCGTAGCGTCGCAGGGTCTCGTGCAGCGGTGCGACGGCCCGGGCCACCGCCTCCTGGGACTGCGCGGTCGCCTCGTAGGAGAGCGCGCGCATCGACTGCTCCAGTCGCCCCTCGCCGTCCCGGGCGGCCCGCAGGGTCGCGTCGAGTCGGGCGATCTCGGCGCTCGACCGGGCGGTCGCGGCGAGCCAGCCGACCGCCCCGCCGGCGACGAGGCAGACCAGCACCACGGCCACCGTCGTCAGCTCCACGTGACGAAGCATGCCAAACGGGTACGACCGCCGCTCGCCGTCCTCGGCAGGTGGGCTGGTGGCCGCGCGTGGGTACCGTTGAATCATGAGCAGGTTCATCTGGTTTCTGCTGCTGCTGGTCCTGCTGGTCGGCGGCCTCCTCTGGTGGCGGCAGCAGAGCGCGGCCCGACAGGCCCGGGAGCTGGCCGAGGCGAGCCGCTGGTACGAGCGGCTGGGCGGGCAGCTGATGAACCTGCACGGTGACGCGCCGGCGGTCCGGCAGGCCCTCGCCGACGCGGGGGAGCGTTACACCGCGGCCGGCAGTCAGCTCGAACAGGCCCGCAGCACCCGGCAGTACGAGCTGGCCCGGGAGACCGCGTTGGAAGGGTTGGCCTATGTCCGGGCGGCCCGGGTCGCACTCGGCCTCGACCCCGGCCCCGACCTGCCGCCGCTGGCCGCCGCCCAAGGCGCCGGGGCGCTCACCAAGCCGCGTGAGGTGCAGGTCCAGGGCGAGACCTTCCGGGCCGGGCCGCAGCCCGGCGCCGCCACCCCCTACTACTACCCGGGTGGGCGGTGGCAGGGCCGGCCGGTGCCGGCCGGCTGGTACTCCACGCCCTGGTGGAAGACCGGTCTGGCGGCCGGCGCCGGGGTGCTGGGCGGCATGTTGATCGCCGACGCGCTCTTCTCACCCGCCTTCGCCGACCCCGGGTACGGCTTCGACGCCGGCTACCAGGAGGGCTTCTCCGACGGCGCGGACTTCGGCGGCGACTATGCCGGCGGTGATCTCGGTGGTGGCGGTGACTTCGGCGGTGGCGATTTCGGTGGTGGTGACTTCGGCGGCGGCGACTTCTGACCGGTGGCGGCGTCCTTGGCCCGGGTGACGCTCTCCCCGGGGTGACGCTCCGCCCGGCGTACTGCCGCCAGCGGGACGGGCGAAACGGCGGCTAACCGGCGGGCGGATGGTAGGGCTGGCGGGATGGTCCGGACCGGTGGCGGGCGGCAGAGTCGACAACTGTGAGTGTTGAGGTGGAGACGGTGGCGGTGGGCCGGCCGGGTACGGCCGCCCGGTGGTTGGGCAGCCTGGCCGTGGCGGGCCTTGCGGTCGCGGTGATGACCGCCACCGCGCAGGCGGTCGGCCGGTTCCACTGGTGGGCCGGCTTTGTCCTGGTCCCCGGGGCGTTGATCGCGGCGACCGGCGGGCCGCTGCTGTTCCGTACCGGTGGGCGGGCGTTTGTCGGCTACCTGCTGGCCTGTGTCGGCAGCCTCGTCTTCGCGGTCGGCGGGCTGCTGATGCTCGGACTGATGGGCCAGGGCTGGCCGTTCATGATCACGTTGCCGGCGTTGGCGGTCGCCGGTACCTATCTCTGGCGGTCGAACGATCCACTGCCGAGGGCCTTCCACCGGACCATCGCGATGCTGGCACTGGTCACCGCCGCGCTCGGCGTCACCTTCCTGCTGCTGGTCAACGACGTACTCGGCTTCGGGGCGCGCGGCTGGTGGGGCGGTTTCATCATGGCCGCCGGCGTGGTCATCCTCGGCAACGGGCTGGAACTGCTCCGGCACCGGATCGCCTACCGGGCCCAGGCGGTGACGTTGGCCATCGGCCCGGCGGTGATCGCCCTGCTGCTCGGCCTGCGTTTCCTGCGCGACTGGCCGTTCTACTTCTGAGTCCTCTACTTCTGAGCCCGCTTGACGGGGCACCGGCTGGGCGGGGGCCGGGCTCGCCTCAGCACTCCTCGCCCGCGCGTACCACCCCCGCCTCGTATGCGAACACCACGGCCTGGACCCGGTCCCGCAGGCCGAGCTTGCCGAGGACCCGACCGACGTGGGTCTTGACGGTCGCCTCGGCAACGCTGAGCCGCTCGGCTATCTCGGCGTTGGAGTGACCCCGGGCCACCTCGACCAGTACCTCCCGTTCCCGGTCGGTCAGCCGGTGCAGCCGCTCGTCGACCGGTGACCGTCCGGTCGACGGATCGGGCAGGTACCCGGCGAACGCGTCGATCAACCGGCGGGTCACCTTGCGGTGCGACCACCGCGTCGCCGGCCGCGACCGCCCGGATCCCGCTGAGCAGGTCGACTGGGGGCACGTCCTTGAGCAGGAAGCCGCTGGCGCCGACGCGTAGCGCGGCGAAGACGTACTCGTCCAGGTTGAACGTGGTGAGCACGAGAACGCGGGCCGGGGAGCCCGATTCGACGATTCGCCGGGTGGCCTCGATACCGTCCAGCACCGGCATCCGTACGTCCATCAGTACCACGTCCGGGCGGTGCGTACGGGTCATCGAGACGCCCTGTTCGCCGACCGCCGCGAGGTTGGTTTCGGCGGCGTCGGCCGTACGCCTCAGGTCGTACGTCGTCCGGCTGGCGGCTACCAGGTCAGGCCGTGGCCGTACGGGTCCCGGACGGCGACCACGATCACCGGCCGCCCGGCGGCAACCGAGGCGTCGATCCGGGACTCGGTCAGTTCGCCGTCGGCGACCGCGGCCAGCCGTCGGTTGTCGGTCAGAGCCTGTCGGCCACCTTCCGGGCCAGTTCGGCGTACCTGTCCTGTGGGATCAGCGCCGGCCCACTGAGGACGGCCATCCGCAGCTCCTTCTCGTACGGCTCGACGAACGCCAACACCCGGACGTTGTCCTTGGTGTAGGCGACCGCGTCGGCGCCCACCGAGTCGACCCGGGTGGTCTCGGCGTTGCTGCCCTCGGCCACCGCGTCGATCGTCTCGGTCGCGGTGTCGGCGCGGTCGGGATAGGCGATGGTGACGAGGGAGAGAACCTCACGGCCGTCGTTCTCGTACAGGCAGCTGTAACGCTTGGGGTCCGCCTCCGCGTCCGTGGAGTCCCGGGCCTCCAGTTCGGTGCCCTTCGAGCTGCCGAGGATCTTGACCACCACACTGGCGGACAGCAGATCGCAGGCCGAGGTGACCGTCTTGACCCTGGCCGGCGGACGGGCCGTCGCGGCGCTCGACTCGGGAGCCTGCCACACGGCGCCACCCGAGGCGCCGGCCCCGGTGTCACCGCCACAGCCGCCAAAGGCGAGCGCCGCCGCCGGGGCGGCGATGAGCGCGACAGATCGGCGTGCCTTCGTGAAAGGGAGCACGTGGGGATTCTCCTCATCGGTTTCTGGTGGAAATTCTCGATCTCTCGTGGAAATTGTCGGATCGGTCGGCGGCGGCATTGTTGCCTCCGGTGGCTGAGCCCGCCGAGCGAGTTTCTGCTGGCAGGGTGTCCGGCCCGACGGGTCAAGACAAGCAGAGTCACGATATTCCTGTCCAATACGCGATTCCCGTTTGGCGATATCCGAACGCGTATAGGTGCGCCGGTCGACGCGGATCGGCAGTCTGTGGAGGCCCGGCCACGTGGGCGCTGTGGGGTAAGCGCCCGAGCTATCCGATTTGTCAGTCCGATGTTCTGGGTTCCCTTGATCGGGTGTGCGTCATCGGGTCGGAATGTGTTACGTCGACGCGCGGCACAGGGCACGGGACATCAATCACGCTTTCCGCGGCGCTCATCGGGTCGTTCGTGCAGCAAGATCAATCCATGTCCGGCAACAACCGCGTCACGCCCGACACCCGTCCACCGGAGGTGCAGAGCATGTCATCAAGGTTGCCCCGTCGTCCGAGAAGATCCGCCGCGAGCCGGGGCGTCGCCACCGGCACAGTACCCGTCCAGGGCCCGGTACGGCGGACCGCCGTACCGTCGTCCGCGGGCGGGCCCGTCGGTGTCACGCTCAGACGCCACCTCGCGGTGGCGGCCGTGGCGCTCGTCGGGGTCGCCGGATCGACGGTGCTCGCCACCGGGCCGGCTGTCGCCCAACCGCTGCAGGCGCACTGCGGCACGGAGACCGGAAACAAGCCGGTCTCGGGCTTCATCAGCCACGACGAGTTGCGCGACCGCCTCCAGCAGATCGAGCACACCAGTGGCGGCAGGGTCGCCGTCGACATCGCCGGCCGCAGCAACCAGGGCCGGGAGATCTGGACGGCCCGGGTCGGTGAGGGCGACACGGTCGTGCTGATCCAGAGCCAGATCCACGGCAACGAGATGAACGGCACCGTCGCCCTGCTGGAACTGCTGAAGAGGCTCGGGGACAACTCGGCGCGCTCGGCGCAGATCCGCCAGAACGTCACCGTGGTCGCCGTACCGAGGCTGAACGCGGACGGCGGCGAACTGGACCAGCGGCAGAACGCCCGGACCTGGGACCAGGTCGTCGCCGACTTCCCACAGCTCGCTGGCGCACAACCGGCCTGGAACTACAGCTCCCGGGTCGGCGGTTTCGACGTCAACCGCGACTTCAACCCCAACCTCGACTACGTACCGCAGCCGGCCGACCTCCCCGGCGACAGCGGCTCGGTCGGCTGGTACCTCACCCCCGAGGCCCAGACCACCCGCGACGTGTACCGGGCCCTGGAGCAGGAGTTCGGCACGGTGGACGTCTTCGTCGACCTGCACAACCAGGCGCCGTGCTACACCGGCGAGGGGATGGACGACTACACCACCCTCTCGATCTCGGGCCGGTTCATCGCCGACCCGGCCGCGCACGGCAACTGGCCCAGGTTCGACTACGACGCCTCACGCCGGGTCAACGTGGCCGTGTACGACGCCCTGCAGGGTGGCAACTCGCCGCAGAGCAAGGTGACGCTCTACCCGCAGGACACCGACCTGCCCGGCACCGCGCTCGGCTCGTTCGCCCTGCGGGGCAGCGCGACCATCCTGTTCGAGACCCGGGGACAGACCCAGTCCTGGAGCCAGAAGCAGAACGGCCTGCTGAACAAGCAGATCGAGGTCGGGCTCTTCGGTATCGTCGACGCGATCACCGACGGAACCCTGGACGACATCAACCCCGCGCGGTACGAGTTGATCCCGGAGCGGACCAACCTTCCGAACGACTGACCGTACGGACACGCCCCCGCTCCGGCCGCCGTCGGCGGGAGCGGGGGCGTGCCGGTCGTGGTCCGGTAGTGGGCGTCAGCCGCCGTCACGACCGGAGTCGGCGGTCACGGCCGGAGTTGGGCCAGGGCGGCGACCGCCACCCCGTACGCCGACCGCCTACCTGCCTCGTCGAAAATCCTCTGGTGGTTGGGGAAGTCGAGCGGTGCTCCCCACGCCCACCGTCCCACCTGGTACTCCGTCCAGGAGCCGACGGTGGGGTCGCCGCTGACCGAGAAGCAGGTGTACCAGGCCGGAACCCAGCTCTCCCCGGGATACATGTCCCAGTACTCCTCCGACACGTTGGGCGTGGCGTAGCAGTACGGCGTGAACGAGATCCTGATCCGGTCGAAGGCCGCGACCAGCAGCGCCTTCAGGCCCGTGGTGTCGAACCGGGCCTGGGCCCGGGCCACCAGTGCGATCGGTCCGACCGCGCCGAGCGCCATGCCCAACTCGTGTCGCGTCACCGAGTTCCCCGGACCGCCGACCGCTCCGTAGAGGCTGTCGATCAGGGTGACGCAGGCGGTGACGTCCTGCGCCCAGCGCTGCTTGAGGCTGAGCGAGAACTCCTCGATGTCGGCGAACTCGAGCACGTGGTGCCGGGCGCACGCCTTCGCCTCGGCGGCGGCGAGCTGGTCCATGTGCGCGATGATCGCCGTCTGCGACGCCTGCACCTGCTGCACGATAAGCGTTGTCGCCTGTTCCAGCGTCATTCCGCCGCTCTGTGAACTGTTGTAGTACGACAGCGCCTGCGAGGCGAAGGAGATCACGGTCGCGATCGTGCCCACGTCCACCGCCCGGGCCGGTTGCGCACCCCCGGGCACCACGAGTGCGGTCGCCAGGGCGCTGGTCGCCACCACCCGTAGCAGTCTTCGTCTCATCCCGTCTCCTTCGGTTCCGGCCGGCGTCCGCGGCACTCCGGTCCACCCGGTGCCAGCCGCACGGTATTGAGCCGGGTTGGACGCGTACTGGAACGGAACTGGACGCGGTCGGTGGGGGACCAGTGGTGGACCAGCCGAGGTCCAGTCCCGTTCGGCACCCTGCCGGCAGCAGCTGTGAGAGGAGAGTCAGTATGAGAGCCAGTGCGCTGCGGAAACTCGCCGCCGCGGCGGTCGCCCTCGCGGTCGTGCTGCCCGGAACCGCGCAGCCGGCCCAGGCCGACCCGGACGGCCCCAACCCGTCACTGATCGAGTTCGTCGACCTGGCGCTCGACCTGGCGGGCCGGCTCGGCAGCGGCGGTGGTCTGAGCCCGGAGGCCATCGCCGGGATGACCCAGGACATCATCAACGCGCTCAACAACGCCGAGTCGGCGGTCATCGCACACGTCGACAGCATCGCCGCGGCGGACCTGCGGGGCGCCGCCCGGCACCACCTGCTGGAGTTCGACGACATCAACAACTTCGAGGAGGAGACGCTGGAGGACTGGGCCCAGTCGGTCAGCGGCGCGGCCAGTCTCGCCAACGAGTACCTCAACACGGTCTCGGACCGGCGGGCGGTCGACGACATCGGGTACGCCGCCATCACGCTCTACGGCCTGGCGTTGGTGGCCCGGGCGAAGGCCGGGTTCGGCACCACCCGGCTGAGGCAGGACTACCAGACCGCCCTGCTGAAGATCATCAACCGGCTGGCACCGAGCTGCCGCTACCACTATCCGGAGCCGAACGCGGTACCGATGATCCGGGCGTACACCTGCGAGGTGTACGGCGCCCACACGGCAACCCAGCTGGAGCAGTACCACCTCGGGGTGTGGCAGCTGGGACCGATCGACCCGGCGGCGGTGGAGGCGGCGTCGTACGCGAACACCAGCCGCCGGGTCGCGGTCGAGGTGCTGTCGACGCTGCCGTAACGGCACCCGGGCGCCTCGCGGGCCGGCTGACCGACCGGTCACGGCTCTCCGGCCGATGCCGGCCCGCCGCAGCCCCTGGCACACTGACCGGTATGGATGTCCTGGTGTCCTGGCGGCAGCGGGCCGTTCTCGCGGTCGCCGTGCTCTCCCTTGTGGTCAGTGGGGTCGCGCTGGCGGTGGCTCTGGCGGCGCGGCCCGACCGGACCCCGGTCGTCGCCGGGCGTGGCGAGGCCGGTCCGGACCTGACCCTGCGGTTGAGCGCCGCGATCGAGTTGCTCGGCGCGCCGAGCGAGACGGTACGGGCCGGCGCGGTCTTCACCCTGGAGGGCGTACTGCGGGACGCCCCCGAGCGGCAGCCCACGGTGACCGCCGTCCTCGCCGGGTTCATCCGGCAGCGGACCAGCACGGCGGATGCCACCGGCCGGACCGGACCAGACGGCGCGGTAAGGCCGGACAGTGCGGTAGGACCGGACAGTGCGGTAGGACCGGACGGCGCGGTGGAGCCGGACGGGGTGACACGGCGGCCGGCGGTGGACGTGCAGGCGGCGCTGACCGTGCTGGGCCGCCGGGACGTCGGCCGGGACCGTCCGGGGGACCGGCTCGACCTGACCGGCGCGGTGCTGACCGGGGTGTCGTGGCGGGGCGCGCCACTCGCCGGTGCACTGCTCGCCGGCGCCCGCCTGGACGGCGCCGACCTGCGGGGGGCCCGCCTCGACGGCGCCGACCTCACCGACGCGAGCCTGGTCGGGGTGACCCTGGACCGGGCCACCCTCCGGGACGCGGTGCTGGTCCGGGCCGACCTGACCAATGCCCGGATCAACCTGTCGACGCTCGACGGCGCGATCCTGACCGGGGCGGAACTCGTCGGCGCCGGGCTGGACGGGACCGGGCTGGTCGGCGCCGCCCTGATCGGCGCCGACCTGCGCGGGGCGCGGCTGGACGCCACCAACCTGGCCGACGCGAACCTGACCGACGCCGACCTCAGCGACGCGTACCTCGGCTACGTGACCGCGCCCGGGGCCGATCTCACCCGGGCGAGACTGGTGGGCTCGAACCTGATCGACATCGACCTCTCGGAGGCGCTGCTCGCCGACACCAACCTGAACCGCGCCTGGCTGCACGGGGCGACACTCGACGACACCCGGGTCACCGCCGACCAGATCAGCTGCGCGCTGCTCAGCGACCGGACCCTGCTGCCGGCGGCGATGCCCGTACCGGCCCGCCCCGCGCCCAGCTGCGCCGACTGACCGGCGCCCCACGCCACGGCGAGGACCACCACCGGCCGCCGACCGGCGACAGGAGAGGCCGGCCCCTTCCGCACACTCGTCAGAACGCGCAGGCGATGACCAGTTCCGGCGTACGGTCGGGCAGGAAGTCGAGCTTGCCGATCCGGCCGGCCGCCTTCAGGTCACCGGCGATGGTGGCGAGCTGCTCCAGCAGCGCCGCCGGTCCCAGGGCCTCGGCCAGCGGCACCTCGGTCCGCATCGAGAGCTTGCGTTCCGATTTCGCCCGCCGCACCTGGGTCAGTGCCGCGCCGGCCAGGTCCAGCAGCGCCGGGTCGCCGTCGGCGGCCACCCGCTGGACCTCGTACGTCGTCGGCCAGGGTGCCCGGTGCACCGAACCGTACCGCCACCAGGACCAGACCTCCTCGGTGACGTACGGCAGGAACGGGGCGAAGAGTCGCAGTTGCGCCGAGAGTGCGGCGGCGAGCGCGGCCCGGGCCGAGTCGGCGCCCGGCCCCTCGCCGTACGCCCGCTCCTTCACCAGCTCGATGTAGTCGTCGCAGAACGTCCAGAAGAACGATTCGGTGACCTGCAGCGCGTCGGTGTGGTCGTACCGGTCCAACGCGGCGGTCGCGTCGGCGACCACGGCGGAGAGCCGGGCGAGCATCGCGCGGTCCAGCGGCTCGGTCGCCGGCGCCCGCAGCGCGTCGGCGGCACCGAGACCGAGGGCGAACTTCGACGCGTTCAGCAGTTTGGTGCCGAGCCGCCGGCCGACCTTGATCTGGGCCGGGTCGAAGGCCAGGTCGGTGCCGGGCCGGCCGTTCGCCGCCCAGTACCGGACCGCGTCCGGGCCGTGCTCGTCGAGCAGGCCCATCGGGGTCTGCACGTTTCCCTTGGACTTGGACATCTTCTTCCGGTCCGGGTCGAGGATCCAGCCGGAGAGGATCGTGTCCCGCCAGGGCAGCACGCCGTGTTCCAGGTGCGACCGGACCAGCGTGGCGAAGAGCCAGGTACGGATGATCTCCTGCCCCTGGGGCCGCAGGTCCATCGGGAAGACCCGGGCGAACAGGTCCGGATCCCGCTCCCAGCCGCCGACGATCTGCGGGGTCAGCGACGAGGTGGCCCAGGTGTCCATCACGTCCGGGTCGGCGACGAAGCCGCCCGGCTGGCCACGTTGCGCCTCGACGTAGCCGGCCGGCACGTCCGAGGTGGGGTCCACGGGCAGCGCGGACTCGTCCGGCGTGAGAGGCTGGGCGTGGTCCGGCTCGCCAGTGTCGTCGAGCCGGTACCAGACCGGGAACGGCACCCCGAAATAGCGCTGCCGGCTGATCAGCCAGTCGCCGGTCAGGCCGCTCACCCAGTGCTCGTAGCGGTGCCACATGTGCGCCGGCACCCAGTTCAGCTCCCGCCCGCGGGCCAGCAGTCCGGCCCGGAGTTCGGCGTCCCGACCACCGTTGCGCAGATACCACTGCCGGGTCGAGATGATCTCCAGCGGGCGGTCGCCCTTCTCGTAGAACTTCACCTGGTGGGTCACCGGGGTCGGCTCGCCGACCAGGTCACCGGAGGCGGTCAGCAGCTCCACGATCCGCCGCCGGGCCGCGTTCACCGGCAGCCCGGCCAGTTGTGCGTACGGCTGCGCGGGCACCGCCTCCGGCGGCTCGGGGAGCAGCCGTCCGTCCCGGCCGATCACCACCCGGGTCGGCAGCCGCAGCTCCCGCCACCAGGTCACGTCGGTCAGGTCGCCGAAGGTGCAGACCATCACCAGGCCGCTGCCCTTCGCCGGGTCGGCCAGCGGGTGCGCGTACACCGTCACCTCGACCCCGAACAGCGGGGTGGTGACGGTGCCGCCGACCAGGTCGGCGTACCGCTCGTCGTCCGGGTGGCAGACCAGCGCCACGCAGGCGGGCAGCAGTTCGGGGCGGGTCGTCTCGATGTGCACGTACCGCTCGTCGCGTCCCGGCCCGGGCGCCGCAGCGGTGCCGGTGCTGCCCGGCCCCGACGCCACGACCTCGAACCGCAACCGGTGGTACGCCCCCTGGCGCTCCCGGTCCTCCAGTTCGGCCTGGGCGACCGCGGTGCCGAAGCCGACGTCCCAGAGCGCCGGCGCCTCGGCGGTGTACGCCTCACCCCGGGCCAGGTTCCGCAGGAACGCCCGCTGGGCGGCGGCCCGGGCCACCGGCCCGATCGTGGTGTACGTCAGCGACCAGTCCACCGACAGCCCGAGCCGCCGCCACAGCGCCTCGAACGCCTGCTCGTCCTCGGCGGTCAGCTGCTCGCAGAGCTCGACGAAGTTCCGTCGGGAGATCGGCACCGGCTGTTTGCGCGCCTCGTCGCTGACCGGCCGCCGCGGCGGCTGCCACGCGGGGTCGTACGGCAGTGTCGGGTCGCACTTCACCCCGTAGACGTTCTGCACCCGACGTTCGGTCGGCAGCCCGTTGTCGTCCCAGCCCATCGGATAGAAGACGGTCCGGCCGCGCATCCGCTGGAAGCGGGCCACCAGATCGGTGTGGGTGTACGAGAAGACGTGCCCCATGTGCAGTTCGCCGGATACGGTCGGCGGCGGGGTGTCGATCGAGTACACGTCCGAACGGGCCCTGCTCCGGTCGAACGCGTACGTGCCCTCCTCCTGCCAGCGGGGTGCCCACTTCTCGGCCAGCCCGTCCAGGCTGGGCCGCTCCGGGACCCCGGTGCGGTGGTGCCGCTCCGTATCGGTCATCCGCCGATGGTACGGGAGCGGTCTCACCGGCCGAGAGCTGTTTTACCGCCGCTGGCCAGCGGTTCCGCCGGTCGACCCGGTTCCGCGGGTCGCTCCGGTTCCGCCGGTCGGTCCGGGGTGGCGGATCCGGTGGGCCAGTCGTCGAGCAGGAACCGGCGGACCAGGGCGGCGTGCGACAGCGGGCTGCGTTCGTCGGCGACGTCACCGTTCGTGGTGTAGTCGAGCAGGACCACGTCCCGTTCGGCGGCGAGGCGCCGCAGCTCGGTGACCAGGTCGGCGGCCGGGTGCTCCAACACCCACCGGTACGCCGGCAGGTAGATCCGACGTCGCGCCTCGGCGTAGCCGAGCAGCGTCCGACCGGTCAGACCGGCCCGGTGACCACGCACCGGGCCGTACCGGCGTACCGTCCGCTTCAGGCCCGTCATGCTGGTCACCCGCAGTTTGCCCGGGTCGACGTCGGCACCCTCGAAGACCTTCAGCGCCTGCCAGATCCCCTCGACCGACTCGGCGTGGACCCCGGGGGTCAGCGGCACCGGGATGTTGCCGTGTGGATAGAACGGGCTGAGCCGGACCCAGGGCTGCGGGCCACGTGAGGTCACGTCGAGCACCAGGGCGCCGGGCGCCGCCGCCTCGATCGCCGCCGCCGACCGACGTCGGCTCAGTACCCGTACGACCATCGGTGTCCGTCCCCTTCCGGATCTGGTGCCCGGCATGCTGCCGTACGGGTACGACACGGTCGCTCACACCAGGGAGTCCCGCCACTGCCGGTGCAGGGCCGCGTAGCGTCCGCCCCGGGCCACCAGGCTCCCCGGTGGGCCGTCCTCGACCACCCGGCCGCCCTCCAGGACCAGCACCCGGTCGGCGATCTCGACGGTGGAGAGCCGGTGCGCGATCACGATCGCGGTCCGGTCGGCCAGGATGGTCCGCAGCGCCCGTTGCACCAGCCGTTCGCTCGGAATGTCGAGCGACGAGGTCGCCTCGTCGAGGATCAGCACGGCCGGGTCGGCGAGGAACGCCCGGGCGAACGCGACGAGCTGGCGTTGCCCGGCGGAGAGCCGGCCGCCGCGCCGGTGCACGTCGGTGGCGTAACCCTCGGGCAGCGCGGTGATGAAGTCGTGCGCCCCGATGGCGTCGGCCGCGGCCATGATCTCGGCGTCGCTCGCCGTCGGCCGGCCGAACCGGATGTTGTCGGCGACCGACCCGGCGAAGAGATGGTTCTCCTGGGTCACCATCACCACCGCCCGGCGCAGCTCGTCGTCGGCGACGTCGCGCAGGTCGACGCCGTCCAGCCGGACCACGCCCCGGGTCGGGTCGTAGAACCGGGCGACCAGCTTGGCCACCGTCGACTTGCCGGCCCCGGTCGCCCCGACCAGCGCCACGGTCTGGCCGGCCGGGATGGTCAGGGTCAGCTCCGGCAGGATCGTGGTCTGCGGCCGGTAGCCGAAGCCGACCGCGTGGAACTCGACCGCCCCGCGTGGCGGATCGGTCGGCAGTGGACGCGGGTGTGCCGGCTCCGGCACCTCCGGCCGTTCGTCCAGCACCCCGGCCAGCTTCTCCAGCGCGGCGGTGGCGGACTGCAACGAGTTGTAGAACTGGCTCAGCTCCTGCATCGGCTCGAAGAACCGGCGCAGGTAGAGCAGGAACGCGGCGAGTACCCCGATCTCCATTCCGCCGTCCAGCACCCGGGTGCCGCCGTACGTCAGCACCACCGCGATCGTCACGTTGCCGATCACCTTGATCGCCGGGGAGTAGACGGCGAGCAGCCGGAACGCCCGCAGGTTGGCCCGCCGGTAGTCGTCGTTGACGACGGTGAAGATCTGCTGGTTGCGGGGTTCGCGGCGGAACGCCTGTACGGCCCGGATGCCGCCGAGCGACTCGACGAAGTGGACGATCACCAGCGCCACCGCCTCCCGGGTACGCCGGTAGGCGTGCGCGGAGGCGCGGGCGAACCAGCGGGACAGCCAGAGCAGGAACGGGAACGCCAGCAGGGTGGCCGCGGCCAGCGGCGGGTCCAGCCAGAGCAGGATGCCGGCGACCGAGACGATGGAGAGCCCGGCGAGGACGAGGTCGTCGATGCCGCCGTCGACCAACTCGGCGATCGAGTCCATGTCGCTGGTCAGCCGGGCGACCAGCCGACCCGAGGTGTAGCGCTCGTGGAAGCTGACCGACAGGCGCAGGAAGTGGTCGTACACCCGGCGGCGCAGGTCGAGCAGGATGGCCTGGCCGATCCGGGTGGAGAGGGTGAGGAAACCGCGTTTGCCGGCGTACTCGGTGAGCGCGGCGAGCCCGAACGCGACGGCGACGGTGAGCAGCGGCCCCGGATCTCCGGCGCGCAGCGGCCCGATGGCCCGGTCGATGCCGAGCATCACCAGGTACGGGCCGGCCATACCGGCCGCGTTCTGCACCAGCAGCAGGGCGACGGCGACGGCGATCAGCCGCCGGTGTGGTCGGATCAGCGAGCCGAGCAGCACCCGGCTGCGGACCCGGAGCCGGCGGAGGCCCTGCGCGGTGTCGCTCTCGGCGGCGGTGCGGTCCGCGCCCGGGTCGGCGGCGACGCCCCGCCACCCGGCCACCCCGTCGACGGCCACGCCGTCAGCCACACCGGCGGCCGGTCCGTCGGCTACGCCGTCAGCTGCTCCGGTCGGCGTCACGACCGGACCAGTCCGAGTTCGTCGGCGTCGCCGGTGGCGGAGAGTACCGCCCGGTACGCCGGTACGGTGCCGAGCAGTTCGCTGTGGGTGCCCACGGCGGCGATCCGACCGTCGGCGAGCAGCGCGACCCGGTCGGCGAGCGCCACCGTCGACGGTCGGTGCACCACCAGCAGCGCGGTGGTGTTCCGCAGTACCCGGGCCAGCGCCGCCTCCACCAGGGCCTCGGTGTGTACGTCGAGGGCGGAGAGCGGATCGTCGAGGACCAGCACCCGGGGCCGGCCGAGGACGGCCCGGGCCAGGGCCAGCCGCTGCCGCTGCCCGCCGGAGAGGGAGAGCCCCTGCTCGCCGATCCGGGTGGCGAGCCCCCACGGCAGGTCGTACGCGAAATCGGCCTGGGCCACCCCGAGCGCGGCGCGGATCTCGTCCTCGTCGGCGTCGGGATTGCCGAGGGTGAGGTTCTCCCGGACGGACATCGAGAAGAGGGTGGCCTCCTCGAACGCGACCCCGACCCGCTGCCGCAGCGAGTCGAGTCGGATGTCCCGCACGTCGTGCCCGTCCAGGGTGACCCGTCCGGCGGTCACGTCGTAGAGCCGGGGAACCAGGGACAGCAGGGTGGTCTTACCGCAGCCGGTGGCACCGACGATGGCCAGTGTCTCGCCGGGTTCGACGGTCAGGTCGACGTCGCGCAGCACCGCCGGCCCGGTCGGGTAGCCGAACCGGACCCCGTCGAACCGCAGCGCCCCGCCGGGGTCGGTCGGTCCGGGTACGGCCAGGGCCACCGCGCCGGGCCGGTCGACGATCGTCGGCCGGGTGTCGAGCACCTCGTGGATCCGGTCGGCGGCGGCGATCGCCTCCTGGGCGTTGGCGATGATCCAGGCGAGGGACTCGATCGGCCAGATCAGCATGAGCTGCAGGGTCACGAAGGCGACCAGTTCGCCGATGGTGAGGGCGTCGTGTGTCACGGCGACGGCGCCGGCGGCCAGGACCGCGCCGAGGGTCAGGTTGGGCAGCAGGTCGAACTGGGCCGAGGTCCGGGCCAGCAGCCGGCCCTTGCCGGTCGCGGTGTCGTGCAGTTGCCGGGTGCCGGTGGCGAACCGACGTACCATCTCCGGCCGGCGGCCGAACGCCTTGACGGTGCGCATCCCCTGCGCCGACTCCTCGATCAGGGTGGCCAGGTCACCCTGTTCGTCCTGGAGCCGGCGGGCCGCCACCAGGTAGGCCCGGGTGAACCGCCGGCTGGCCAGGAAGAGCGGCACGGTGCCGGCGGCGACCAGCAGGCCGAGCCCGACGTGCAGGGTGGTCAGCAGCACCACCACGGTGACGTAGGTGGTGGTGTTGACGATGAGGAAGAGCAGCCCGAAGGAGAGGAAGCGGCGGATCACCGAGAGGTCGCTGGTGACCCGGGAGAGCAGTTGGCCGGACTGCCAGCGGTCGTGGAAGCCGATGTGCAGCCGTTGCAGGTGGGCGTAGAGGTCGTCGCGGATGCTGGTCTCCATGCCGACGGCCGAGGAGGACTGGGCCCACCGCCGTATGAAGATCAGGAACGCCTCGGCCAGCCCGAGCAGCAGCGCGAGCAGGCCGAGCTGGAGCACCCCGGCGGGGTGGCGGTCGGCGATCGGCCCGTCCACCACCTGCCGGATCACCAGTGGTACCGCGATCCCCGCCCCGGTCGCGGCGAACGCCGCGATCAGCAGCCAGCCGAGCTGACTCCGGTAGGGGCGGAGGTAGTGGCGTAGTCGCCAGAGGTTGCGGGGCAGCCGGACGGGTGCCGGGCGTGCTTTCCGGGAGGCCGGTCCAACCCTGGGCTCGTCGTCACGATCCGGGGCCATTCCCCGACGGTACGGTAAACATCGACGCCGGTTGAGTCATGTTGTTGTCAGCTGTTCGCCGGCTCCGTCCTGGACGGCACCGGTGGGGTGGCGCCGGTCGCGCGCAGCTCGTGGTCGAGCAGCCAGGTCTTGACCGGCAGGCCCCAGCGGTAGCCGCCGAGTCCGCCGTCGGTGCGCAGCACCCGGTGGCAGGGAACGAAGAGCGCGACCGCGTTGCGGGCGCAGGCCGCCGCGGCGGCCCGGACCGCGCTGGGACGCCCGGCCAGGTGGGCAAAACCGGTGTATGTCACCGGCGCACCCGGCTTGACCTCCCGCAACGTCTGCCAGGCGTACGCCATGAAGGCGCCCTCGGTGTGCTGGGTCACCGGCACCTCGTCGATCGCGGCCAGCTCACCGTCCAGATAGGAGCGTACTGCGGCGGTGACCGGACCGAGGTCGGCCCGGTCCCGGACCGGCCGGCGCAGTCGCGGATGCACCCGGCCGAGCAGCTCCTCGCCGTCCGTGCGGAAGCCGGCGGCGTACACCACGCCGGCCGGGTCGGCCAGGACCGTCAACGGGCCGGCCGGGGTGCCGACGGTGGCGCTGTGCAGTTCACTCACTGTGTTCTCCAGAGTCTGATCACCGCGTACGAGCGCCAGGGGCGCCACCGTTCGGCGTACGCGTCGAGGGTTGTCGGGGTGCTGGGGAGGCCGAGGGCGGCGGCGCCGTGCCGTACGCCGAGGTCGGTGGCGAGGAAGACGTCGGGGTCGCCGAGGGCGCGGAGCGCGACGTAGCCGGCGGTCCACGGCCCGATCCCGGGCAGCGCGACGAGTCGCCGCACCAGTTCCGCCCGGTCGGTGCCCGGGTCGAGGTCGAGGTCCCCGGCGGCGACCGCCCCGGCCACCGCCCGGATGGTCGCCCGCCGGCTGGCCGGCATGCCGAACGCGGAGTCCGGCAGCGCCAGTATCTGCGCGGCGGACGGGAACGGCCGCAGCGCCGGCTCCGGCGCCCCGTCCTCCTCGCCCGCCCCGTCCTCCTCGTCAGGCGTGGCCGATGCGGCGGCGACCAGCCGGGCCAGCGTGGTACGGGCGCCGGCGACCGAGATCTGCTGGCCGACGATCGCCCGGACCGCCATCTCGAAGCCGTCGACCGCCCGGGGCACCCGGACCCCGGGCTCCTTCGCCACCGCCTCGGCGAGCGCCGGGTCGGCGCCGAGCAGCCCGTCCACCGCGTCCGGGTCGGCGTCGAGGTCGAGCAGCCGGCGGCAGCGGGCCACCGCCGGGGCCAGGTCCCGTACGTCGGCCAGCCGCAGCTCGGCCGCGACGTGCCCGGGCAGCGGGGTCAGCGCGACGGTGGCCGGTCCGTGTGGCAGCCGCAGCCCGCGCCGGTACGTGCCACCGGTCACCTTCTCCACCCCGGGTACGGCCCGGAGGGCGAGGAACTCCAGCAGGGCGTCGGCGTGCAGCGGCGGCCGGTACGCCAACCGCAGGTTGATCGCGCCGACGGTGCCGGAGGGGTCCGGGTTCGGTGACGTTCCGCCGCGCTGGCGGGTCCGGCCGGCGCGCAGCTCGGACGGCGACACCGCGTACACCTCGCGGATTGTCTCGTTGAACTGCCGGACGCTGCCGAACCCGGCGGCGAAGGCGATCTCGGCCAGGCCGAGACCGGTCGTCTCGATCAGGATCCGGGCGGTCTGCGCCCGCTGGGCCCGGGCCAGGGCCAGCGGCCCGGCGCCGACCTCGGCCACCAGCATCCGGTGCAGGTGCCGCTCGGTGTAGCCGAGTCGCCCGGCCAGCCCGGGTACGCCCTCCCGGTCCACCACCCCGTCGCCGATCAGCCGCATCGCCCGCCCGACCACGTCGGCCCGGGTGTTCCAGTCCGGCGAGCCGGGGGCGGCGTCGGGCCGACACCGTCGACAGGCCCGCAGGCCGGCCCGCTTGGCGGCGGCCGCCGACGGGAAGAACCGGACATTTTCTCGTTTCGGGGTCACCGCCGGACAGGACGGTCGGCAGTAGATTCCGGTGCTGAACACACCGGTGTAGAACCAGCCGTCGAACCGGGGGTCTCGGCTGTCGACCGCCCGGTAGCACCGTTCGAAGTCCCACTCCACGCCTTCGATGGTGCCGCGCGGCGGCCGGCTTGACTGGCGGGATTCGGACCTGTGCCTGCTCAGCGGTGCCGACCGGCATGCTCGGCGAGGTCGACGGTGGTGCCGACGGGCAACCGCCGCCGGACCGGTGCGCCGGCGGCGGACGGACGTCGGTACGGCGCCGGTCCGCTGACCAGTAGACTGGCCGCCCGTGAGCCTAACCATCGGCATCGTCGGCCTGCCCAACGTCGGCAAGAGCACGCTCTTCAACGCGCTGACCAAGAACGACGTCCTCGCGGCGAACTACCCGTTCGCCACCATCGAGCCGAACGTCGGGGTGGTCGGGCTGCCGGACGACCGGCTGGCCAGGCTCGCGGAGATCCACGACTCGCAGAAGATCATTCCCGCGCCGGTGTCGTTCGTCGACATCGCCGGCCTGGTCCGGGGTGCCTCGAAGGGGCAGGGGCGCGGCAACGCGTTCCTCGCCAACATCCGGGACGCCGCCGCGATCTGCCAGGTGGTCCGGGTCTTCTCCGACCCGAACGTGGTGCACGTCGACGGCAAGGTCTCGCCGGGCGACGACATCGAGACGATCAACACCGAGTTGATCCTCGCCGACCTGCAGACGATCGAGAAGGCGCTGCCCCGGCTGGAGAAGGAGGCGAAGGTCCGCAAGGACCGCAACGCCGCCGTCACCGCCGCGAAGAAGGCGGCCGAGCTGCTCGACACCGGGGTCACCCTGTACGCCGGTGCGGCCAACGCCGGCATCGAGGTGGCCGAGCTGCGCGAGCTGCACCTGCTCACCACCAAGCCCTTCCTGTACGTCTTCAACGTCGACGAGGGCGAGCTGGCCAACGCCGAGCTGCTGGACGAGCTGCGGGCCCTGGTCGCCCCCGCCGAGGCGATCTTCATGGACGCCAAGGTCGAGTCCGAGCTGACCGACCTGCCCGAGGACGAGGCCCGGGAGCTGCTGGAGTCGATCGGCCAGTCCGAGCCCGGTCTCGACCAGCTGATCCGGGTCGGTTTCCGGACGCTCGGGCTGCAGACGTACCTGACGGCGGGGCCGAAGGAGACCCGGGCCTGGACCATCCCGATCGGGGCGACCGCGCCGGAGGCCGCCGGGGTGATCCACTCCGACTTCCAGCGCGGCTTCATCAAGGCCGAGGTGGTCTCGTTCGACGACCTGAGCGCGGCCGGCTCGATGGCCGCCGCCAAGGCCGCCGGCAAGGTACGGATCGAGGGCAAGGACTACGTCATGCAGGACGGCGACGTGGTGGAGTTCCGCTTCAACGTCTGAGTCAAGCTCGTCGTCATGCGGTAATACCGTGGTATGGTCGATCGATGGCGAGGACGAGGAAGGTCACGATCACCCTGCCGGTGGAGCTGTTGGAGAGCATGAAAACGCACACCGACAACGTCTCCGGCTACCTCACCGAGTTGGCCGAGCGAGCCGAGCGGCGCAGGCTTCTGCGCGAGGATCTGGACCGCTACCAGGAGGAGTTCGGGGCGTTCACCGACGCGGAGATGGCGGAGACCCGGGCACTCCTGCAGGGGGCCGAGGAGAGGGACCGTGCGGCGTGAGCCTGGAGTCGTTGGTGCTCGACTCGCAGGGTCTCTCGGGGTGGATCGACCGGGATCGCAAAGTGATGCGTCTGCTGGAGCAGGCGGAACGTGACGGAGTCGATCTCGCCATGTCGGCCGCGACGGTCATCGAAGTTTCCCACCCGGGTGTGGACGTCGCACGGCTGAGCTGGTTGCTGTCCCGGATCCGGGTGGAGCCGGTGACGAAGGAGAGTGCCCGTCGCAGTGCGGAGCTACTGAAGGCGGCGGGGCTGCATGGGCACAGATACGCCATCGACGCCATGGTCGCCGAGGTGGCACTCCGGCTAGCCGCGCCGGTAGCGGTCCTCACATCCGATGTCGATGACATGGCCAAGTTGTGCGGGCAGCGGGTTCGGATCATCGGGCTGTGAGTGGCTTCTCCGGCAGCAGCCCCTGCGCCGGGATCAGTCTTCCCTGAGGCGGTGACCCAGCGGCTCGCCGAGTGCCTGACACAGGACCTCGTACGCGGGATCAACTCTCAGCCACAGCAGCTTGTGGCGGCTGCCATCGCGCATTCTCAGCGCCAGCCGGTCCGTGAGAATGCCGCGATGGAGCCGAGCCTCAGCTACGGCGTCGAACGCCAGAACCTTGTTGGTCCGGTGGGCGTCGGCGATCTCGTTCAGGTCCAGGGACGCCGCCTCTACTTCGGGCAGCGGCTGGGACACCGTGGGAAGGTTCTTGTTGGCACGGGTGGCCTTGAGGGTCAGGCGACGTCGTACCAGCAGGTCGGGAAGCAACCACAGCTCTCCATGGATCCAGTCCGCCCAGCCGGTGGTGCAGCTTCGAGTGATCAACCGTGCCGTGTGGTCCACGGCGACACGCTAGCCAACCCGATCGCGGCCGTTCGGCTCGGGACACCGTCCGCGTCCGTGGGCGACGTAGTCCTCGCCCTTTACGTGGGCGACCGGTCCGACAACGACGTACGCCGTGCCCGATTGCGCTGACCCGTTGGCGAGAGTCAGCGCCCGACTCAGCTCTTTCGGCCGGGCACGAGCCCGTCCAGGTCGAGCTTGATCGCGAACGGTGTCGTGGTGCGCAGTTCGTGCCGATGGATACCGGTCGGCACGTACGACCGGGTGGGTTCGTCGAGCTCGTAGGCGTGGATCGCCGGTGATCCACCCTCGTCCTCGACACGCCAGTAGTTCGGTATGCCGGCTTCCGCGTACTTGCGCAGCTTGACCGTGCGATCTCGGTGTGCCGACTCCGGCGAGACCACCTCCACGACCAGGAGTACCTGGTCGGGTGTGTAGAAGGTACGGTCCGGGTCGAAGCACGGCGCCCGCGTAGCGAGGAGGTCGGGCTCGGGTCGATTGTGTCTGTCGAGCCGGATCGTCATCTCCCGTTCGACCTCGACACCATCCGGAGCCTGTTCCGTGAGGGCGAACAGCAACGCGGAGACAGCCCGGCTGTGCCAAGCCCGCTGCGGGGACATCATGAAGACGAGTGCTCCATCGATCAGCTCGGTGTGGCGGGGCGCCTCGGGAAGGTGATCGAGGTCGTCGGCGTACCACCCCTCAAGGCGAGGCGGGCGCATCCACTCCGGCACCGCGGTCATGCGGCCACCGTAGCATTCGGTAACCGTGGCTCAGGAGTGTTGGTGCGCCGCCGTCCGCCCTGATGGTTCACCGGACCGGCGGTCCTTGGCGAGGCGACGGGTCCAACCCTGAGCTGGTTCAATGATTCACCGTGGAGTGGGTGTTCGACGGCGAGATCATCGAGTGGCGTGGCCCGGCACCGTACTTTTTCGTGGCCATGCCCGAGTCCGACAGCGCCCAACTCAGGGAAGAGGCGCGGTCACTCATCTACTGGGGCCAGGTTCCGGTGCACGTCGTGATCGGTGGCACCGGGTTCAGGACGGCCCTTTTCCCCAGGGAGGGCCGTTATCTGGTACCGGTCAAGGCTGCCGTCAGACAGGCCGAAGACCTGGGCGAGGGCGATGCCGTGGCGGTGACGCTGCGTCCCGCATGGCGCGATAACGAGCAGCGTTGACGGGGCTGCCGGCGGTGGGATGAGGAAAGCCCGACCCTCGTTCGGCATCCGGTGTCGCCCGTACGCCTTGGCGCCCCCTGCTGTCCTGACCGAACCGGTGGTGCTGGCCTGACTGCCCGGCGGTCACGAGATGTAGTGCAGGATCACGTTGTGTACGTGGTGGCTCTTTTTGTCACCCCGGAACTCGACCTCGTACGTGTGGGTGCCGACGTGGATCGCGATCGCGCCGGTGGAGAAGAAGGATCCGCCCCAGGATTTGTTGCTGACCACGCTCACGCTGGTGATCTTCGCGTACGGAATGCTGGTGATGGCGTACTTCTTGCCGACGAACGACTTGTCCTGGATGATCACGCGTCGGTCGGTCAGCCCGATGAAGCCGGTGCCGGTGCCGATCGCGTCGTAGACGGCGATGACCTGCTCCCCGTCGAGCAGCCCGCTCTGGATCTGCTGAAGCTGTTCCCGACGGTCGTAGGCGATGTTGGTCATGACCCCAGGCTAGGCGCGCCGCGCCACCCGGCCTGACATCGCTCGATGGCGGGTCAGCTGTTGCTGGTCACGGCCCGGTAGACCTCCTCGATCCGGGCAGCGAGCGTGACCTCACCCTCGGTGAGTTCCTCGCCGTCCCGGCAACCGATCCTGATCTGGGTGTGACCGTCCAGGCGGCGCATCTCGGGGCGCAGGTGCAGGGCGTCCGCGATGATCTTCACGCGTTCGGTCAGCGCCGCGTGCTGGGTGTCGTCGAGTACCAGGGTCCGTCTGATCTGCTGACCCTCACGGGTCCAGTCGCCCAGTAAGGTGAGTGCGTCACTCAGGTAGTCGCGGTCCACCCGGCCACCCCACAGAGCACGCATCGCCATACCTCCCAGGCGTCGTTGCCGGCTTGTGGCCAAATCGTCGCCATCCCGTGTCTCGGTCGGTGTTCCCTAGTCTGTCGCTGAGCGGCTGGTGTGTCCACGTCCACCCTTCCGTGTTCTGCTGACCGTGGGGACGGCTCCGGTACCCGAATTCCCGATTGATCTGGCACGCTGGATGCTCGTGCGTGACGAACGGGCGAGTGGTAGCGGCCATCCCGTGCCGGATGGGGGATTTGCCGGGCGGGGAAGGCGTGACCCCCGGATTGTGGTGGGGGCGGCGATCATCGTGGCCGGGCGGGTGCTCGGCTGCGAGCGGTCCAGTCCGCCAGAGGCCGCCGGCCGCTGGGAGTTCCCCGGCGGCAAGGTCGAGCCCGGGGAGACGGAGATCGCCGCGCTGGTCCGGGAGTGCGCCGAGGAACTCGGCGTACGGGTGGAGATCGGTGACCGGGTCGGCCGCGACGTGCCGATGGGCCACGGCCGTTCGGTGCTCCGGGTGTACCTGGCCCGGCTGGTCGGGAACGACCAGCCCCGGGCGCTGGAGCACGCCGAACTGCGCTGGCTGCGTCCGGAGGAGCTGGACAGCGTCCCCTGGCTGCCGGCGGACGTGCCGATCGTGGCCGCGCTGCGCCCGGTACTGGCCGCCGAGACCGCCTGACGGCGCGGACCCGGACCGGGTGCCGGCGGAGAACCCGCAGAGCGTACGAGGGCCACCGGCATCGCCTCGGCCCTCGTACGCTCCGCGAGAGAAATCAGTCCTTCTGCTCCGGGTGGGCGTAGTTCAGATCCTGCGCCGGCATCGGGAAGGTCACGTCCTCGCCGAACGGCGACGGCGCGGCCGGCTTGTCGAAGGTGAACTCGCTGATCGGGAGGCGACCCCGGGAGTCCACCGCCGGAGCCTGCGGCTGGGGCACCTGCCGGTCCCAGTGCACACCCCGCTCGGCCTCGGCCTCGGCCTGCGCATCGTGGGACCCGCCGGCATGCGAGTGCGCCTCGCCGAGCTGGTCTGGATCACGCGGCGTCGGCTGCTCGGCCTGGCTCTGCCCGCGTCGGAAGATCTTGCTGCCCAACCACACAAGAGGATCGTACCGCCGGTCGACGACGCGTTCCTTCATTGGGATGATCGCGTTGTCGGTGATCTTGATGTGCTCCGGGCAGACCTCGGTGCAGCACTTGGTGATGTTGCAGTAGCCGAGGCCCTGGGACGCCTGCGCGTACTCCTTGCGGTCGGTCTTGGTGTCGAGCGGGTGCATGTCCAGCTCAGCCGCCCGGATGAAGTACCGCGGGCCGGAGAAGGCCTCCTTGTTCTCCTCGTGGTCCCGGACCACGTGGCAGGTGTTCTGGCACAGGAAGCACTCGATGCACTTCCGGAACTCCTGCGACCGCTCGACGTCGACCTGCTGCATCCGGTACTCGCCCGGCGCCAGGTCGGTCGGCGGCGCGAACGCCGGGGTCTCCCGGGCCTTCTCGTAGTTGAACGAGACGTCGGTGACCAGGTCCCGGATGACGGGGAACGTCCGCAACGGGGTGATCGTCACGGTCTCGGTCTCGTCGAAGGTCGACATCCGGGTCATGCAGCCCAGCCGGGGCATGCCGTTGATCTCCATGGAGCAGGAGCCGCACTTGCCGGCCTTGCAGTTCCACCGGCAGGCCAGGTCGGGCGCCTCGGTCGCCTGCAGCCGGTGGATCACGTCGAGGACCACCTCGCCCTCGTTGACCTGCACCTGGTAGTCGGTCAGGTCCCCGCCGGTCTCGTCGCCCCGCCAGACCCGGAAGTGCCGGGTGGTGCCGGCGTTGGCCGTCGCGTCCTGGGTGCCCATTACTTGGCCGCCTCCTCAGCGTGCGCCTCTGCGGAGAGGGCGTCGAACTCCGCCAGCTCCTCCTCGGTCAGGTACTTGCCCAGCTCGGTGCGGTCGAAGAGCCGGATCAGCTCCGCGCGCATCTTCGGCAGCGGCTTGTGCTCCAGCCGCACCTTGTCGCCGTCGAGCGAGCAGACCAGGTTGACGGTGCGCCACTTCGGCGCCATCGTCGGGAAGTCCTCCCGAGTGTGCCCGCCGCGCGACTCCTCGCGCTCCAGCGCCGCCTTCGCGGTGCACTCCGAGACGACAAGCATGTTGCGCAGGTCGAGGGCGAGGTGCCAGCCCGGGTTGTACCGGCGTCCGCCGGTGACGCTGACCTTGTTCACCCGGTCGCGCAGCTCGGCGAGCCGGACCAGGGCGTCCTCCAGCTCGCCCTTGCGTCGGATGATGCCGACCAGGTCGCCCATCACCGCCTGGAGGTCCTGCTGCAGCTTGTACGGGTTCTCCCCGCCGTCGCGCTCCAGCGGGGCCAGCGCCCGGTCCACCGCGGTCTCGACGTCGGCCGCCGACACCTTCGGGCGCTTGCTGAGCCCCTCGGCGTACGACGCCGCGTGCCCACCTGCCCGCTTGCCGAAGACCAGCAGGTCAGACAGGGAGTTGCCGCCGAGCCGGTTGGAGCCGTGCATGCCGCCGGAAACCTCACCGGCGGCGAACAGACCCTGCACGTGCCCGTGCGCGGCACCGCTGTCCGGCTCCACCTCGACGCCACCCATCACGTAGTGGCAGGTCGGGCCGACCTCCATCGGCTGCTTGGTGATGTCGACGTCGGCCAGCTCCTTGAACTGGTGGTACATCGACGGCAGCCGGCGCTTGATCTCCTCGGCCGGCAGCCGGCTGGCGATGTCCAGGTAGACGCCACCGGCCGCGCTGCCCCGACCGGCCTTGACCTCGGCGTTGATCGCCCGGGCCACCTCGTCGCGGGGGAGCAGTTCCGGCGGGCGCCGGTTGTTGTCCGGGTCGGTGTACCAGCGGTCCGCCTCCTCCTCGGTCTCCGCGTACTGCTTCCGGAAGACGTCCGGGACGTAGTCGAACATGAACCGCTTGCCCTCGGAGTTGCGCAGCACGCCGCCGTCACCCCGGACCGACTCGGTGACCAGGATGCCCTTCACCGAGGGCGGCCAGACCATGCCGGTCGGGTGGAACTGCAGGAACTCCATGTTGATCAGCGTCGCGCCGGCCCGCAGGGCCAGCGCGTGCCCGTCTCCGGTGTACTCCCAGGAGTTCGAGGTGACCTTGTACGACCGGCCGACACCGCCGGTCGCCAGCACCACCGCCGGCGCCTCGAAGAGCACGAACTCGCCGGACTCCCGGTAGTAGCCGAACGCGCCGGCGACGCGGTCCCCGTCCAGCAGCAGTTCGGTGATGGTGGTCTCGGCGAAGACCTTGATCCGGGCCTCGTAGTCGCCGTGCTGCCGCTTGTCCTCCTGCTGCAGCGAGACGATCTTCTGCTGCAGGGTACGGATCAGTTCCAGCCCGGTACGGTCACCGACGTGCGCCAGCCGCGGGTACTCGTGGCCACCGAAGTTGCGCTGCGAGATCTTGCCGTCCTTGGTGCGGTCGAAGAGCGCACCGTACGTCTCCAGCTCCCAGATCCGCTGCGGCGACTCCTTGGCGTGCAGCTCGGCCATCCGGAAGTTGTTGAGGAACTTGCCGCCCCGCATGGTGTCCCGGAAGTGCACCTGCCAGTTGTCCCGCGAGTTCACGTTCCCCATCGCGGCGGCGGCGCCACCCTCGGCCATCACCGTGTGGGCCTTGCCGAACAGCGACTTGGAGATGATCGCGGTCCGCTTCCCGGCGAGCCGGGCCTCGATCGCCGCGCGCAGACCGGCGCCGCCGGCACCGATGACCACGACGTCGTAGTGGTGTCGTTCGATTCGGGTAGTCATGTCAGAGGCCCTTTAGTTGATGAACCGCAGGTCGTCGAACCAGTTCAGGGAGAGCGCCATGATGTAGAAGTCGGTCAGCGCCAGCGTGCCGAGCGTGATCCAGGCGAGCTGCATGTGCCGGACGTTGAGCTTGGAGACGAACGTCCAGAACCGGTACCGGACCGGGTGCTTCGAGAAGTGCTTCAACCGGCCGCCGGCGATGTGCCGGCAGGAGTGGCAGGAGAGCGTGTACGCCCACAGCATCACCACGTTGCCGAGCAGGACGATGTTGCCCAGGCCGAACCCGAAGCCCTCGGGGCTGTGGAAGGCGAGCACCGCGTCCCAGGTGTTGATGACCGAGATGATCACGGCGGCGTAGAAGGCGTACCGGTGCAGGTTTTGGCCGACCAGCGGGAACCGGGTCTCCCCGCTGTAGGTCTTGTGTCCGTCCGGGACGGCGCAGGCCGGCGGCGACAGCCAGAACGACCGGTAGTACGCCTTGCGGTAGTAGTAGCAGGTCAGCCGGAACAGCAGCAGGAACGGCAGGGTCAACGCGGCGTCCGGGATGATCGGCCAACCCGGCAGCACCCGGCCGAAGTGTGCGGCCTCGGGGATGCAGGCCTCCGTCACACACGGCGAGTAGAACGGCGTCAGGTAGTGGTATTCGGCGATCCAGTAGTGGTCGTGCATGAACACCCGCACCGTGGCGTAGGCGACCCAGGCGGTGAGCCCGACCACCGTGATCAGCGGAGCGAACCACCAACGGTCGGTACGCAGGGTTTTTGCCGCGATGGCCGCGCGCTGACGCACGCTCCCCGGCAGTCCGGCCGGAGGTGGGGCCGTCCTCGTAGTCATCTGTGTCTCCCTGACGGGGCCCGATCTGGCTGACGGGCACTGGTGATGTTTCCGGCGGGGCCGCGCGGGCAGGGGAGGACCCGCAGCCGCGCTACCTGCGTCCGCGTCGGTGCACACGTTACGCCGCACACGGACGGTCATCTGCGCAAGGGAGTGTGGCGGGTTTCCCGTCGGTTACGAAAGTCCTGTCACCGGATCCGGGCATTGTTGTGCAGAACTTCACTCGACCCGACGACCTGTTCGTCTTTCCGCGCCGTCACGGATGCGGGCCGGCGGCTGTCCGATGAGGTCGGAGAGCTGCCGGCCCGGCGGTGTTGTTGTTCAGTGGGCCCGGTGGTGTCGCCGGCTCACAGGTCGGGGGCGGCGAGTCGGCGGGCGGCCGCCGCGCACGACTCGGGGCCGCGCGTCAGGCGCTCCAGCACCGGATCGCCCCGGTGGTCCCGCGGTGCGACAAAAAACGCCGGTTCGCCGGCGGTCACCTGCCGGTCGAGGGCGTCGGCGTAGCTGGACCGTGCGTCGACCAGCCGGCGCCACGCGTCGAGCCGGCCGTCACCCACCTCGTCATCGTCATCGTCGTCGCGCCAGCCCGGCAGTCGCTCGATCTCGGACAGGAACGGGCGGAGCGCCGCGTTCTCGTCCCGGATCGCCGATGCCCGCTGACCCGGGTTTCTCGCCGCGCCCGGCGGTACGAGGCGGTTGAGCCGCCGTTCCAGGTCCTGACAGGCGGTCTCGGCGCGGTCGCGTACCTCGTGACCACGCTCGACCCGGTTGGCGAGCCGACCGAAGCCGGCGGCGGCCGCGCCGAGAACACCGCAGACCAGCAGGACGAGTACGGCCGCCGCCACGCCGCCGCCGATCAGCAGGCGGCGCCGACGCCGGGCTGCCGGATCGGTCCGACCCCGCCGACCGGTTCCGTCGTCCGGCCGTACGGTGCCGGTCCCGCCGCCCGGGTCGGCCGGTCCCGTCGCGCCCACGAACGGCGGATCGTCCGGGCCGGGGGAGCGCGGAGTGTCGGCGCCCGGGTGGGGAGAGCGCGGGGTGTCGGCGCCCGCCGGGGGCGGGTCGCCAGCGGCGGCGGAGGGCGGATCGTCCGGGCGGGGGGTGGTGGCGTCGTCCGTCACGCCACCAGTCAAGCACCGCCGCGCGAACCCGGCATCCCGCCGACGGTCGGCCCGACGACCCGACATCGTCAGCCGGAGGCACCGCCGGTGAAGTTCCACGAGGCCAGCCGGAGCGCCGGCGCCGACCACCAGGCGCTGCTGAAGGTCTGCGACAGCAGCACGGCGTGCCGGCCGATCCCGAGCACCGCACCCGGGGCGAGCGCCTGCGGATACGACTGGGTGAACCGGAGGTTCTGTACCGCCGTGGTCACCTCGCCGTCCTCGACCAGCCAGACACCGTTGCGGGTCAGACCGGTGACAACAAGCGACTTCGGGTCCAGGACCCGGGTGTACCAGAGGTCGGTGACGAGTAGCCCGCGGCGCATCCCGGCGACCAGGGCGGCGGTGTCGGAGTCGACCACCGGACCGGAGACCTCGGTGGCCCGGGGGGTGCCGTTCGGCGAGTCGGTCGGCAGCAGTCCCAGGTGGAGCGGTATGCCCCCGACCGCGGCGCCACCCGGCACCGCGTGTCCGGTCGAGACCGTCCCGGCCACGGCGGCGGTACGCCGATCGTGCGCCACCGCGGTCGTCACACCGTGCTCGACCAGGGCGAACGGTGTCCGGGGCGTACCTTCGGCGTCGAACGGCAACGCCGGGGTGACCAGCGGGTCGTCGACCAGCGTCACCGTCCGGTCGAACTGCTCGGCACCGGGCACCGCGAACGACCGCTGCTCCTGGTACGCCTTGCCGTTGAAGCCGTACATCGCGAGGTTCTGCAGCAGGTCGACGACGGCGCTCGGCTCCAGCACCACCTCGTACCGGCCGGGCGGCAGTTCGACCGGGGCGACGCCGGCCCGGGCCTTCACCGACGCCCGGGCCCCGAGTACGGCACCGTGCAGGTCGGTCAGCCGTACCGCGCCGAGCCGGGCGACCCCGTCGACGCCGCCGGAGCGGGCGATGCCCTCCATCGCCGCCTCGGTGCTCCGGCCGGTCGCCGAGTGGCCGGCCGTGTTCGCGAACGCACCCTCCCGACGTCCGGTACGGCAGTAGCCGGCCGCCTCCAGCCCGCCGGCGGCGTCGACGAACTCGCGTACCCGCTCGGCGCGCTGCTCGGCGGTGGCGGTGGCGGTGCCATCGTCCCAGTTGCCGGTGCCGTCGACCGGGGTCGGTGTGGTCAGGCCCGGCCAGGCCGGGTCGGGTGGGCTGAGCCGGGCCGCGCCGACGGTCCGTTCGACCAGGTCACGCAGGCCGTCGTGATCGACCACGGTGGACGAGCCACCGGCGGTCCGGCCGTCGAGGTGCAGGCGCAGTCGGACTGTGGTGCCCTGTTCGGCGACGTTCTGGTGGATGAACGAGTTCGCGAACCGGGTCAGCGCCGACTCGGCGGTGTCGGTGCCGACCTCCGCCTCGGCGTTCGGGCCGGCGATCTGACGGACCAGGTCGACGACCCGGCCGGCGAGGTCGAGTGGAGTGGTCATCGGTGCGGTCCCTTCCTCTGCCGGTGGCTGCTGTTCACGGGACCTGCTTTCGTTCGCGACTGCGGGGCTCGCACACCCCGCTCACTCCTCGCGCTCACGGGACCTGCTTTCGTTCGCGACTGCGGGGCTCGCACACCCCGCTCACTCCTCGCGCTCACCCGTGGACTCCGACCCGGACGCCGGTGAACCGGGCCGGTGCGGCCGGGTGGCCGGTGTGCCCGATCTGCCCCGGCTGGCCCTTGCCGCAGTTCGGGGTGCCCCAGGAGACGATCTCCGAGGAGAGCATGTCCATCGAGCGCCAGAAGAGCGGCCCGATCCCGGTGTAGGTGGGGTTGCGGAGCATCCGGCCCCGGCGTCCCTTCTTGATCTCCCAACCGATCTCGCAGCCGAACTGGAAGTTGAGCCGCTTGTCGTCGATCGACCAGGACCGGTTGAGGTCCATCAGGATGCCGTCGTCGGTGGCGGCGATCATCTCGTCCAGGGTGTGCGGGCCGGGTTCGAGGCCGACGTTGGTCATCCGGACCATCGGCAGCCGGGCCCAGCCGTCGGCCCGTACGCTGCCGGCGTAGTCGAGGCCGGCGACCGCGGCGGAGTCGCGCCCGGCCAGGGTGCCCACCCATCGTCCCTCGCGGACCGCGTCCCGTTTTGTCGCCGGGGTGCCCTCGTCGTCGAAGCCGAAGCTGCCCAGCGCGCCGGGGATCGTCGGGTCGATGGTGATGTTCATCAGCTCGGAGCCGTACCGCAGTGTGCCGAGCTGGCCCAGGTCCAGCCAGGAGGTGCCGGCGAAGGCGGCCTCCCAGCCGAGGATGCGGTCCAGTTCGATGGCGTGCCCCACCGACTCGTGGATCTGCAGCGCCATCTGCTCGCCGCCGAGGATCAGGGTGGTCTCGCCGGCCGGGCAGAGCGGGGCGGTGACGAGTTCCCGGGCCTCCTCGGCGATCCGGCCGGCGTGCGCGGTGAGGTCGAGCGAGTTGACCAGCTCCCAGCCCTGCGTGCCGTACTGGCCCCGGTAGCTGGGGTAGGAGCGGCGCTGCGTCTCGCCGTCACCGATGACGGTGGCCGAGATGCCGGCGCCGCACTCCCGGATGTGCTGGTCGATCCGGTGTCCTTCGCTGGAGACGAACCACTTGCGGGTGTCCCAGATCTGGTAGATCCCCTCGGCCTGGTCGGCGCCGTGGTCCCGGGACAGGCCGGTGGCCCGGACCAGCAGGTCGCCCTTGTCGGCCAGGGAGACCGAGAGCGGGTCGATCTCGCAGGGGGAACTCCACGAGCCGGTGCTGGCCGGCACCGGGAGCAGGGTGCTGCCGGGGCCGGCGACCCGGCCACTGGCGGCGGCGATCCGCGCGGCCCGCTCGCCCGCCGCCCGGGCCGCCGAGTCGGTGAGTTCGGGTACGGCGTAGAAGCCCCAGCCCGAGCCGACCAGCGCCCGGACCCCGAGGCCGGCGCTCTCGTCCTGGTTGACCGACTCGACCTCGGAGTTGCGGGCGGTCATCGACTCGTAGCGGCGGTGCATCACCCGGGCGTCGGCGTACCGGGCCCCGGCGTCAAGGGCCGCCTGGACCGCCGCCGTCGCCACCTCGAACTCGGCCATCAACATCCCCCTCGGTGCGCCCCCGGATCGTTCCGCCGATTCCGGTCGACCGGCTCCAGCGGAGGCCCGGCCGGTCCGACGGCGTGACCGGCTGCCGGGGTCACCGGCAGCCGATCATGGAACGACCTTATGCGAAGAAGCCGCTCAGCGGGGTGGGAGGAGTTCTTCGGGCCGGATTTCCGCCGTCACCGGTTCGGTCAGCCGCAGCACCTCGCCGGGCTTGACGATCGCGTGCTCGACGTAGTGGGCACCGTCCAGCCGGTGCAGCCGCAGGGTGCCGGTGTCCTGCTCGACCAACAGGTACCACGGGATGGCGGCGGTCGCGTAGTAGTGCATCTTGAGCACCTGGTCGGTCGCGGCGTTGCTCGGCGAGGTGATCTCGCAGACCAGCCGGACCGCCCCGGCGTCGACGACCAGTTCGTCGAAGTTGATGTCTTCGACGATCACCAGGTCCGGGATGGGGATCCGACCCGTACGCAGTCGTACGTTGACCGCCTCCAGCACGTGCAGGCCGGCGGTGTCGGCGCCGGTCTCCAGTGCGTTCCCGAGTCGCCGGGAGATACGCTGGTGTCGAGGGGTGGGGGCAGGGCTCACGTGCAGGCTCCCGTCGAAGAGTTCGACGCGATCCCGGGTCTCGCCGAGGGCGAAGTATTCCGCTTCGGTCCACGGGCCGCCGTGGTCGAACACCGCCGCGGTCATGGTCACCTCCGAGTCGTCGTCGCGGTGCCGGGTCTGGGCGCCTCCACCCGTACGGCGCCAGTCTGGCACAGCCGACCGACACGACGGGGTGGCGACCGGTCACTCACTGTGGACGGGGTCGACAGGTTCCGGTGCGGCGGATTTGAATGGGGCCACGTGATGTGCAGGCTTCCGTCGAGCCGGCGGACAGATCAGGATCTGGAGCTTATTTTCACTCTCTGAACTCTGTTGTAAGTTACCTTCACCCGCTGTCCGGGTGCGTCTCCGCCGGAAACCGGCAGACGACCAGCGGAAACCGGCGGCGGTGCGGGAGAGGAGGGTGGAGCGTGGCGGCACCGACCGTGACTGCCCCGGTCGCCGACGACGGGCCGTACCTCGACGTGCGTGACCTGCGGGTCCGGTTCCGTACCGAGGATGGACCGGTCCGGGCGGTCGACGGGGTCTCGTTCGCCGTCCACCGTGGGCGGACCCTCGGCATCGTCGGCGAGTCGGGCTCCGGCAAGAGCGTCACCAGCCTCGCGATACTCGGCCTGCACGATCCCCGGCGCACCGAGATCAGCGGCGAGATCCGGGTCGCCGGACGGAACCTCGTCGGGCTCCCCGACGCCGCGATCCGCAAACTACGTGGCCGGGACCTGGCGATGATCTTCCAGGATCCGCTCTCCGCGCTGCATCCGTACTATCCGGTCGGACGGCAGATCGCCGAGGCGTACCGCACCCACCATCCGGGCGCGGGCCGGCGGGCGGCCGCACGGCGCGCCGTCGAGATGCTGGACCGGGTCGGCATCCCGCAGCCGGCACGCCGGGCCGAGCAGTACCCGCACGAGTTCTCCGGCGGCATGCGCCAGCGGGTGATGATCGCGATGGCCCTGGTCAACGACCCGGACCTGCTGATCGCCGACGAGCCGACCACCGCGCTGGACGTCACCGTGCAGGCGCAGATCCTCGACCTGCTGGCCGACCTGCAGCAGGAGTTCAACTCCGCGATCATCCTGATCACCCACGACCTCGGCGTGGTCAGCCAGGTCGCCGACGACATCCTGGTGATGTACGCCGGCCGTGCCGTCGAGCACGGCAGCGTCGAACAGGTGCTGCGTCGGCCGCAGCATCCGTACACCTGGGGTCTGCTCTCCAGCGTGCCGTCGTTGCACGGTGACCCGGACGCGGACCTGGTGCCGATCGCCGGCAACCCGCCGAGCCTGATCCACCTCCCACCCGGCTGCGCGTTCCACCCCCGCTGCCGGTACGCCGACCACACCGGCGACCGGTCCCGCACCGCGGTGCCGGAACTGCGTCCAGCAGGTGGGACCGGGCACCTGGTCGCCTGCCACCTCCCCGAGGAGGAGCGACGGCGGTACGCCGAGCAGGCCGCCGAGGCGGGGGTGGACCGGTGAACGCGCCGCACGAACCACTGCTGGAGGTCTCCGGGCTGACCAAGCACTTTTCGGTCCGGGGCGGGTTCCGGGGGCGGGGCGGCGGCGTGGTCCGGGCGGTCGACGGGCTGGACTTCGTGGTCCGGCCGGGGGAGACGCTGGGTCTGGTCGGCGAGTCCGGCTGTGGCAAGACCACCACCGGCCGGCTGCTGGTCCGGCTGCTCGAACCGACCGGTGGCCGGATCGTCTTCGAGGGCCGGGACATCAGCCACCTTGGTCGGGGTGCGCTGCGACCGTTGCGCCAGGACCTGCAGATCATCTTCCAGGACCCGTACGCCTCGCTGAACCCCCGGCACACCGTCGGCGAGATCGTCGCCATGCCGCTGCGGGTCAACCGGGTCTCCCCACCCGGCGGGATCCGGACCCGGGTACGGGAACTGCTGGAACTGGTCGGGCTGAATCCCGAGCACTACAACCGCTATCCGCACGAGTTCTCCGGCGGCCAGCGGCAGCGGATCGGGATCGCCCGGGCGCTGGCGTTGCGGCCCAAACTGATCGTCGCCGACGAGCCGGTCTCCGCCCTCGACGTCTCGATCCAGGCCCAGGTGGTGAACCTACTCCGCGACCTGCAGCGGGAACTCGGGCTGGCGTTCGTCTTCATCGCACATGACCTGGCGGTGGTCCGGCACTTCAGCCAGCGGGTCGCGGTGATGTACCTCGGGAGGATCGTGGAGATCGGGGACCGGGCCGAGATCTACGAGCGGCCCCGGCACCCGTACACCCGGGCGCTGCTGTCGGCCGTACCGGACGTGACAAAACTCGGCCCGGCCGGGCGGATCCGGCTGACCGGCGACGTACCGACACCGCTGGATCCGCCGTCCGGCTGCCGGTTCCGGACCCGGTGCTGGAAGGCCCGGGAGGTCTGCGCGACCGAGGAGCCGGCGCTGACCGTACGGGATCCCGGTGGCGCGGCGGTGGCCTGCCACTTTCCGGAGGGGGCGGTGGAGTCGTCGATCGGGTCAACTGTGGACGGCGCCGAGGGAGGTGACGGCCGGTGAGCGAGCAGCAGGTGACCGCGCAGGTCGAGGCGGCCGCGGCCCAGGTCGAGGCGGGCGGCGGGAACATCGGCACGGCCGGCGCGACGGAGTTCGTCGGCCGGTCGCCGGGACAGCTCGCCTGGCTGCGGCTGCGCCGGGACCGGGTGGCGATGGTCAGCGGTACGGTGCTGGTGCTGTTCATCCTGCTGGCGGCGGCCGCGCCACTGGTCGCCCGGCTCTACGGCAAGGGTCCGCAGGAGCGGTTCCCGGAGCGGCTGGACCGCAACGGTTTTCCGCTCGGCTACGCGGGGGTCAGCGGCGAGCACTGGTTCGGCATCCAGCCCGGGATCGGGCGGGACATCTTCATCCAGGTCGTCTACGGCCTCCGTACCTCGTTGATGATCGCCTTCACCGCGGCGGTGCTGACCATCGCGCTCGGGGTGGTGGTCGGAATCGTCGCCGGGTACGTCGGCGGCTGGGTCGACGCGGTGATCACCTGGGTCGTCGACCTCGCGTTGGCGTTCCCGTTCTACATCTTCTGCTTCGCGTTCGTGCCGCTGGCGGTGAACCAGTTCTACGGTCCGCGCGACGAGGTGGCGTCCTGGTTCCGCCCGGCGCTGCTGGTGTTGATCTTCGTGATGTTCAACTGGACCACCTCGGCCCGGCTGGTCCGCGGCCAGGTGCTGTCGCTGCGGGAGCGGGAGTTCGTGGAGGCGGCCCGGGCCTCCGGCGCCGGTCTCGGGCACATCCTGTTCCGGCAGCTGCTGCCGAACCTCTGGGCGCCGATCCTGGTCACCTTCTCGCTGAACGTGCCGGCGCTGATCACCGCCGAGGCGGCGCTGTCGTTCCTCGGCATCGGTGTCCTGGAGCCGACCCCGGACCTCGGCCGGCTGATCAACGACAGCGTCCGCTACCTGCGGGACGTACCGAGCTTCACCATTGTCGGTGGTACCACGCTCTTCCTGCTGGTGTTGGCGTTCAACCTCTTCGGTGACTCGCTGCGGGACGCGCTCGATCCGAAGTCGAGCCGGTAGGGGGGCGGGGACATGCTGCGGTTCCTGGTCAAGAAGGTGCTGCTCGCGCTGAGCACGCTGATCGCGGTCAGCGTGGTGACGTTCGGGCTGTTCTTCGCGGTGCCGAACAACCCGGCCGAGCTGATGTGCGGGGACAGCAAGAACGTCTGCAGCCCGGAGCGGGTCGAGATGATCGAGCGCCGGATGGGGCTCGACCGGCCGATCGTGGTGCAGTACGGCGACTTCATGCGGGGGATCTTCGTCGGCCGGACGATCGGTGCCGGTGAGACGGCCCGGGACTGCCCGGCGCCCTGCCTCGGTTTCTCGTTCCGCAACGACGAGCCGGTCAGCGGCATCGTGGGTCGTACCCTGCCGGTGACGTTGAGCATCGTCTTCGGCGCGGCGGTGGTCTGGCTGATGCTGGGGATCTCCATCGGGATGCTCTCGGCGCTGCGCCGGGGCACCGTCTTCGACAAGCTCGCGGTCGGCACCTCGCTGGTCGGCGCCTCGATGCCGATCCTGCTCTTCGGGCCGCTGCTGCTGATCGGCCTGGTCTACGAGACCGGCCTGCTGAGCTATCCCCGGTACACCCCGCTCACCGAGAACCCGGTGGCCTGGGCGTCCGCGATGCTGCTGCCCTGGTTCGCGCTCGGCTTCCTCAACTCCGCCACCTACGCCCGGCTGTCCCGGGCGCAGATGCTGGAGACGCTCTCGGAGGACTTCGTCCGGACCGCGCGGGCCAAGGGCCTGCCGAAGATCACCGTGTACGGCCGGCACGCGCTCCGGGCGGCGATCACCCCGATCATCACCATCGCCGGGCTGGACCTCGGCGCGTATCTGGGCGGCACGGTCATCACCGAGACCGTCTTCGGGTTCACCGGGCTGGGCCGGACCGCGCTCAACGCGGCGCTGAACCTGGACATGCCGATCGTGATGGCCACAGTGCTGCTCGCCGCGGTCTTCGTGGTGGCGGCGAACGTCCTGGTGGACGTCCTGTACGCGGTGGTCGACCCCCGGGTCCGGCTGGGATGACCAGTGTGGTCTCCCGGTCGGGGTCGGCGCGACCACGGAAACGTTGTCCCATCGTTACTGTCATGAAACTTACCTTCACGGCTGTTTACCTGAATATTTCTTTCAGTACCTGAGCACCTGAACCTGCGGGAACGAGACCAGGAGGAAGTCCGATGCGACCAAGGCTCACGGTGGCCGCGACGAGCGCCGCGCTCGTCCTCGCCGCCAGTGCGCTGGCCGCCTGCTCGGAGAACACCGGCGACAACGGTGACTCCGACAACGGCGGTGGGCGGCAGTTCACCAGTTCGATCGCGACCGACCCCAAGGACTCCCAGGGGCCGGCGGCGGAGGTTCCCGGGGCGCAGCCCGGCGGCACCCTCAAGCTGATCACCCAGGCCGACTTCGAACACCTCGACCCGCAGCGCACCTACACCTTCATCGGCATGTCGATCCAGCAGATGTTCGTCCGGACCCTGACCGTCTTCAAGGAGGACGGCAAGGGCGGCGTGCTGCTCGTCGGCGACCTCGCCACCGACGCCGGCAAGGACGTCAACAACGACTGCAAGACCTGGGAGTACACCCTCAAGGAGGGGGTGAAGTTCGAGGACGGCACGCCGATCCGGGCCGCCGACGTGGCGTACGGGATCGCCCGGTCGTTCGAGGAGAGCATCGACGGCGGACCGACGTACATCCAGGAGTGGCTGGCCGACAACCCGACGTACAACGCCAACTACAAGGGGCCGTACACCTCGGGCAGCGACACCGTCCCCGGGCTGACCGTCTCCGACGATCGGACCCTGGTCTTCAGCTTCGCCACGCCGCACTGCGACCTGCCGTTCGCGCTCTCCCTGCCGACCTCGGTGCCGGTGCCGAAGGCGCAGGACACCCGAACCGAGTACGACCGCCGGGTCGTCGCCTCCGGACCGTACAAAATCAAGGAGTACGCCAAGGACGCCCGGTTCGTGCTGGAGCGGAACCCGAACTGGGACCCGAAGACCGACCCGCTGCGGCACGCCTACCCGGACACCATCGAGGTCGAGTTCGGGCCGGACGACCAGGCGGCCACCGAGCGGGCGCTGGCCGGCAACGGCGCGGACGCCGCCGCGGTCGCCTGGGACGAGGTGCCGCAGGCGCTGGTCAACCAGGTCCTCGCCGACACCTCGCTCGGCGAGCGGGTGATCCGCAAGACCGCGCCGTCGGTCTGGTACCTCTCCATCAACAACGACCGGATCAAGGACCTGAAGGTCCGGCAGGCGATCGCCTACGCCATCGACAAGCAGGGCATCCTCGCCACCCAGGGCGGTGACGCGTCCGGCCGGCTCACCCACACCCTGCTCGCCGACACCACCATCGGGCAGACGAACTACCCGAACCCGTACGACGGCGGTCCGACCGGCAACCCGGAGAAGGCGAAGGAACTGCTCGGCGGGCAGCGGCCGAAACTGGTCTTCATGTCCCGGAGCACCGCCTTCGGCCAGCAGACCGCGCCGATCGTCGAGCAGAGCCTGGAGAAGGCCGGCTTCGACGTCACCGTGCAGTACGTCGACGACCACAACCCGACCGCCCGTACCCGGGGCAACCCGTACGACATCTACCTGAGCAACTGGGCGGCGGACTGGCCGAGCGCGGTCTCCACGATCCCGGTGCTCTGGGACGGCCGCAAGCTCGGCCCGCAGGGCAACTCGAACGTGTCGTACTTCAACGCCGACGACGTGAACGCCGAGATCGACCGGGTCAGCAAACTCCCGGCCGGCGAGGCGGGCCCGGAGTGGGCCAAGATCGACCAGATGATCATGGAGAAGTACGCCCCGGTGGTGCCGATCTACCAGGACAACACCTTCCTGGTGACCGGCCCGAAGGTCGGCGGCCTGCTCATCTCCGAGCAGTTCGGCACCCCGGTCTACTACAACGCCTACCTCAAGCCCTGACGGGATCAGGAAGGGCCCCTACCGCAAGGGGCCCTTCCTGAATCTCAGCCGCCGATCTCGTGCCACCGGCCGTCGGGACCCATCCGGAGTCGCTGCGGCGGCCGCATCAGCTGCACCAGGTCCTGCAGCCGGGCCCGCTCCGCCTGCTCGGCACCGGACGGATCGGTGAGCCGGAACCCGTGCAGCGGCACCCCGTCCGGGTCGACGTCGTCCGGCTCGGGGCGGCCCTCCAGGACAAAGCCGAACAGGGCGCGCAGCGCCGCCTCACCGAGGTCGAGCGGATGGAACGGCAGCGGGTACGGACCCTGCCGCGGCCACCCCGGTGCCGGCCGTACCGGATGATCGCCGGCCCAGTACGGCAGCTCGAAGTCGTACGGCTCGCCGATGTTCTCCACGATGCCGTCATCAGGCGAGAGACTGAGCGACCGGACCAGACGCCCGTCCTCCCAGACGGCGAACGAGAGCGCGTCGACCATCGAGTGCATGCCGTGCAGCAGGATGCGTCGTCCCGCGCCGAACGCGCGCAGCCGCTCCGGCAGTTCGGACGGACGGTGCGAGGTCAGCCGTCGGTCACACAGCAGTTCCGCACCGGCCAGCACCGTCGCGTACCCGACCTCTTCCGGCGGGTACGTCCCCTCGTAGAGGGTCGAGCCGGTCTCCGGTGCGACCTGGTGCTCGGGGTGGACCCGACGGACCAGGCCCTCGGCCTCGTCAACCGTGCACGGTGTCGGATTGCGCAGTGCCGGCCGGATGTCACCGTCGGCGTACGCCAGCATCGCTGTCTTGGCACCCATGCGGTCCCTCCCGATCCGGAGCGGGACGGTCAGCGCCAGCCGTAGCCGGCGCGCAGCGCCTGCCCCACCCGGTCGAACCGGGACCGGTCCAGGATCGCGCCCTCCCGCCGGATGCTGTCCTCGCGCATCGTCAGGACCCGGTCGAGGCGTACCCAGCTCGGCCGGTTGTCCCGGTCCCACGAGCCGGGGCCGAGCGCCAGCCAGTGCCGTTGGCCGTCCCGCTCACTCTGGCTGGAGAGCATCAGGCCGAAGAGGGTACGGCTGGCCCGGCCGACCACCAGCACCGGTCGGTCCTTGCCCTGGCGGGGATCGTCCTCGTACGGCACCCAGGTCCAGACGATCTCGCCCGGGTCGGCCTGTCCGTCCAGTTCGGGCGCGTACGTCAACTGTCGCCGTTGCAGAGCCGCCAACTGCCGCCGACGGGCGACCTGGGCAGGGGTGGGGCTGCCAGCGGTACGCGGGGCGGGGACCCGCCGGGTGATCCGGCTGACCGTCGCGGTCACGCCTCTCCAGAGATTCGCCACGAACCGGCACCCTACCCGTTCGCCGAGGTCCCGTCCGCCGGCGGCTCAGGCGTCTGCGGGCGGCGTCGGGCCGGGGGTGTGGGTCGCGACGGTCGCGGTCAGCGATCGGCTATCAATCGATCGCCACTAGCGCCAAAAGGTTTGTTATGGAAACCTATTGGCATGACTTCCGATTCGGTTCCGGTCAGCGGCGATCCCCGCCGACTGCTGGCTGACGCACGCGACCTCGCGCGCCGGGTTCGGCTCGCCCAGCGGGTGACATGGCTGCCGCTGCTGGTGCTGGCCGTGGTGACCTTCGGCGCGATCCTCGTCTACCGGTTCGGCCACGTGGTCGAGTTCGACTGCCGGTCGGTGGAGCGCGGCCAGCAGTGCAAGGTGTGGTACCAGACCGCGACCATCTATTGGTGGACCGCGCTGGTGCTGGCGTACCTGGTGATCGCCGTCGGGTACCGGCGGGTCGCCTCGGCCCGGGGCCTGGGCACCCGGGTGGCGCCGTACGTCATCGCGGGCATCACGCTGCTCACCCTGTTCACCGCCTTCTGGCAGGTGCGAGTGCACTACCTCCCGCTGCCGGACCCCGCGGGGCCCCCGGCCTGGTCCGTCCTCGCGTTGGGCCGCCTGACCGACTTCACCGGCTCGATCGGGCTGGCGCTACTGGTGCTGGCCTGGCTGGAGCGTCACCCCGCGCTGCTGCTGTTCGCCCTCGGGTACCTGACGGTGGTCGTGGTGCCGATCAACTTCGGGTGGGGAACCCACTGGGGGCCCGATTGGCAGTTCGCGCCGATGCTGGTCATCAGCGGCGGTGTGCTGCTGCTGGGCAGCGCCGGCTTCGCACTGGCGCAACGACTGCGGCGGCCCCGGTGACCGGACCCGTCGACACCCCGACGCCGGGCGAGACCGAATCCCCGCACCCGGTCACCGGGCTCGACGACGTGGTGCACCAGCGGGTCCGGCTCGGCATCCTCACCATCGCGCACGAGGCCCGCCGGGTCGAGTTCGGCTACCTGCGTACCCAGTTGGAACTGACCGCCGGGAACCTCTCCCAGCACCTGGGCGTGTTGGAGACAGCAGGTCTGGTGGAAATCGAGAAGGGCTACGCCGGACGGCGCGGCCGGACCTGGATCACCCTCACCCCGGCGGGCCACACCGCGCTCGTCGAGGAGATCACCCGACTCAAGCAGCTCATCGCCCGCGTCGAGACGATCCACGAGGAGGCGCCATGAACACCACACCGTCGATCGGCGGCGAACGACTGTCCCGCCGTGGCGTCATCACCGCCGCGCTGGCCGCCGGACTCACCGTGCCACTCGGCCTCTCCGGCCGGGCGAGCGCCGCTGCCGTCGCCGCCGGCCCGAGGCGGTTCGTCCTGCCCGCGCCGACCGGACCCTTCCCGATCGGTACGGTGCCGTTGCACCTCGTCGACCGTTCCCGTCCGGACCCCGTCGCCGGCCCGGGGCACCACCGCGAGCTGATGGTCAGCGTCTGGTACCCGGCCCGCGACGTCGCCCGGTACCCCCGGGCGCATTGGCTGTCCGACGCGCTCATGCGCGAACTGTTGACGTACCACGGGTTTCCGGCCGACGCGCTGCTGCCGGCGCTGACCGCCGGGCACGTGGGGGCGCCGGTACGGCGGGCGGGTGGCCGGATGCCGGTCGTGGTGTTCTCGCACGGCGCGCACGACCACCGCGGCCACAACACGATCGTGGTGCAGGAGCTGGTCAGTCACGGGTACGTCGTGGTCACCGTCGACCACACCCACGACGCGTTCAGTGAGTTCCCCGACGGCCGGCTCACCGTCCCGATCATCGGCGGCGAGCACTCCCTGGGCGCGGCGGACTTCGCCGCCGACATCCCGTTCGTCCTCGACCGCATCGCCGCCCTCGCCGCCGGGCGCAACCCCGACGCCGACGGCCGGCCGCTGCCGGCCGGCCTGCCCGGCCTGCTCGACCCCGGACGCGTCGGCATGTTCGGCTTCTCGAAGGGCGGTACGGCGACCGCGCTGGCCATGGGCCTGGATCAGCGCATCCGAGCCGGGCTGAGTCTCGACGCCCAGATGGAACCCCTCATCGAGACTGATCTCGCCCGGCCCTTCATGATGATGTCCGCGGACTACACCCGGGCCGAACCGTCGGTTGCCCAGTTCTGGTCACACCTGACCGGGTGGAGGCTGAACGTCCGGGCCGCCGACGGGCGCCACCTCGCGTACACCGACTACCAGATCATGCTTCCGCACCTGGCGGTCGCGGTCGGCATGACCGAGGAGGACCTGGAAGGCTGGGCCGGCACCCTCGACGCGACCCGGGCGGCGCGCATTCAACAGGCGTACCCGCTGGCCTTCTTCGACCTGCACCTGCGTCACCGGCGGCAGCGCCTGCTCGAAGGCCCGTCCCCGGCCTTCCCCGGGGTGTGTTACATCCCGTGAGGCGACGGGGCGCGGCGGCGATCCACTGACAGACCCGTAGCGGAACCGCCCCGGCGTCGAGGCGCGGTTGCCGGGGGCGGAACTCAGCCGATCCGGGTCAGCAGGTTGCGCAACCAGACCGGCCACCGGTGGCTGTCGTACACCTGCTCGGGGACCAGGTAGTGCTCCTCGTCGACCCGACGGATCACCTCGTCGCTGACCGGCAGCAGGACGAACTCGACGCTGAACGGGCGCAGCGGCCGGCCCAGCGAGCGTTCGGTCTCGTACGCGATGCTGCTGGTCACCGGCGAGCCCGGAGGATGCCGCTCGAACTCGAGGTTCCGGCGGGCGGTGTGCCAGTCCAGTGCCTCCCCGGAGCGTCGGGCGACGATCCGGCGCAGCGTCGGGTACGGAGCCAGGCCGAGCGGGTCAGGGGTGTCGTCGGCCGGCTCCAGGGTGTTCTCCGGGCGTACCGGCTGTCGGGTCGGGTCGACCAGGGAGAGCCACCAGCCGAGCCACTCCTCGCCCAGCACCTCGTCGGTCCCCCCGCCGCCCCGGGCCTGAGCCGCCGGCTGGCCGACCGCTGGGCTCGGCGCCGGTGGCTGGTCGAGGTCGAGTGGCCCGGGCACCAGCCAGTGGGCCGGCGGGTCGATCCGCTCGGCCGCCCGCATCCACAGTGCACAGTCGAGCAGATAGTCCCATCTGCGGATCCCCATCCGCCAGGAGATCGGACCACGGCGCACCTCGCGACTCCTCCCGCCGACCGACATCGGCCAGCGTAGAACGCCCGCCAAAACGCCAGGTCGGCGTCGGAGTCGGCCGGAGAGTCGACGAGGTCGGGGGTCGGCTCAGGCCCCTGGCTCGTACGACAGGTTCGGGCGGAGCCAGCGTTCGACCTCGGCGACGTCGAGCCCGACCCGCGCCGCGTAGTCCTCGACCTGGTCCCGGCCGAGCCGCCCCACCGTGAAGTACCGGGACGCCGGGTTTCCGAAGTACAACCCGCTGACCGCCGCCGCCGGGGTCATCGCGTACGACTCGGTCAGCCCGATGCCGAGCGAGTCGGCGTCCAGCAGCTCGAACAGCCGCCGCTTCAGGCTGTGGTCCGGACTGGCCGGGTAGCCGAGCGCCGGGCGGATCCCCCGGAACCGTTCCGCGTGCAGGTCCTCGATCGCCGGGTCGGCGTCCGGCTCGTACCACTCGCGGCGGGCCCGCAGGTGCAGGTACTCGGCGAACGCCTCGGCGAGCCGGTCGGCGAGCGCCTTCACCATGATCGCCCGGTAGTCGTCGTGCCGGGCCTCGTAGCTGGCCGCCAGTTCCTCGGCGCCGTGGATCGCCACCGCGAAACCGCCGAGGTGGTCCCCGGCCGGGGCGACGTAGTCGGCCAGGCACCGGTTCGGCCGGCCGGCCGGCTTGGCGGTCTGCTGCCGCAGCATCGGGAACCGGACGCCGTCGCCGGCACCGGAGAGCACGATGTCGTCGCCGTCGGAGTGTGCCGGCCAGAAGCCGTACGTGCCGACGGCGGTCAGCGAACCGTCCGCGATGATCTGGTCGAGCATCGTGTTGGCGTCGTCGTAGAGCTCCCGGGCCACCGGCTGCTCCAGGATCGCCGGGAACTTGCCCTTCAACTCCCAGGCGAGGAAGAGGAACTGCCAGTCGATCATCTCGCGGAGCTCGGTCAGCTCCGGCCGGACCGTCCGTACGCCGGTGAAGGCGGGCGCCGACAGTTCGTCGAAGGAGACCTGCTCCCGGTTGGCCCGGGCCTGACCGAGCTTGAGCAGGGCCACCCGTTCCCGGCTCTCGTGCTGTTCCCGCAGCCGCTGCTGCTCCTCCCGGTTGCGGGTGTCGAGGGCCTCGGCCCGCGTCGGGTTGAGCAGGTCCGAGACCACCCCGACCACCCGGGACGCGTCGAGTACGTGCACGGTGCTGCCCTCGTACGCGGGGGCGATCCGGACCGCGGTGTGCTGTCGTGAGGTGGTGGCCCCGCCGATCAGCAACGGCAGCTTCAGACCACGCCGCTGCATCTCGCTCGCGACCCCGACCATCTCGTCCAGCGAGGGGGTGATCAGCCCGGAGAGCCCGATCGCGTCGGCGCCCTCGGCGACCGCGGTGTCCAGGATCTTCGCCGCCGGCACCAGTACGCCCAGGTCGACGACCTCGTAGTTGTTGCAGCCGAGCACCACGCCGACGATGTTCTTGCCGATGTCGTGCACGTCGCCCTTGACCGTGGCCAGCACCACCTTGCCCTGGCCCCGACCGGTGTCGAGCCGCCCCTCCGCGCGGGCCTGCTCCTTCTCCGCCTCCATGTACGGCTCCAGGTAGGCGACCGAGCGCTTCATCACCCGGGCCGACTTCACCACCTGGGGCAGGAACATCTTGCCGGAACCGAAGAGGTCGCCGACGATCTTCATGCCGGCCATCAGCGGGCCCTCGATCACGTCGAGTGGCCGGGCGGCCTGCTTGCGGGCCTCCTCGGTGTCCTCCTCGATGAAGTCGACGATGCCGTGCACCAGCGCGTACGACAGCCGCTCCTCGACCGGGTTCTCCCGCCAGGAGAGGTCGACCGCACGCTTCGTACCGGAGCCGCTGACCGTGGAGGCGAAGCTGACCAGCCGGTCGGTGGCGTCCGGACGACGGTCGAAGAGCACGTCCTCGACGAGTTCCAGCAGGTCGGCCGGGATGTCCTGGTAGACGGCGAGCTGACCGGCGTTGACGATGCCCATGTCCAGCCCGGCCCGTACGGCGTGGAACAGGAACGCCGAGTGCATCGCCTCTCGTACCACGTCGTTGCCGCGGAACGAGAAGGACAGGTTGGAGATGCCACCGCTGGTCCTGGCTCCCGGGCAGCGCTGCTTGATCTGCGGCAGCGCGTCGATGAACGCCTTGGCGTACCCGTTGTGCTCGGCGATGCCGGTCGCGACGGCGAGCACGTTCGGGTCGAAGATGATGTCCTCCGGCGGGAAGCCCACCTCGTTGACCAGCAGGTCGTACGCCCGGGCGCAGATCTCCACCTTGCGTTCCGTGGTGTCGGCCTGGCCGATCTCGTCGAAGGCCATCACCACCACGCCGGCGCCGTAGCTCCGGATCTGCCGGGCCTGGGCGAGGAACGTCTCCTCGCCCTCCTTGAGGCTGATCGAGTTGACCACGCCCTTGCCCTGGACACACTTGAGCCCGGCCTCCAGCACGCTCCACCGCGAGCTGTCGATCATGATCGGGATCCGGGCGACCTCCGGTTCGGTCGCGACCAGGTTGAGGAAGGTGGTCATCGCCCGCTCGCTGTCGAGCAGGTCGGCGTCCATGTTGACGTCGAGGATGTTGGCGCCGCCGCGTACCTGCTCCAACGCCACGTCGACGGCGGCCTGGTGGTCGTCGCCCTCGATCAGCCGGCGGAACTTCGCCGAACCGGTGACGTTGGTCCGCTCGCCGATCATCACGAAGCCGGTGTCCGGGCCGATCGCGAACGGCTCCAGTCCGCTGAACCGGGTCTGGGTGGTCGGCGCCGGCACCGGGCGGGGCGGCTGGTCGGCGACCGCGGCGGCGATCCGCGCGATGTGCTCCGGGCTGGTGCCGCAGCAGCCGCCGACGATGTTGACCATGCCGGCGTCGACGAACTCCCGGATCAGCTGCCCGGTCTCCGCCGGCTGCTGGTCATAACCGCCGAACGCGTTAGGTAGCCCGGCGTTCGGGTGGCAGGCGACGTAGGTGTCGGCGAGCCGGGAGAGTTCCGCGACGTGCGGGCGCATCTCGGCGGCGCCGAGCGAGCAGTTCACCCCGACCGCGAGCGGCTCGGCGTGCGCGATCGAACTCCAGAACGCCTCGACGGTCTGCCCGGAGAGGGTCCGGCCGCTCAGGTCCACGATGGTCACCGAGATCCACAGCGGCAGGTCGGGCGCGACCTCGCGGGCGGCGGCGACGGCGGCCTTGGCGTTCAGCGTGTCGAAGATCGTCTCGATCAGCAGGATGTCGACGCCGCCCTCGGCCAGCGCGGCGATCTGCTCCGCGTACGCCGCCTTGACCTGGTCGAAGGTGACCGCCCGGAAGGCCGGGTCCTCGACGCTGGGGGAGAGCGACAGGGTCACGTTCAGCGGCCCGACCGAGCCGGCGACGAACTTGCCGCCCGCCTCGTCGGCGGCCTGCCGGGCCAGCTGCGCGCCGCGCAGGTTCATCTCCCGGACCAGCGACTGCAGGCCGTAGTCGGCCTGGGCGATGCTCGTCGCGGTGAAGGTGTTCGTCGAGGTGATGTCCGCGCCGGCCGCCAGGTACTGCCGGTGTACGTCGAGGATCACGTCCGGCCGGGTCAGGTTCAGCACGTCCGGGTCGCCGGTGACGTCGTGCGGATGGTCGGCGAGCAGGTCGTTGCGGTAGTCGGCGGGGGTCAGCCCGGCGCCCTGCAGCATCGTGCCCCAGGCGCCGTCGAGCACGACGATCCGCTGGTCCAGCAGGTCACGCAGCGCGGCGACCCGGGACGCCCGGCCGTCGGCACCGCCTGCCCGGCTCGACGTCGGATCGGCAGCGCCACTCGGTGCCGTGTTCATGAGACCACCTCCGTATGGGAACGGAGGCGCCCTTACCGAGGAACCGGGTGGAACCCAGGTCGAGCGTGGCGGGCGTCCTCGCCCGTTGCAGCGCCTCTCGACCCGACCGTCAAGAATACCGGACCACTCCGGGGCGGGTTGGCAACGTTCAGTCTTCGGGACACCGGAATGTTGCTCAGCAGGCACTCCAGGACTCGGCGGCGACCCGGTCCAGCCACTCCCGGACCAGTGCGTCGAAGAGCTCCGGCTGCTCGAACTGCAGGTTGTGGCCGGCCACGTCGAGCACCGCGAAACTGGCCCGGGGGTAGTGCGGCAGCAGGGCGAACTGGTCGACGTACCCGACGACGGAATCCTGTCGTCCGGCCAGGACCAGCGCCGGCCGCTGGTACGCCGGTCCGCTCTCCGGGTCGGTGGTCAGCACCCACCGCTGCCGGATCCGGGCCATCGCCGTACGGTCGGCGAGGTCGAGCCCAGACATGATCTCGTCCTGGAACCGGCGCAGCGTCTCCGCCGACTGCACCACGGCGATCTCGGTGAACTCCTCGGCGAGCCGTGGTTCGAGGGACCCGACCAGATCCGGGTCCGGACGGAGCACCCGGTGCTCCGGGCAGGTCCGGTCGGCCTGCTCCACCGCGGTGCCGGTCGGGCAGATCAGCGCCAGCCCGAGCACCTGCTCCGGACGCGACCGCGCCAACCCCCGGGCGAGGTAGCCGCCGTACGACTCGCCGACCAGCAGGAACGGGGCGTCTCCGATGGTCTCGTCGACGAAGTCCTGCACGGCGGAGAGGACGTCGTCCGAGCTCGCGATGTCGTCCGGGGCGGCCGACCGTCCCATCCCGGGCAGGTCCGGGTAGAGGCGGCGGTACCCCCGCCGGCCGGCAAAGACCGGTTCCAGGCAGCCGGACATCAACCGGTGGTCCGGGGTCCAGCCGTGCAACGCCAGCACCGGCACACCCTCACCGTGCTCGACGAAGTGCAGCTCTGCGGAGGTACGTCGGCTCATGGTGGCCCCCTTGATCGTGGTGCGGTGCGCCCGGCATCCTGCCGTCCGGGGACGACAGGTTCGAGCGGTTTACCGCCGGCCTGTGGTCGAGGTCACCGGAGGCCGGCTCGTCGGTTGACCTCAAGCTTGGTTGAGGTCGCACGCTGAGGGTCGACCGGTCGGCACGATGGCGGTCGACCAGTCAGGAGGAGCAGAAGATGATCAACCCGAGTGCGGCGCTGCGGATCGCCCGACCCAGTCGCGACCTGGCCGCCAGTGAGCGTTTCTACGTGACCGGGCTGGGACTGACGGTGCTCTATCGGGCCACCGGCGGCCCGGGCGAGCACGACCTGGTCATGCTGGGCTGGCCGGAGGCGGGCTGGCATCTGGAGCTGGTCGGTGGCCCGAACCTGACCGTCCCGCCCACCCCGGGTCCGGAGGACCTGCTGGTGCTCTACCTCGCCGGCCCGGTCGACGCTGCGTTGGTCACCCGGCTGGAGCGGGCCGGCGGACGCCGGGTCTCCCAGGGGGCGTACTGGGACCGCTGGGGGGTGACCGTCGAGGACCCGGATGGCTACCGCCTGGTGCTCAGCACCCGCGCCTGGTCCAACGCCGGCACTCCCGCCGCCGGACACCCGCTGGCCGGCCAGCCGGGATGAGACAACTTCCGGGAAGTAGTGGCTTCCGCCCGGGCGCGAGACCACTACTTCCCCGAAGTAGCGCGGTTCCCGGAAGTAGCGCGATCAGGCCGGCGGCCGGGCAGGGCAGACTGCCCGGATGACGATCAGGATCCGACGGGTCGAGCGCGCAGACGCGGCCCGGGTCGCCGAACTGCTCGGCCAGCTCGGCTACCCGACGACGGCGGCCGAGGCCGAGGAACGCCTCGACTGCTGGTCGGACGACCCGGCCAGCCTGCTGCTCGGCGCCGACGCCGACGGTCTGCTGGTCGGGGTCGCCGCACTGCACGTGACCCCGCTCCTGGAGCTCACCGGCCGGTTCGGCCGCCTGGTGGCGCTGGTCGTCGACGAGCGGTGCCGGGGCACCGGCGTGGGCCGGACGCTTGTCGAGGAGATCGAGCGGCAGGCCCGCCAGGCCGGTTGCCTCTTCATGGAGGTGACCAGCAGCCGCCACCGGGACGCCGCGCACCGCTTCTACCAGGGGCTCGGTTACCAGGAGACCAGCGCCCGGAAGGCCCGGTTCACCAGGTTCCTGTCCGCACCCGCGGCACCCGGGGGCGCCGGACCTGAACGGAAGTGAACTGGCGACCGACTCCCGGTCACCGGGCCTCGTCTGGTGGGACGGCGTCGAGCCGGGCCGCCCGGGTACGCAGGTAGCGCTGCTGGGGCAGGCTCATCGCCCGGTCGGCCGCCACCTCGTACGCCGCCCGGGCCGCCGCCCGCTCACCGGCCTGCTCCAGCAGGTGGGCCCGGACGGCGTACCAGCGGTGGTCGTCGGCGAGCCGGCTGTCGGTGCCGAGCTTGTCGACCAGGTCGAGGCCGGCGGCCGGCCCGTGTGCCATCGCCACCGCCGCCGCGTGGTTCAGCGCCACCATCGGATTGTCGGTCAGGGTCAGCAGCAGGTGGTACAGGGCGACAATCTGTGGCCAGTCGGTCTGTTCGGCGCTCGGTGCCTCGTCGTGCAGTGCGGCGATCGCCGCCTGGATCCGGTACGGCCCGATTCCACCCCGGGGCAGTGCCTCGGCGACCAGGCCCAACCCCTCGGCGATCTGGTCGGCGTCCCAGCGGCTCCGGTCCTGTTCCGCCATTGGGATCAGAGTCCCGTCCAGGCCGGTCCGGGCGCTTCGCCGGGCGTCGGTGAGCAGCATCAGGGCCAGCAGCCCGGTCACCTCGGGATCGTCCGGGAGCAGCCGGTGCAGCAGCCGGGTCAGTCGGATCGCCTCGGCGCAGAGGTCGGCGCGGAACAGGGCGGGCCCGGCGGTGCTCGCGTACCCCTCGTTGAAGATTAGATAGAGCACGTGCAGGACGCTGCCCAGTCGCTCGGCCCGCTGGGCGGCCGGCGGCAGGCCGAACGGTACCCCGCTGTCGCGGATCGTCCGCTTGGCCCGGCTGATTCGGCGGGTCATCGTCGCCTCCGGCACCAGGAACGCCCGGGCGATCTCGACGCTGGTCAGGCCACCGACCGCGCGCAGGGTCAGCGCGATCTGGGAGGCCGCCGACAACGCCGGATGGCCGCAGAGGAAGAGCAGGACCAGGGTGTCGTCGTACCCGGTCGGGGGCTGGTCGGCGGGCGGTGCCGTCCACCCCTCCGGCGGCAGCCGGCGGGCCACCGTCTCCTCCCGGCGTTGCCGGGCCTGCTCGGCACGGAGCAGGTCGGTCAGCCGGCGGGCGGCGACGGTGATCAGCCAACCCCGGGGATTGTCCGGTACGCCCTCGGCCGGCCACCGGGTGACGGCGGTGAGCAGCGCCTCCTGCACCGCGTCCTCGGCCGTGTCGAAGTGGCCGTACCGGCGGACCAGCGCGCCGAGGACCTGCGGCGCCAACCGGCGCAGCAGGTCCTCGGTCTGGGTCATCGGCCCGGTTACGCCAACTCCTCGGCGCCGTCGGCGATCGGCCGGACGTCGACGTACCACTCGCTGGTCAGCGACGCGCTCTCCGGGTGCGGGGTGTACGCCAACCGCGCGGCGATCTCGGTGGCCCGGTCGAAGCTGTCGCACTCGACGATGGTGTAGCCGGCCAGCACCTCCTGGGTCTCCGGGTACGGCCCGTCGGTCACCACCGGCGCACCGTCGCGCAGCTGGACCCGGCGGGTGTGCACCGGGGCGGCGAGGCCCCGGGCGTCGACGAACTCGCCCGACTCGACCAGGTCGTTGTTCCAGGCCGCCATGAACTCGTGCAGTTTGGCCACGTCCTCGGCCGGCCAGGCCGGCGAGTCAGGGGTGTCGCGGCCGGTGAGCGCGTCGTAGTCGCGCTGTGAACCGGTCAACATGATCATGTACTTCACGGTCTTCTCCTCTGCGGTCGGCGCCGGGGTGACGCCGTTCATCGGAGACGTCGGAGCACCGACGGCGTTCCGGACATCGGCCGGCCGGAGATCTGGACGGGGTCACAGACCGGGCGGAGGTACGTTCACAGATTGTGGCGCAGGAACTCGAGTTCCAGCGAGAGCAGACGCTCGGCGGTGCCACCGGCCGCCATGTGCGTCGCCCCGGTCAGCGGGATCACCGAGTGCGGTCGCCCGGCGGCGAGCAGGGCGGCGGAGAGCCGCAGCGTGTGCGCGGCCACCACGTTGTCGTCGGCCAGCCCGTGCACCAACAGGATCGGCCGGGCCTCGTCGAAGTGGCGTACCGGCTCGGCGGCGAGTTCGAGCAGCGAATGGTGGGCGTACACCTCGGGACTGTCGGTCGGCGTCCCCAGGTAGCGCTCGACGTACGCGGTGTCGTACAGGCCCCAGTCGGTGACCGGGGCGCCGGCGATGGCACACCGGAACAGGTCGGGCCGGCAGAGGGCGCCGAGCGCGGCCAGCCAGCCACCGAACGACCAGCCCCGGATCCCGACCCGGTTGAGATCCAGGTCGGGATGTTTGCCGGCGAGCGCCTGCAGCGCGTCCGCCTGGTCGGCCAGGATCACGTCGGCGAGGCGCCGGTGGATCACCTTCTCGAACGAGGGCGCCACTCCCGGGGTACCCCGGTTGTCGATGGTGACCACCGCGAAGCCGTGGTCGGCCCACCACTGCCGCTCCAGCCACGCCGACCGGGCCGCGACCACCTCCTGGACACCCGGACCGCCGTACACGTCGAGCAGGACCGGGAGTCGGCGGCCGGCGACGTGGTTGCCCGGGTAGACGACCGCGGCCGGCAGCCGGCGGTCGGTGACCCGTTCGAGCGCGGGTCGCGGCGCGTACGGCGGGGTCGCGGCCAGGTTCCGCAGCCGGCCGACCTCCTCGTCACCCTGCCACACCGCCCAGATCCCGCCGGGCTCGTCGAGCGAGCGGGAGTGCACCACGATCACGTTGCCGCCGACCTCGGCCGAGTGCCAGCCCGGATCGGCGGTCATCCGCCGGGCGTCGACCCCGCCGGCGCCGATCCCGGCCCGGACCCGGAACAGGTGCTGCTGGCTCGGCTCGCCGTTACTCCCCTCGACCAGCAGGTCCGGGGTGCCGTTGCGGGTCGGCAGCCAGCCGACCACCCGGCGTACGTAGAGCGAGGGCGGGGTGAGCAGGGTCCCGTCGGCGAAGAGGCACCGGGCGTCGTAGCCGTCGTGGGCGAGTTCGCCGCCGACCAGTACCCGACCGTCGGGCAGGTGGCGGGGGGTCCCGGCGACCGGGTCGACCCAGCGCGGGTCGGCGAGTTCGGCGTGCACCTGCGTCTCGCCGGTACGCGGGTCGACGGCGAGCACCAGCCCGTGCTGCTGCAACCGGCGCAGTACGGTGATCAGCGGCCCGGTTTCGGCCCACTCCACCGAGACCAGGTAGGGGTAGGTCTCCCGGTCCCAGTGCACGTCGACCCAGCCGCCGTCCAGGTCCAGCAGATGCAGGCTGACCTCGGCGTTCGGCCCGCCGGCCTGGGGATAGGCGATGGCGCGGGGCGGGCTGGCCGGGTCGCCGGGGTCGTGCAGGTACCACCGGGGCAGCCGGGACTCGTCGACCCGGGCGGCCAGGATCGACCGGCCGTCCGGCGCCCACCAGTAGCCCCGGAAGCGGTGGAACTCCTCGGCGGAGACGAACTCGGCGAGCCCCCAGGTGACCCCGTTCTCCTCCCCGGCGAGCAGCGTGTCGGTGCCGTCGGGGTCGATCACCCGGAGCTGCCCGGGCCGGACGTCCGGCGTGCTGCGGGTGTCGCCGAGGCTCGGCTCGACCACGTCGGTGACGTAGGCCAGCCGTTGCCCGGTCGGGTCCGGCCGGGGGTCCACGACCGGACCGGCGGTCGTCACCTCGACCACGTCGCCGTGCACCAGGTCCGCCCGGAACAGACGGCCGGCCAGCGGGAAGACCGCCACCCGGGCGGCCGGGTCGGTCGCGTACCGGGCGATCCCGCCGGTGCTGAGCCGGAGCCGTTCCCGCAGCGCCCGTTCGGTCGGGGAGGCGCCGGTGTCCTCCTCGCCGTCCAGCAGGACGGCCGGGTCGGCGACGAGGCGTTCGGTGCCGGAGGCGACGTCGAACAGCCAGAGGGCGTCGGCCGGGTCGGTCGGGCCGCCGGAGCGGAGGAAGACCACCCGTGACCCGTCGTTGGCCACCGTCACGGACCGCGGCGCGCCACAGGTGAAGCGCCGGGTACGGGCAGCCAGCTCCGGGTAGTCCACACCGTGATCGTAGGGCCGGGCGGAGGCCGATGTGGCCGAGCCGAAGCATCGGGTACCGGTCTGATACCGGTAGCCACCTGCTGACTCTCCGGGTGCGCCAACTCACTGCCTGCCCATGCCCGGGCGGGATCGGCGGCGTAAAGTGGCGCGGGTGACGAACCTGACCGTCCCGCCCGATCCGTCCGGCCCGGTGGGTCGGGCGGTCGACCCGCCCGCCCGGCGGCTGCTGCTGGTGCACGCGCACCCCGACGACGAGGCGATCGGCACCGGCGCGACGATGGCGTACTACGCCGCGGCCGGCGCCGGCGTGACGTTGGTGACCTGCACCCTGGGCGAGGAGGGCGAAATCCACGTACCGGCGCTGGCCGGGCTCGCCGCCGCCGAGGCCGACCAGCTCGGCGGCTACCGGATCGCCGAACTCGCCGCCGCCTGTGCGGCGCTGGGCGTCACCGACCACCGGTTCCTTGGTGGCGCGGGGCGGTACCGCGACTCGGGGATGATGGGGCTGCCGACCAACGACCACCCACGGGCGTTCTGGCGGGCGGATCTGGACACCGCGGCCGGCCACCTGGTCGAGATCATGCGGGAGGTACGCCCCCAGGTGCTCGTCACGTACGACCCGAACGGCTTCTACGGGCACCCCGACCACATCCAGGCGCACCGGGTGACGATGCGCGCGGCGGAACTCGCCGCCGCCGAGGGCTTCGGCCCCGCCAAGGTCTACTGGACGGCGGTGCCCCGGGGGGTGCTGGAGGCGGGGGTGGCCTCGTTCGCCGACGCGGACGTGGCGAACAACCCGTTCGCCGGCACCGAACACGTCGACGACCTGCCGTTCGGTACGCCGGACGAGCAGATCGCGGCCCGGATCGACGGCACCGACCAGCACGCCGCCAAGGAGGCGGCGATGCGCGCGCACCGTACCCAGATCCCGGAGAACTCCTGGCTCTACGCGGTTGCCGGCAACTTCGGCGGCGAGTTCATGGGGGTGGAGTACTACACCCTGGCCGCCGGGGTGAAGGGTCCGGGATCCGGTCCGTACGGCTGGGAGGACGATCTCTTCGCCGGGCTCGACCCGTCGACCGGGGCGGCGGAGCCGGCGGTGGTGGACCAGACGTCCGGTACGCCGACAGCCGCGTCCGGTACGCCGGTGGCGGCGGGCGCCCGGTGACTTTGCCCAGCCACGTGTCCGTGTCGCCCGAGCCGGATCCGGAGCCGTCGCCGCCCGGGTCGGAACCGGCGGGGCCGCTGGCGGCTGGCGGGTCGTCGGGGGTGGCTGGCGGGTCGCCGGCCGGATCGCCGGCGTTGCGGGCCGCGGCGGACCTGGTCCTGCGGATCGTCGGCGGGGTGCTCGCGGTGGTCGGCGCGGTGGTCACCGCCGCCCTCGAACTGGTCCTCGCGACGGCGCGGGTCGGCGGTGTGCTGATCGGGGTGTCGGCGCTGCTCGCGGTCCTCGCCAACGTGGCACTGAGCTGGTTCGCGCCCCGGGCCGTCGGGCGCCGGTGGGCGCTCGCGCTCCCCGCCGTCGTCTGGTTCGTCCTGATGGTGGTCGCGGCCGGCGGCCGGAGCGAGGGCGACATCCTGCTCGCCAACGACAACTGGGTCGGCCTGGCGATGATCTTCGCCGGTTCGGTGGCCTTCGCGGTGATGGGGTTCCGGCTGATCATGGCACCACCCCGGCCCACCGACCGGCCCTGAGTCGCCCCATGGATCCGTACAGCTCCGGGTGGTAGAAATCTGGGTCAGGAACGCCTCCGCCACACCGGGGGCCCGGATCCGGAAGGACGTGCGATGAAGGAGCGTTGGCTGCCGATCGGCGTACTCGCGGGCGTGCTGTTCGGGATCAACGTGGTGGCCCGGCTGGTGGCCCGGTTCGCCTTCGCCGACCGGACCGATCTGCAGGACCGGCTGTCGCTCGGCATGTTCGTCGTGATCGGCCTGATCCTGGCGACCCTCGCGTTCCTCCAGGGGCAGCGCCGGCCGCTGGCCGACTGGGCCGGCGAGATGGCGCTCGCCGTACTGGTCGCGATGGCACTGACGGTTTTCCTCGGGCCCCTCGTCAGCGGCAGTTACCCCTTCGCGAACGGCGCCGGCGAGTTCTTCTCGCAGATCTGGTTCTACGCCGGTTTCACCGCGGGCGGCGTTGTCCTCGGCTACCTGCTGCTGACCGCGCTCGGCCGGGACTACCGGTCGCAGTCGCTCAAGCGGTACGCCGAGGCGAAGCAGTCCAAGCCGCGCCGCGTCGTCCGGCGCTGACCCTGCCACCCGGCCCGGCCGGCGGCGGCTACGGCGCCGTACGGGTCTGGTAGGTGTGGTGGGTGGTGAAGCCCAGCCGCCGGTAGAGCGAGACCGCCGCCTCGTTGTGTTCCTCCACCTGGAGGAAGGCGTCGGTCGCCCCCTGCCCGACAGCCCACTCGACGAGGCCCCGCACCAGGTGCCGTGCGAGACCACGACGTCGTGCCGCGGGCACCACCTCCACCAGGGTCAGCCCGAGCCAACGCCCCTGTCCGGTGATGGTGCCCCGGGCCGCGGCGACCAGTTCCCGCCCGCCGTCGGAGTCGGTCGACGGCCGGTCGTACAGGTGGGCGAAGCGGACCTGGCCCACGGCGGTGAGCACGTGGTGCGCGGCGGGCGGAAGTTCCGCCGGGGCGGCGCTCGGAGCTGCTGCCTTGCGCCGGGCGGCCAGGGCGAGCCACTCCGCCGACGGCGTGTCGGCCAGTTCCACGGGCGGCAGTTCCGGCCGCTCCGCGGTCGCGGCCAGCACCGTGTTCAGCGGTGCGGTCTGGACCAGCACCACGGGTCGGGTGCCCCAGCCGCGTTCGTCGAGCGCCGCGCCGATCGGGGCGGCCAGCGGCAGCGGGACGTTGACCAGGGCCGGCTGACCCCGCTCCGCGTACCACTGTCGGACGGCGTCGATCGCCTCGTCCAGCGGTCGGTCCGGGTCACCGACCGGCAGCGCCGAGTTCGCCCGACCGGTCCAGTTGTCAGCGGCCCGCAGCAGCCAGTCGCCGAGCTGTCCCCGTACCTGTGCCGGCCAGGCCTCGTCGGCGGCCCGTTCCAACTCGATCACGGCGGTGGCACTGGGCCGGCGGGCCGGCGGCACCCGTTTGGCCCGGTGCACCTCGACCAGCGGAACCCGCAGCGGACCCTCCCGGGTGGCCAACGTGAGATGTGTCTCGGTCAGTTCGACGAGTTCGCCGAGAGCGTCGGTGAAGAGCGTGCGACCGCGGGAATTCCCGACAATCCGGCGGACCACGATCCGGTGTCCCACGTCCCGCCGTCCGAGCACAATCGACCCCCTCCCCGACGACATACTAGGCTCTTAGCGTCGCGGTCGATCGCGGCTGGCTTGCGGAGGAGAAGATCGGTGACCTACATCATCGCCGAGCCGTGCGTGGATGTGCTCGACAAAGCATGCATCGAGGAGTGCCCGGTCGACTGCATCTACGAGGGCAACCGGATGCTCTACATCCACCCCGACGAGTGCGTCGACTGCGGTGCCTGTGAGCCGGTCTGCCCGGTGGAAGCAATCTTCTACGAGGACGACGTGCCGGAGCAGTGGAAGGACTACACCACCGCGAACTACGAGTTCTTCGAGGACCTCGGTTCGCCGGGCGGCGCCTCCAAGATCGGCAAGATCGAGAAGGACACCCCGTTCGTCGCGGCCCAGCCGCCCCGGGGCGAGCACTGAGCGGCACGCCGGACCACCGGCCGGGCACCGCCGCGGCGGGGCTGACGGCCGGTGGTGTCTCCACGGCCGGCGGGGCGCCGCCGAGGCGTACCGCCGGTGGCAACCTGCCCGACTTTCCCTGGGATCTGCTCGAGCCGGCGAAGGCGCTGGCCGGGCGGCATCCGGACGGGATCGTCGACCTCTCGGTGGGCACCCCGGTAGACCCGGTGCCGGAGCTGATCCGGGCCGCCCTGGCGGCGGCCTCGGACACCCCCGGCTATCCGCTGACCGCCGGCAGCCCGGCGTTGCGCGCCGCGCTGACCGGTTGGGTGGCCCGGGCCTGCGGCGCCGACCCGGAGACGGTCGGGGTGCTGCCGACCATCGGCTCCAAGGAACTGGTCGCCTGGCTGCCGACGCTGCTCGGGATCGGCCCGGGTGACGTGGTGGTGATCCCCCGGGTCTGCTACCCGACGTACGAGGTCGGCGCCCGGCTCGCCGGGGCCGAGGTGGTCCGGGCCGACTCGCTGACCGCCCTCGGTCCGGATCCCCGGGTACGCCTGATCTGGGTCAACTCGCCGTCCAACCCGACCGGTCGGGTGCTGCCACCGGCCCACCTGCGCAAGATCGTCGAGTGGGCCCGGGAGCGCGACGTGGTGGTCGCCAGCGACGAGTGCTACCTGTCGCTGGGCTGGGAGGAGAGCCCGACCTCGGTGCTCTCCGCCGAGGTCGCCGGTGGCGACTACACCAACCTGCTCGCCGTGCACTCCCTCTCCAAGCGGTCCAACCTGGCCGGCTACCGGGCCGGGTTCGTCGCCGGTGACCGTGACCTGGTCGGCGAGCTGCTCGCGGTGCGCAAGCACGCCGGCATGATCCTGCCGGCACCGGTGCAGGCGGCGATGGTCGCCGCGCTCGGCGACGAGGAACACGTTGCCGAGCAGCGGGTCCGGTACGCCACCCGGCGTGCGGTGCTCCGTGGCGCGTTGACCAAGGCCGGGTTCGAGTTGGCGCACTCCGAGGCCGGGCTCTACCTGTGGGCGACCCGGGACGAGGACTGCTGGACCACGGTGAACTGGCTGGCCGAGCGGGGCATCCTGGTGGCGCCGGGCGACTTCTACGGTCCGGCCGGTAACCGGCACGTACGGGTCGCGCTCACCGCCACCGACGAGCGGGTGGCCGCCGCCGCCGACCGGTTGACGACCTCCTGATCGCCTGACCGCCCCGACCTTCCCCGCCGCTCTTCGGACCGGCGAGGGGGTCAGGGTCGACGGAGGCTGAGTGCGGTCAGGACGGCCCGGACAGTCGCCACGGTGGGTCGGAACACGTCGTCGCGGAGGAACCGGCCGGTCGGTGCCAGCACCGCGTCCCGCAGCCACCGGGCCGCCGGTACGACGGTGGCCCGGCACACCGCCACGATGCCCCGGAACAGCAGCCCAACCGTGTGCCGCCAGAGCCAGGCGATGGCGATCCCGAGCGGGCGGAGCAGGTAGCGCCAGAACAGTACGACGGTGTGCCGCCAGAGCCAGGCGATGGCGATCCCGAGCGGGCGGAGCAGGTAGCGCCAGAACAGTACGACGGTGTGCCGCCAGAGCCAGGCGATGGCGATCCCGAGCGGGCGGAGCAGGTAGGCGTAGGTCAGCCGGCCGATCGCGGCGATGCCGTGCCCGATGGCGACGCAGAGCCAGACCGCCCCCTGCCAGAGCGCGACGACCCCCCGGACGAGCAGCCGGCCCACCGGGCGGAGGATCCCGACCAGCCAGCGGACCGGCACCACCAGCAGGTAGCGCACCAGCCAGCGGACCGGCACCACCAGCAGGTAGCGCACCAGCCAGTACAGCGGCAGCCAGAGCACCAGGTAGCCGAGCCGGCCGAGTGGCCGGAGCAGGTACCGGTACAGGAAGCGACCGATGCCGGGCAGGGCGTGCCAGAACCAGCGGGCCGGGACCACCAAGAGGTTATGGAGCAACCAGCCGAGCGGGATCACCACCAGGTAGCGGAACGGCAGTACGACCAGGTGGCGGACCAGCCAGCAGAGCGGACGCCAGATCGCCTGCCGGACGAACCAGCCGAGCGGCCGGAGCAGGAAACGGTGGGTGAGCCGGCCACTGACGACAACAAGTTCCCAGAGCAGCCGGGCGGGTACGACCACGATCGCGGCCAGTATCCGTACCGGCCAGAGGATCCAGGCGGGTGCCTCCGGCTCGGCCCGGGATCGCGGGGCCGGTGGAGTCGGCTGCCGGGCCGCCGGGGTGGACTGCCGGGCCGGCGGAGTCGACTGCCGGTCCGGGGGTGGCGACTCCCGCAGTCGAGGCGCGTCGGCGTCGTTCGTCGTCACGACGATCACCGTAACGGGCGGGTGCCAGGAGCCGCCCCGGAACCGGTGTGCCCCGGCCGGACGGACAGGTCAGCCGCGCGGTTGCCCCACCGGGTCGCCGACGGTGCGCCGCTGCAGGATGCGCCACTCCGAGGTGTCGGTCCACTCCGGGGTGCCCGTCCGCGGTGCGTCGTCGGTCCATCCCGGAGTGTCGGTCCGGGGCACGTCGTCGGTCCGGTCCGGGGTCCCGGGCGCCTGCGGGGCGGGCGTCCAGCGGGCGTCGATGACCTGCGGCTCGGCGGCGGCGTGCCGGCCCGGGCCGGTGAGGCCGAGACCGTCGGCGCCGAGTGGCCGGTCCTGGTCCGGCCCGGTCGGCTCGACAAGTTCCGGCGGGGATTCGGCACCCTCGCTGGCGGGCCGGGGCCAGCGTCGCCACCGGTGCACACTCGCCACCCCGACGAGCAGGAGCGCGCCCAGGACCAGCGCCGTGCCGCTGCGTACCGGAGCGGCGAGGTCGACCGGGTGACCATTCAGACTCAGTTTGTGGTCGATCACGTTCAGCAGCGTCGGATTCACCAGTGCGCCCACATCCGTGGCCACGTACGCGACTCCGGTCAACGCCGCGCCGAGTGGGGAGAATCGGAGTGTGGCGATGAGGCCGAGGACAATTCCCGCGGCGGCCAGGGTCAGTACGGGCAGCAGGAGAAGATCGGTGTCGACGGCCAAGCCACTGTCTTGCGCGTTCGTGAACTCCCGCGCGGACCGGTCCTGCCCGATGGCGAGCAGGAGCCAGGCCAGCGGAGACACGACGGCCGCACCGATCACCGTTCCGATGTGTCGCATTCTGGCAACGTACCGATCTGTCCGCCGGAATGGGCATGGCCAGATGGGAAATTAAATGAAAGATAAGCTTGCCGCGCACGGCATCCATGTATTGCCATTAATGGTCGACGTTCTGTTTCCTGAGTTCGTGTCGGTGCCGGGCAGCGGCGGTCGGGTCGGCCGGTTAGGGTGACCGGATGACGGATCCTGCGGTCCTGGTGGTGCGCGGCGAGGCGGTCCGGGAGGTGCCACCGGAACTCGCCCGGTTCACGGTGACCGTCTCGGTACGGGATCGCGACCGCGCCGAGGCGCTGGCCCGGCTCGCCGGGCGCAGCGACGCGGTCCGGCGCCTCGTCGACGGTTACGCCGCCGCGATCGAGCGGCGGGAGACCGGCAACCTCTGGGTACGCCCCGAGCGGAAACGCTCCGGTGACCGGGTGACCGGGTACGTCGCCAGCGTCGCCACCACCGTCACCGTCACCGACTTCGGGGTGCTCGGCGAACTGATGCTCCGGCTCGCCGACGAGGACGAGACCGGGATCGCCGGACCGTGGTGGGCGCTGCGGCCGGAGAGCCCGGCGTACCGGGAGGCCCGGCGCGCCGCCGTCGCCGAGGCGATCGGCCGGGCCCGGGAGTACGCCGCCGCGCTCGGCGCGGAGCTGACCGCCCTGCGGGAACTCTCCGACGCCGGCCAGGGCGACGGGCACCCGATGGTGCTCGCCGCGGGCGTCAGGTACCGGAACGGCGGTGGGGTGCCGGACCTCGACCTCGACCCGGAGCAGCAGACGGTGCGGGCCGAGGTGGTGGCCCGGTTCAGCATCAGCCCACCCCGACTGGAGGTCGTCCCCGACGCGGCAGGCTGACCCGTGCCGCGGCACGGGTCGACCCCGGACACCGGAGCAGGGTGGTCGGTCGGGTAACCGGATCGCCGGCGGCGGACGTACCCGATAGGGTGCTGGCATGTCCACCGCGACCCGAGTCATGCGCCGGCCCCTCGGGGGCCGGAGCTAGTCGCGCGGGCAGCCCGCGTCGCACGGGTCCCTCGTCACCGAGGGGCCCGTTTTCCGTTTCTTCCGGTCCGTGCGCCGACCCTGGTCGGCCGGCACGGCGCGCGGGGAGACCGGTCGGGCCCCTCCCGCCACTGTGGAGGATCGCCATGACCTACCTGACCACACCGATCTACTACGTCAACGACCTGCCGCACGTCGGGCACGCGTACACGACGGTCCTCGCCGACGCGCTCGCCCGCTGGCACCGACTCTGCGGGCGGCCGGTGCGGCTGATCACCGGCACCGACGAGCACGGTGCCAAGGTGCAGCGGTCGGCCGTCGAGGCCGGGGTGACCCCGGCCGCGCTCGCCGAGGCCACCGCCGGCCGGTTCCGCACCACCTGGGACCGGCTCGGCATCGGGTACGACGAGTTCGTCCGGACCACCTCCGCCGCGCACCGCAACACGGTGACCGCCCTGCTGACCCGGGTCCACGATGCCGGTCACCTGCGTCCGGGCCGGTACGACGGCCGGTACTGCGTGGCCTGCGAGGCGTACACGGCCGAACCGGTCTGCGGACTGCACCACCGGCCGACCGAGCAGGTCAGCGAGGAGAACTGGTTCTTCCGGCTGAGCCGGTTCGCCGAACCGCTCGCCGAGTGGTTCGACCGGTGTCCGGACGCGGTGCGGCCGGTCAGCCGGCGCAACGAGGCGCTCGGCTGGTTGCACCGGGGACTGACCGACTTCTCGATCAGTCGGGCCAACCTGACCTGGGGCATCCCGCTGCCCTGGGACCCGACCCAGGTGACATACGTCTGGTTCGACGCGCTCGGCAGTTACCTGACCGCGGCCGGCTGGCCGGACCCCGACTTCTCCCGCTGGTGGCCGGCGCGGCACATCATCGGCAAGGACATTCTGCGGTTCCACGCCATCTACTGGCCGGCGATCCTGCTGGCGGCGGAGCTGCCGTTGCCGGAGCGGATCACCGTGCACGGCTTTCTGCTGCAACGCGGCAGCAAGATCGCGAAGTCGGGGGAGCGGACCGTGGCGTTGGACGACCTGCTGGACCGGTTCGGTCCGGAGGGGCTGCGCTACCACCTGCTGCGGGACAACCCGGTCGGGCCGGACGGGGAGTTCTCGGTCGCCTCGGTCGAGGCGCGGTACCAGGCCGACCTGGCCAACACCCTGGGCAACCTGCTGTCCCGGGTCACCGCCCTGGTCGTCTCGCGCGCGGGCGGGGTCGGGCCGGCCCCGCGCCCGGACTCGCCGCTGGCCCGGGTGGCCGACTCGTCTGTCGAGGCGAGTGCGGCGGGCTGGGACGCCGGTCAGCCGGCCGAGGCGTTGGCCGCCACCTGGCGGCTGGTGGCGGCGGCCAACTCGTACCTGGTCTCGGCGCGGCCGTGGCGGGCCACCCCGGGTTCGGCCGAGGCGACGGCGGTGCTCGGTGACGTGCTCGAGGCGTTGCGGATCGTCGCCGTACTCGCCGCGCCGGCGTTGCCCGAGAGCGCCGACCGGATCTGGCGGCAGCTCGGCCTCGACGGGTACGCGCCCCGGGTGCCGGACGACCTGGCCTGGGGCGGTTACCCGGGCGGTCGTCCGGTCAGCCGGGCCGCGCCGCTCTTTCCCCGGCTGGCGCCGGTCGGCTGAGCTGTCCCGGTCGGCTGAGCTGTCCCGGTCGGTCAGTTGGTGAGCAGCACGATGCCGAGGGCGAGCCCGGCGGCGACAAGTAGGAACACGACGAGCAGTACGGGCCGGCCGAAGCGGCGGCGGATCTGCCGGGCCACCTGGGTCATGGGGACCTCCTGGGTTGACGGAAGGGAGTGGATGAACCACGATTCTACTATCAGACTAGTGAAACGAGAGAATGTGATCAGGTTTCAGCTGGACCGCCGGTCCGGGGTCAGCCCCTACCTGCAACTGGTCCACCAGGTCCGCCAGGCGATCCGGCTCGGGCACCTGCGCCCCGGCGACCAGTTGCCCACCGCCCGTGAGGTCGTGGAACAGGTGGCGATCAACCCGAACACCGTGCACAAGGCGTACCGGGAACTGGAACGGGACGGGTTGGTCGCGGCCCGTCCCGGCGTCGGCACCTTCGTACAGGCGTCGCTCTCCGCGCGTCGTCCCGCCGAGGACCCGGCGCTGCGGGTACAGCTCGCCGACTGGGTGGCCGCCGCCCGCCGGGCCGGGCTCGACGAGGACGACGTACGGGCGGTCTTCGACACGGTCGTCCGGCACGCGTTCGCCGGGACCAGCGTCGACCGGTCGGGCGGCGTCGCATGAGCCCGACAACCGCCAACCGGAGGTACGCCCTGGAAACCACCGGGCTGGGCCGGCGGTACGGCCGGCGCGGCTGGGCGTTGCGCGACTGCACCCTCGGCATCCCGGCCGGTCGGGTGACCGCGCTGGTCGGGCCCAACGGAGCGGGCAAGACCACCCTGCTGCACCTGGCCGTCGGGCTGCTGACCCCGACCACCGGCCAGGTACGGGTCGGCGGTCGACCGTTGGGCGGCCGGGCCGAGGACCTCGCCCGGGTGGCCTTCGTGGCCCAGGACAAGCCACTCTTCCGCTCCTTCACGGTCGCCGAGACGCTGCGGTTCGGTCAGGTGACCAACCCGCGGTTCGACCGCGAACTGGCCGAGGCGCGACTGCGCGCCCACCGGATACCCCCCGACCAGAAGGTCGGCCGGCTCTCCGGCGGGCAACGCACCCTGCTGGCCCTGACCCTGGCCCTCGGCAAACGCGCCGAGCTGCTCCTGCTCGACGAACCGCTCGCCGACCTGGACCCGCTCGCCCGGCACGAGGTGCTCGGCGCGCTGATGTCCGCCGTCGAGGAGGGCGGCGCCACCGTCGTACTCTCCTCGCACCACCTGACCGATCTGACCGAGACCTGCGATCACCTCGTGCTGCTCGCCCGAGGGCGACTCCAGGCCTGCGGTGACTTCGACGAGCTGACCGCCGCGCACCGGATCCTGACCGGGCCCGCCGAACTCGCCGACCGGCTCGCCGGTGCCCCGGGCGACGTCGTGCACCTGGACCGGACGGCCCGGCAGACCACCGCCCTGGTACGCGGCACCCGACACGACCACCATCCGGCCACCGTCTCCCGGGAACCGGCGCTCGACGAGCTGGTGCTCGGCTACCTGCGCAACCCGGACGCCACCGCGATACCCCGCCCCGGTCTCGTCCCCGCCGGAGAGGGGGAGGCCCGGTGATCTGGTTCGCCTGGCGGCAACAGCGCTTCCAGTTCACCGCGGCCGCCGGTCTGCTGGCGGTCTACACCGGACTGGCCGTCGGCGCGCGGTTCGACGCCGAACTCGTCACGGTCACCCAACTCTTCGCGGGCTACCTGACCATCGGTGTCTGCATGTTCTGGGGTGCGCCACTGGTCGCCCGCGACATCGAGCAGGGCACCCAGCGACTCGCCTGGACCCAGAGCGTCACCCGGGGTCGGTGGCTCGCCACCCGGCTCGGTGTCGCGGCCCTCGGCGCCCTCGCCGCCACCGCCGTGCTGGCCGGCCTGATCAGCTGGGTCCTGCCCGCCGGGCCGGTCGCCGACCCGATGACCTGGTACCACTACGAGTCCCACGGCGTCGTGCCGTTCGCCCGGGTTCTGCTCGCCCTCGCCCTCGGTGCGGCCCTCGGGGCGCTGACCCGGAACACCCACCTCGCCATGGCCGTCTCCGTACCGCTGCTCGGCATCCTCCAGCTCGGCGGCGCCCGTCGGCTCCGGGAGAGCACCGGGTGGGACTTCTGGCCCCTCCAGTGGGCGGAAGCCGGCTGTTATCTCGGCGCCGCCGCCCTGCTCACCGTCCTCACCTACGTCGCGGTACGCCGTCGGGTCTGAACGCCTCCCTACCCCGGCCGGCCCGTTAGGGACCGGACGGCGTGACGACGGTGGCATAGTTTCCGGGTGTCGTACCCGCACCGCACCCTTGACGAGCTGGTGGCCCGGGCCGGCGGGCTGGTGTCGGCCGGGTCCCGCCGGCTGCTCGGCATCACCGGTGCCCCGGGCGCTGGCAAGTCCACCCTGGCCGGTCAGCTCGTCGCCGCGTTGAACACCGGCTCCGGCACCAGCCCGGATCATCCGGTCGCGGTGCTGGTGCCGATGGACGGCTTCCACCTGGCCGAGGCGGAGCTGCACCGGCTCGGCCGGCACGACCGCAAGGGTGCCCTCGACACCTTCGACGGCGCCGGTTTTGTCGCCCTGCTGCGTCGGCTCCGCGCCGCCGACCCGGAGACCGTCCACCCGTCCGAGGGCCGCCGGGAGCCGGAGACCGTCTACGCGCCGGAGTTCCGCCGCGAGATCGAGGAGCCGGTCGCCGGGGCGATCGCGGTACCGCCGTCGGTGCCGCTGGTCGTGGTGGAGGGCAACTACCTGCTGGTCGCAGACGGTCCCTGGGCCGAGGTGCGGACACTGCTCGACGAGGTCTGGTTCCTGCACCTCGACGAGGCGGAGCGGCTGCGCCGGTTGACCGCCCGGCACGTCACCTTCGGCCGGCCACCGGTCGACGCGGCGGCCCGGGCCCGGGGCACGGACCAGGTGAACGCCACGTTGATCGCCGGTACGGCCGACCGCGCCGACCTGGTGGTCCGGCTGGCACCGGTCAGCGGGCGCTAGATTCGTACCCGCCGATGGTGGGTGCCGGCGCCCGGTTTCCACATCGTCCCGTGAGCAGTACCCGGCGGGGTGATGGCGGAGCGCATCCCGGACTGATAGACCCATCGGCGAAGCTGTTTCGGTCGCCTCGCGGGGCCGTCCGACGATCGGCAGGAGACCGGTGTCAGATCGGAAAGTGTTGACCTGGTACGCCGTCTCGCTCGGAGTACTGGTGGTCTGCTTCTTCGCCGTACCGGCCGCCCGGACGGTGCTGACCGGTGCTGTGGGACTGGTTGTCGTCGTCGCTGTCGCGGTCGGAGTCCGACGACACCGTCCGAACCGGGCGTACGCCTGGTGGCTGCTCGGCGCCGCGATCGGGGTCTTCGCGGTCGGCGACACCGTCTACCTGCTCGGCGCGAACCTGCCGCTCGGCGCCTCCCGATCCACCTCGGCGCTGATCTCCGACGTCTGCTACCTGGTGATGCTGCCGCTGATCGGTGCCGGACTGCTCGGGCTGACCCGGTCCACCACCGGGGCCCGGGACCGTTCCGGACTGCTCGACTTCCTGATCTTCACCTCGGCCGGCGGTTTCCTGCTCTGGGTGCTGGTGATCCGGCCGTACCTGCTCGGCTCCGGGGCGGCCACCTTCGAGAAGTCGGCACTGGCCGCGTACGCACTGGTCGACCTGCTGCTGCTGGCCACCACCGTACGACTGGCGGTCAGCTCGCGGCGCAGCGTCGCCGCGCTGCTGCTGGTGGTCGGCGCGGCCGGGATGCTCGTTGCCGACCTGGTCTACGGCGCCGCACTGCTGCGCGGCGACTGGCAGGCCGGCGGCCCGGTCGAACTCGGCTGGCTGCTCTTCTACGGCGCCTGGGGCGCAGCCGCGCTGCACCCGTCGATGACGGTGCTGACCGAGCCGGCCGCGCGGCGGGACAGCGAGATCACCAAGACCCGCCTGGTCCTGCTCGGCTTCGCGGCGACCCTCGCCCCGGCGGTCCTGCTGGGCCAGGTGGCGACCGGCGGGGTACGCGACGGCGCGGTGATCGCCGTGGCCGGCGGCATCGTCTTCGTCCTGGTGCTGAGCCGGCTCGGCGACGCGGTCGACGCGCACCGCCAGGCGGTCGCCCGGGAGCGCGGGCTGCGTCAGGCCGGTGCCGAATTGGTCGCGGCGGCGGACGCGGCAGAGGTCGACCGGGCGGTACGGCGGGCGGTGGCCCGGCTGGTGCCCCGGCAGGCGGCACACCGGATCATCTGCTCGGTCAACCGAAGCGACGGGGTGCCGGCCGGCGCGGTCAGCATCTGGGGCCGGAGCCTGGTCGGCACCCCGCCGCTCTATCCGGCCCCGACCACGGCGGTCGCCCGGCGCAGCCGGCTGCTCCGGGTCCGCACCCTGCAGCCGGCCCTGGCCGACCAGCTGCACGGCTTCGACACGGTGGTGCTCTGCCCGCTGGTCGGGGACGGGCGGTCCGGCGCGGCATCCCGGGTCGGCGCACTGCTGGTCGCCGCCGACGGCCGGCTGCTGCCGACGCTGCGGGACTCGCTGGAGGTGCTGGCCGCCCAGACCGCGTTGGCGTTGGAGCGGATCAGCCTCGACCAGGAGATCAACCGCCGGGACAGCGAGGCGTACTTCCGCAGCCTGGTGCAGAACGCCGCCGACGTCATCCTGATCGTCAACGACGACCACGGCATCCGGTACGCCAGCCCGTCGGTGCGTACCGTGCTCGGCGTCGACCCGCCGGACTGCACCGACCTCGGCGTCCTGCTCCAATCCGACGAGCAGCTCTCGGTCGCCGCCCTGCTGGACTCGGCGCGGGGCGGCCCCGACCGCCGGGGCGAGGGGCTCGACTGGAGCGTACGGCGGGCCGACGGGCAGCGGGTGCAGTTGGAGGTGACCTGCCGGGACCTGCGCCGGGACCGGTCCGTACGCGGTTTTGTGCTGACCCTGCGGGACGTCACCGAACGGGTCCGCCTGGAGCAGGAGCTCACCCACCGGGCGGTGCACGACACGCTGACCGGACTGGCCAACCGGGCGTCCTACCAGGACCAGGTCTACGAGGCGGTGGAGAAGGCCCGGGACGGCGACCGGACGGTCGGCGCGCTCTCCATCGACCTGGACGAGTTCACCACGGTCAACGACACGCACGGGCACGCGATCGGGGACGCGATGCTGATCGCCGCCGGGCAGCGGCTGCGGGAGGTGGTCGGCCCGGACAACCTGGTGGCCCGGCTCGGCGGCGACGAGTTCGCCGTCCTGGTGCCGGACGCCGACGATCCCGGTGCGGTCGAGCGGGTCGCCGACGAACTGGTCCGGGAGCTCACCGAGCCACTCACCGTCGGCGACACCGTGGTCAACGGCTCGGTAAGCGTCGGGGTGGCCACCACCGCCGACGCCGGCGACGCCGGTGAGCTGCTGCAACGCGCCGACCTGGCGCTGTACGTCGCCAAGGGGGCCGGCAAGGGCCGGTGGTGCCGCTACCAGTCGGAGCTGCACACCGCCATCGTGGAGCGGCTGGAGCTGCGGGCCGCGTTGACCGAGGCGGTGCAGAAGCTGAGTTTCTCGGTGGAGTACCAGCCGATCGTCGACATGCGGACCGGGGGAGCGGTCGGGTTCGAGGCGCTGGCCCGGTGGCACCATCCGGCCCGGGGTCCGGTGCCGCCGGAGCAGTTCATCGGGCTGGCGGAGGAAACCGGGCTGATCGAGCCGATCGGCACCTGGGTGCTGCGTCAGGCGGTCGAGGCGGCCGCCCGCTGGCACCCCGACCGTGGCGGGGCGCCGGACGCCCGAACCGCTGCCGGTGGGCCGTACGTCAGCATCAACGTCTCGGCCCGACAGCTCGGCACCCCCGGCTTCGTCGGTACGGTGCGGGCGGCGCTGGAGGCCGCCGACGTACCGCCGAGCCGGGTGATGCTGGAGATCACCGAGAGTCTGCTGCTCCGGGACCAGGAGCCGGTCTGGACCGAGCTGGCCGAGCTGCGGTCACTCGGCCTGCGGGTGGCGATCGACGACTTCGGCACCGGCTTCTCGTCCCTGAGCTACCTCCAGCAGATGCCGGCTGACGTGCTGAAACTCGACCGCTCGTTCACCGAGACCATCGCCTCGTCGCGGCGGCAGCGGCTGTTGGTGGAGGGGATCATCCGACTGGCCGGCACGCTCGGCCTGGAGATCATCGCCGAGGGCATCGAGACCGAGGCGGTCCGGACCATCCTGCTCGACCTGGGCTGCGCCTCCGGGCAGGGTTACCTCTTCTCCCGGCCGCTGCGCGGCCCGGACGCGCTGCGCTGGCTGCGCGGCGACCCACCGGCCGACCCGCCGCCACCGGCCGCGACACCGCCGCGCCCCCGCCCGCCCGGCGACTGAACCTTGCTGTCACGGCGTCCGCCGGCGTCCGCCTGTTCCGGCTTCTCCGTCCGGACAGCCGCTGGGACACACATGTCCCGTGGAGCCTATGACTCTGAGTCATATTTATGCCCGAGAGTCATACCGTGCATCCGACATGATGTTCCCGGGCAGCGGCCGTGCCGGTGGGGAGCCCAGCCGGGGACGACCGCGCTCGGGAGAGCGGGGACCGGACGTCGGGCGTCCTGAGATGGCGGTTCAGGTCGACGGGTCGGTGGTCGGGGTGATCGGGCGGACGACCCGGGCCGGGTTGCCGACCGCGACGACCCCGGCCGGCAGGTCCCGGGTGACCACGCTGCCGGCCCCGACCACGGTGTCCGGCCCGATGGTGACGCCGCCGAGCACGATCACCCCACCGCCGAGCCAGACGTTGTCGCCGAGCACGATCGGCCGGGCCGCCTCCCACTTCGCCCGTCGCGGCTCCGCCTCGACCGGGTGGTACGCGGTCAGCAGCTGCACGTTCGGCCCGATCTGCACGTCCGCCCCGATGGTGATGGCGGCGACGTCCAGCAGCACGGTGTTGAAGTTCAGGTACGACCGGTCGCCGATCCGGATCTGCGTACCGTAGTCGCAGTGGAAGGGCGGTCGGACCGTCACGCCGGTGCCGAGGTCGCCGAGCAGTTCGCGCAGCAGCGTGTCCCGCCGTTCCGGCTCGTCCGCGCCGACACTGTTGTACGCCCGGACCAGCCGGTCGGCCCGCAGCGCCAGCGCGACGAGTTCCGGGTCGTCGGCCCGGTACAGGTCACCGGTGAGCATCCGCTCCCGGGCGGTACGGGTGTCGGGTTCGCCGTCCATCGCCGCCCGCCCGGTCCGGTCCCGCCACCGTCAGTCGTTCGCGTGCAGGGCCGCGTTGAGTTCGATGCCGCGCCCGGTCCGGGGTTTCGCCTCCAGGGCGCCGGTCACCGAGTTGCGCCAGAAGAGCAGGCCGTCGACTCCGGACAGTTCGCGGGCCTTGACCACCCGACCGTCCGGCAGGGTCACCTTCGACCCGGCGGTGATGTAGCAGCCGGCCTCGACCACACAGTCGTCGCCGAGCGAGATGCCGATGCCGGCGTTGGCGCCGAGCAGGCTGCGCTCGCCGATCCGGACCTTCTCCTTGCCGCCGCCGGAGAGGGTACCCATGATCGAGGCACCGGCGCCGATGTCCGAGCCGTCCCCGACCACCACGCCGGCCACGATCCGGCCCTCGACCATGGAGGTGCCGAGGGTGCCGGCGTTGAAGTTGCAGAAGCCCTCGTGCATCACGGTGGTGCCGGCGGCGAGGTGGGCGCCGAGGCGTACCCGGTCGGCGTCGGCGATCCGGACCCCGGACGGGACCACGTAGTCGGTCATCCGGGGGAACTTGTCGACCCCGTAGACGGCGAGGTGCCGGCCGGCGGCCCGTTCGATGACCCGCAGCTCGTCGACCCGGTCCGGCGGGCAGGGCCCGGCCGAGGTCCAGGCGACGTTCGCCAGCACCCCGAAGATGCCGTCGAGGTTCAGCTCGTTGGGCCGGACCAGGCGGTGGGAGAGCAGGTGCAACCGGAGGTACGCGTCGGCGGCGTCCTTGATCGGGTCGGCGAGCGAACCGATCTCGGTGACCACCACCTCGGTACGCAGCCCGGGCAGCGCCCGCTCGCCGAGCGCGCCCGGCGGAAGGTCGAGTACGTCACCGTTCTCGCCGGCCACCAGCGGCGATTCGCCGAGGCCGAGCTTGCCGGTCGGGTACCAGGTGTCCAGCACCTGGTCGCCGGCGATGGTGGCTACTCCGATCCCCCAGGCGGGTTGTGCGGTCGTCACCGGAAACCTCTCACTCGTACGGGGCGTCCGGCCGTCCCGGTCGGCGGGGCGGTCGGGCGTGGGGGACGTCATTCGCGAGTGTGGGACGCGTCCCGCCGTCACGAGTGTGACGGTACCGTCTCCCACCATGGAGAACCCGCTCACCCCCGAGGTGTTGGCCGATCCGGTGGCGTTGACCCGCGCCCTGGTCGACATCGAGTCCGTCTCACTGAACGAAAAGGAGATCGCGGACTTCGTCGAGGAGGTGCTCGGCGGCGTGCCGCACCTGGAGGTGCGGCGGCACAGCAACACGGTGATGGCCCGTACCCGGCTGGGCCGGGCCCAGCGGGTGGTGCTGGCCGGGCACCTGGATACCGTGCCGTTGAACAACAACTTCCCGTCCAGCCTGCAGGGTGATCTGATCTACGGCTGCGGCACCTCCGACATGAAGTCCGGCGTGGCGTACGCGCTGCACCTGGCGGTGAGCGTGCCGGAGCCGAGGTACGACGTCACGTACTTCTTCTACGAGGCCGAGGAGATCGACTCCCGGTACAACGGGCTGACCCTGGTCGCGGACGCGCACCCGGAGTGGCTGGCGGCGGATTTCGCGGTGCTGCTGGAGCCGACCCACGGCGTGGTGGAGGCGGGCTGTCAGGGCACGATGCGACTGCGGCTGACCACCCGGGGCCGGCGGGCGCACTCGGCCCGGTCGTGGAACGGGGTGAACGCCATCCACGCGGTCGGCCCGGTGCTGGAGCGGCTGGCGAACTACCAGGCCCGGATGGTCACCATCGACGGCTGCGTCTACCGGGAGGGGCTGAACGCGGTCCGGATCGGCGGCGGGATCGCCGGCAACGTGGTGCCCGACCTGTGTGAGGTGGAGCTGAACTTCCGCTTCGCCCCGGACCGGACGGTCGAGCAGGCGGAGGCGCACGTCCGTGAGGTGTTCGAGGGCTACGAGGTGGAGGTGACCGACTGCGCGCCCGGCGCGCTGCCCGGACTCACCGCGCCGCCGGCCCAGGAGTTCCTGGCGGCGGTCGGGGCCGACCCGGTCGGCAAGCTGGGCTGGACCGACGTGGCCCGGTTCGCCGCGCTGGGCGTACCGGCGTTGAACTTCGGTCCGGGTGACCCGAACCTGGCGCACGCCCCGGACGAGCATGTGGAGATCGGCAAGATCCGCGACGGTGCGGCCACCCTGCACCGCTGGCTCGCCTCGCACTGAGCGAGCCGTAGCCGGCCGGCGACTGACCCCCGCCGGCCGGCTACGGAGTTTCCCGCTGCCGCCCAGGCCGGACGGCCGGGGACGGATGGTTCACCCCTCGATCGGTTGACGCAGCGGGGACCCGGTCGGGTCGGGTCCCGGGTCGAGCTCGTCGGTGCTGTCGGGGGCCGTGTGCCGGGTCATCCGACGCTCGGCCACCACTGCCCGGATCCGGCGCTGCATCTGCCGGCGGAGCCGGATTATCTCGACGTTTGTCATCACTGTCGCCCCCCGAAGGTGTGCGCGACGGTGGTGTGGGCGTCGCGCGTCCCCCTGTGTAATGGGTAGACGCAGTCCGGGCCGGTTTGGTTGCTCAGTTGCAGGATGTTTGTCACCGTTACGGGGACGACGCCGCACCTGTGGTTGTCCGCCCGATTACCGTGGACGCCATGAACCACAGCTTGGGGCGGGACGGCGGTCGTGGACCGGGGCCGGAACGGCACCGCGGCGCGGTCACGCTGCGCCGCGAGGCCATCCCGTGGAGTACGGCCGACCAGCGGCTGCTCGACTCCCGCAGCCGGGCCGACTGGAAGACCAAGGACGCCTGGCGGGCGCTGCGGATCCTCTCGGAGTTCGTCGAGGGCTTCGACACCCTCGCCGACCTGCCGCCGGCGGTCAGCGTCTTCGGCTCGGCCCGCAGCAAACCCGACAGCCCGGAGTGTGAGCTGGCCGAGGCGCTCGGCGGTGCCCTGGCCCGGGCCGGCTACGCGGTGATCACCGGCGGCGGGCCGGGCGTGATGGAGGCGGCCAACCGGGGGGCCACCGAGGCGGGTGGGCTCTCCGTCGGACTCGGCATCGAGTTGCCGTTCGAGCAGGGCATCAACGACTGGGTCGACATGGCGATCGACTTCCGGTACTTCTTCGCTCGCAAGACCATGTTCGTCAAGTACGCCCAGGCGTTCGTGGTGCTGCCGGGCGGCTTCGGCACCCTCGACGAACTGTTCGAGGCGTTGACCCTGGTGCAGACCGGCAAGGTGACCCGGTTCCCGGTGGTGCTGATGGGTGAGGCGTACTGGCGTCCGCTGCTGGACTGGCTGCGGGACACCCTCGCCGCCGACGGGAAGATCAGCCCGGCCGACCTGGAACTGATCATCGTCACCGACGACGTCGACGCGGCCGTACGACACATCGTCGAGGCCGACGCGGCGCTGGCGGCCGAGCAGGAGGCGCTGCAGGAGAGCGCGATCGCCCAGGCCGGAGCCGCCCAGGCCGAAGCCGACCGCGCCGCCCCCTCGCGCTGAGAGAAAACGGTCGCGCACCGGAGTCTGTTCGAGTCCTGACGCCTCAGAAGTGGGCGAGGATCTGGCGGACCGGGTGCCCCAGGATGTTGCCGAGTTCGGCGAGTTCCGCCTCGGTGAACTCGTACTCCGGCCGGCAGGCGTCGCGGATGCCGATCTCGAACCGGGCGTAGCCGCACGGCCAGTCGTAGTCGAGGGTGTCCAGCGGGAGGACCGTGCCGCAGCAGGGCATGGTGCCGTCCAGGTTGTCGAATTCCCCCTCGGCCAGGGTGACCAGTGCGTCGAACCAGTCGAGGGAGATGTCACCCCGGCAGCGGGGGCAGGTAATCCGTTCCAGGTTCTCTCCCGGGTGGATCACCGCGATCCGGTCGTGGAACTCGACCTTCACCTCCTGCATTGTGCCGTCCGGGTCCGGGAAGATCCGGCGGACGTAGACCTCCGCCGCCTCGGCGGCGGCGCTGGTCGGCTGCCAGTGGACCGCGGTCGGGATCGCCGAGATGTAGAACTCGCTCATGGCAGGGAATTCTGACCGATGGCACCGACGGAGAGATCGCCTCCACCCCTCGGCAGGTGGAGGCGATCTCCGGTCAGCGGTCAGTCCCTGGTGAAGGTGCCGACCGGGACCTCGCCGACCGGGGCGTACGTGCCGATGACAACTCCGGTGCTGGAGATCGTGCTGTCGACGAGCTTGAGCCCGGCCGGCGTCGTGCCCTCGCCGAAGAGCCGCTTGCCCGACCCGACGAGCACGGGGAAGGTCCAGATCCGGAACTCGTCGACCAGGTTGTGTCGCAGCAGGGTCTGGATCAGGTCGGCGCTGCCGTGCACCTGCAGCTCCGGCCCGTCCTGCTGCTTGAGGGCGGCGAGCCCGTCAGCGGCGTCACCCTCGATCTGGACGGAGTTGCTCCACGCCGTCAGGTCGGGGCGGCCACGGGAGGCGACGTACTTGGTGGCCTCGTTGAAAATCTTGCCGCCCTCCTCCTCGGAGGCGTGCGGCCAGTGCGCGGCCATGATGTCGAAGGTCCGACGGCCCAGCACCATGGCGAACGGCCTGGTGGTCGCCTCGGCCATCACCTGACCCATCGCCTCGTCCCAGTAGTTGACCGACCAGCCCTCGTGCGCGAAGCCGCCGCTGGGGTCCTCGCCCGGGCCGCCCGGGGCCTGCATGACGCCGTCGAGGGTCAGGAACGTGGTGACGATCAGCTTGCGCATGACGGGAAGTCCTCTCGCTCGGTCTGGTTGGTGCCGCGTCTCCGTTGGCCAGAACTCTTCCACCGACGATTCAATCTGTCAAGACAAGAAAAGTTGTCGGTGTGTCTCGGGTGCTTTACTGGCCAGGGACGCGGTACGACATGCGCTACGACGGCTCGGACGGAGGCGCCGACCAGATGAGCGAGATGGATCCGCACATCCACGTCGAGCAGCGGGTGACGCATGCCGGTCACGACGTCAGGAACCTGCTCGCCTCGACGTTCGGACTGGCGGCTGACGCGCCGGCCGTGGTCACCACGGGCTGCGGGCGACAGGTGCCGTACGCGATGACCTCGCCCCGCCCGGAGAGCGTCACCTGCCTCGCCTGTCGGGATCACGCGCACCGGGAACACCTGCGCTTCGCCGACCAGGTCGAGCAGTTGGGCCGGATGCCGGGCAGTGTGATCAGCGACGACCAGGCCACCCTGGCCGCCGAACGGCATCGTGACCTCGCGCAACGGTTCCGGAGCCGGTGACGGGCGGGCGGCCGCCCGACCGTCGGCACAGAATGTCGCAGTGAGCTGGTCGCTGTACGCCGTGCCGCTGCACGACGTCACCCGCGACGGCGGATGGGAGTGGGCGGCTTCCGCTGGCTCGGTGCGCAGACTGCCCGACCAGCCGCCGAAGCCGACGCCACCGGCCCGGGTCGGAGACGTCCTCGACGCCGTACGTGCCGCCGGGTGTCACGGCACGGCATGGTTCGAGGTCGACGGCGTGACCGCTGGCTCGGAACTACCCGGATGTCCGGGCGCCGGGACCTGCGTCACCGAGCAGGGACCGGATCTGGGTGAGGTCGGTTTGCACGTCACCGGACAGGTGCGTCACGGGCAGCCGTTGTCGATCGACGCCGCCGTGGTGGGGATGTCGTTCCGGAAGCCGAACACGCTTGCCGTGCTGCGTGCGGTGTGCGCGCTGGCCTCGGTCGCGGGGCCGCTGCTGGTCCACGACGACTCGGCGGACCAGGTGTTCGTGGTGTGGCCGGGCGAGCGGGCCGACGACCTGCGGGGAGAGTGGCCGTGGTAGCCGAAGGGTCAGCTCGCGCAGCGGGTGCGCCGCGCGGTTGACCGTGCGGGGGAGAGCCCGCCGGGTTACGCCTGGCGGGTCGAGGAGACGAAGGAACGCCAGGCGGTCGGGGTGAAGACGAGGGTACCGCCGGTGCGGTCCTTGCTGTCCCGGACCAGTACCCGGCCGGGCAGGTTGTCGGCCACCTCGACGCAGTCTCCGCCATTGGAGCTGCTGCGGGTGCTGGTGCGCCAACGGGCGCCGGTCAGGTCAGCCATTCTCGTGCCTTCAACAGTGCGATCGACTGGTCGCGTGGCAGTGCCAGCGATCTCAGAGTGTCCCAGGTGCGCCAGAGTCCGGCAACGTGCTTGCTGCTGACCCGTCCCTCCGCCTGGTCGTCCAGGTATGCCTCGTCGGGCCGGCCGTCCAGGCTGGCCAGCACAAACGCGCCGGCCTGACCGGGGTGCAGCCCGGCGTGCAGCGGCAGCACGTGCACCATCACGAACGGCCGCTGGGCCATCTCGACCAGGTGGTCGAGCTGCGGGTGCATGATCTCCGGATGGCCGCGACGTAGCGCCATCTCGTCGATGACAAACACGGTCAGCGGCGGCCGGGGACGGTCGAAGACGTTGACCTGCCGCTTGAGCCGGGTGGCCACGTGGCCGTCCACCTCGTCGCCGCCGAGCGGACCGCTGCTGAGCACCGCCCGGGCGTACGCCTCGGTCTGCAGCAGACCGGGGATCACCGAGTTCTGGAACGAGCGAAGGGCGGTAGCGTCACGCTCGATCTCTGCCCACGGCCGAAACCAGGGCAGATCCCGGCGGCGCAGCGCCTCCGGCCAGAGTTCCTCCACGTCCCGGCCGAGCGCCTCGGCCGCCGCCGTCCGGTGTCGCGGCTGCGGGATCCGACCCGGGCTGACCCACCGGCCCACCGTCTTCGAGTCGACCCCCAACTTCTCCGCCAGGGACTCGGCGGTCTCGCCCAGCTCGGCCATCGCCCGTCGTACGGCCTCGTTCACCGTCGCCTCCCCATTGGACGTCTTGGATGTCTGCCACCATATCCATACGCGGTGTGATTGTCCGACCACAACTCGCAGGCTCTTGGTGAGCGGAACCGTTCGGCCGTGGCGGCAAACACCCGGGCGGAACCGCGCGGGGACCGCCCCGACGGTCCTCCCCCCCGGAACCGGGGTGGTCCCCGCTCCAGAAACCCGTCGACCGCAAGACGAGAGGAGACCGGCATGCGATGGGAAAGCGGGACGCCACGAGAACACCGGCGGGACTGGCGGCGGCTGTGGCGCCACTGCCGGTGCGGACTGCGCTGGCGCTGCCCGGACGACGTACCCCGGCCACGGCCGACAAACCGGGGACCCGCCTGGCCCGGGTCACGCCGGTGAACCCGCCGCACGCGCGCCGCCGCCCGCACACGCCGATGCGGCCGACGTACCGCTGCCGCACCTGCGCGGCGCACTGGCCCTGCCCGACCGCACGGCTCGTGCTGACCCGGCTCTACCGGGACGACCCGGCCGGCCTGCGCCGCCACCTGACCACACACCTGCGGCACGCGCGGCGTGACCTCGCCGAGACGGCACCCGGCGTGGACGCCGACGCGCTCACCGTACGGTTCCTCGGCTGGCTGCCGGCCGACGACGCTGGTAGGCCGGACGGGACGGCCGTAGCGGATCCGTGAACGTCACTGTCCGGCCGTGCCTGCCGAGATCACGTCGGAGCGACATGGTGTGATGGGCGGCGTGCAGGCGTACCGGCTGGTCCGCCGGCCGGCCGACGCTGGGCCGGTACGGCTGCCCGACGCTGCCCAGGAAGAGGTCGTCGCGCACACCGACGGGCCCCTGCTGGTCCTCGGCGGCCCCGGCACCGGCAAGACGAGCACCCTGGTCGAGGCGGTCGCCGCCCGGGTCGCCGAAGGCGTCGACCCGGAACACATCCTGGTGCTGACCTTCGGCCGACGCACCGCCACCGCGCTGCGGCACCGGATCGAGGCCCGGATCGCCGCCGGCACCCGCCGGGTCCTGCACGAACCCCTGGTCAGGACCTTTCCCGCGTACGCCTTCGGGCTGCTGCGCCGGGCCGCCGCGCAGCGCGGTGAACCCTCGCCCCGACTGCTCACCGGCCCCGAACAGGACCTGATCATCCGGGAACTGCTCGGTGTGGTCGGGTTGGCGGAGGGCGAGCCGACCGAGGAGATCGAGGACCCGGTCGGCTGGCCGGAGGACCTGCGGCCCGCGCTGCGTACCCGGGCCTTCGCGCAACAGCTCCGCGACCTGCTGATGCGGGCCGCCGAACGCGGCATCGGCCCGGTCGAACTGGCCCGGCTCGGCGAGAAACTCGGCCGCGCCGACTGGCCAGCCGCCGCCCGCTTCCTCCGGCAGTACGTCGCCGTACTCGCCCTGCGCGACGTCAGCAACCGGGGCTCCGTCGCGTACGACCCGGCCGAACTGGTCCGGGCCGCCAGCGGACTGCTCACCGACGACCCCGAACTGCTCGACGCCGAACGCCACCGCCTCGGGTACGTCTACGTCGACGAACTCGCCGAAACCGACCCGGCCCAGATCGAACTCCTCGAACTCGTGGCCGGCGGCGGCAAACCCCTCGTGACCTTCGGCGACCCGGACTCGTCGACGTACGCCTTCCGGGGCGCCGACCCGGCGATCGTCGGCACCTTCGCCCACCGGTTCCGGACCGCCTCCGGCGCGATCGCCCGCACCCTGACCCTGCGTACGTCGTACCGGGCCGGGCCCGGCCTGCTGGACGCGACCCGGCGGCTGGCCCGCCGGCTGCGCGGCCCGGTTTACCACCGTGACCTGGTGCCGGCGGCCGACGTCCCGGCCGGCACCGTCGAGGTCCGCACCTTCCGTTCCGCGACCAGCGAGGCGGCGTACCTGGCGCACACGCTGCGCGCTGCGCACCTGCTCGACGGGGTGCCGTGGTCCCGGATGGCGGTGCTGCTCCGCTCCACCACCCTGCAACTGCCGCCGCTGCAACGCGCCCTGCACACCGTCGGGGTGCCGACCGTGGTGCACGCCGAGGACCTGCCGCTGCACTCCCAGCCGGCGGTCGCGCCGCTGCTGCTGCTCCTGCGCTGCGCCCTCGAACCGGACCGGCTCGACGAGGAGGCGGCGGTCACGCTGCTGCACTCGCCGCTCGGCGGCGCCGACCCGCTCGCCGAACGGCGACTACGGCAGGGACTGCGGGCCCTCGCCCTGGCCGGTGGTGACCGGCGGCCATCCGGAGACCTGCTGGTCGAGGCGCTGCGGGACCCGGCCGACCTGCTCGCGATCGAGCGGCGCTGGGCCGAACCGGCGAAGGCGGTCGCCACCCTGCTCGCCGCCGCCCGGGACGCCGCCGCGGTGCCCGGGGCCACCGTCGAGGACGTGCTCTGGGCGGTGTGGCGGGCCAGCGGGCTCGCCGAACGCTGGGCCGGCGCGCTGGCCCGGGCCCGGACCGCCACCGGGGCGGCGGACAGCGGACTGCGCTGGCGGGCGTCAGCGGCCGACCGGGACCTGGACGCGGTTGTCGTCCTCTTCGACGCCGCCGCCCGGTTCGTCGACCGGCTGCCGGGTGCGCGTACCGAGGTTTTCCTCGACCACGTGCAGGGACAGCAGCTGCCGGCCGACACCCTCGCCCCGAGCGCCGACCGGGGCGAGGCGGTACGCCTGCTCACCGCCCACGCGGCGAAGGGACTGGAGTGGGACGTGGTCGCGCTCGCCGGCGTACAGGAGGGGATCTGGCCGGACCTGCGGCTGCGCGGCACCCTGCTCGGCTCGGAGCGGCTGGTCGACATCCTGGCCGGCCGGGGCGACGGCACCGGCGACCTGGCCAGTCTGGTCGGGCAGAGCTCGGCGATGCTCGACGAGGAGCGGCGGCTCTTCTACGTCGCCGCCACCCGGGCCCGGCGCCGGCTGCTGGTCAGCGCGGTCGCCTCGGCGGCGGTCGGGCTCGCCGACCAGGAGGAGCAGCCGAGCCGCTTCCTCTACGAACTCGGCCCGACCGTCGAGAACGCCGACGACCCGGCCGACCCGGCTGATCCGGGAGCCGACGCGGTCGATACGGCAGCCGACCCGGCTGATCCGGGAGTCGACCCGGCTGATCCGGGAGTCGACCCGGCTGATCCGGGAGTCGACGTGGCCGAGCCGGGCGGGTCGGTTGAGCCGAACGAGACGTCGGGAGAGGGTCCCGCCGACACCGACCCGGAGAACGACCGGAAGGGCGCCCTGCTCAGCACGGTGCCGCGGGCGTTGACGTTGTCGGCGCTGGTGGCGGAGCTGCGGACCGCGCTCACCGACCCGGAGGCGTCGCCGGCCCGACGGCACGCGGCGGCGACGGAACTGGCCCGGCTGGCCCGGGCGGGGGTGCCGGGCGCACATCCGGACGACTGGTGGGGGCTGCGGCCCCTCTCCGACGACCGGCCGCTGGTGGACGAGGGCGAACCGGTGCGGGTGACGCCGTCCGGGATGGAGAGCGCCTTGCGGTGCAGCCTGCGCTGGCTGCTGGAACGGCACGGCGGGCGGGCGCCGACCAGCGCCGCGCAGGGGGTCGGCAACCTGGTGCACGCGGCGGCGATGCTCGCCGAGGACGCCAGCGTCGACCGGGGCAAACTGCTGGAGTACGTCACCGCCCGGTTCGACATGATCGAACTGGCTGCCCGGTGGCTGGCCGGGCCGGAACGGGCCCGCGCCGAGGTGATGGTCGACAAGCTGCTGCGCTGGCTGGCCGGCAACCCGCGCCGGCTGCTCGCCATCGAGCACGAGTTCGCGGTACGCCTCGACGACCCGAAACGGCCGATCGAGCTGACCGGCCGGGTGGACCGGCTGGAGGTGGACGACGAGGGCCGGCTCGTCGTGATCGACCTGAAGACCGGCCGGTCGACGGCGGTGAGCGCGACCGAGATCGGCGAACATCCGCAGCTCGGGGCGTACCAGGCGGCGGTCGAGGCAGGCGCGTTCGACGACCTGGTCACCGGTGCGGAGCCCGGCGGGGCCGCCCTGGTGCAGCTCGGCACCCCGACGAAGGACGCGAAGGAGCAGGTCCAGCCCCCGCCGCCGGGCGAGGGTGAGGAGGCCGGCTGGGCGCAGGCGATGGTGCGGCGTACCGCCGAGACGATGGCCGCGGCGACGTTCTCCGCGGTCGCGAACTCGAAGTGCCGGGTCTGCCCGGTCCGGACCAGTTGCCCGGTCTCCGGGCAGGGCCGGCAGGTTGTCGAGCCGCCGAGGTGGCGGGGCGGTGGTGGCCAGCGGCCGCCGGAGCAGCGGGGCGGAGGCAGCCGGTGACCCAGCCGTCGTTGTTTCCGGCGACGGCGCCACGGCGGCGCCGCGTCGTGGACGCCGGACCCCGGTTCACCCCGGTCGAACTGGCCCGGCTGCTCCGGCTGCCGGCCCCGACCGTGGAGCAGGCGGAGATCATCGCCGCGCCGGTGGAACCGCTGCTGGTGGTCGCCGGCGCCGGTTCCGGAAAGACCGAGACGATGGCCGCCCGGGTGGTCTGGCTGGTCGCCAACGGGTACGTCCACCCCGGGCAGATCCTCGGGCTCACCTTCACCCGCAAGGCGGCCGGTGAACTCGGCACCCGGATCCGTACCCGGCTCGGGCAGTTGGTGCGCCGGCTCGGCCGGGACAGCCGGGACCTGACCGGTGACCCACTCGGCGGTGAGCCGACCGTGGCGACGTACCACTCGTACGCGGCCCGGATCGTCACCGAGCACGGGCTGCGGGCCGGCTACGAACCGTCCACCCGGCTGCTCACCGAGGCGTCCCGGTGGCAGCTCGTCGACCTGCTGGTCCGCAACCACGACGGTGACATGTCCGAGGTGGAACGGATGCCGAGCACGGTCACCGACGCCGTCCTCGCGCTCACCGGCGACCTGGCCGAACACCTGGTCACCCCGGACGAACTGGCGACCTGGACCGGCCGGTTCTTCGCCGACGTGCAGTCCCGCCCCGGCCGGGTCTACGCCGACGTCCGCAAGGCGCTGCAGATCCAACAGTTGCGGCTCCGGCTGCTTCCGCTGATCCGCGCGTACGACCAGCGCAAACAGGACTTCGAAGCGATGGACTTCGGGGACCAGCTGGCCCGGGCCGCGCTGGTGGCCCGGGACCATCCCGAGGTCGGCGCGATCGAGCGGGGCCGCTACCGGGTGGTGCTGCTCGACGAGTACCAGGACACCAGCCACGCCCAGGTGGTGCTGCTGCACTCGCTGTACGGCGGCGGCCACCCGGTGACCGCGGTCGGCGACCCGTGCCAGTCCATCTACGGGTGGCGGGGGGCCAGTGCCGGCACCCTGGACCGGTTCCCGACCGAGTTCGCCCAGCCGGACGGGCGACCGGCGCAGATCCGTACCCTGACCACGAGCTGGCGTAACCGGCCACAGATCCTGGACGTCGCGAACGGGCTCGCCGCGCCGCTGCGGGCCGCCGGGGCCCGGGTCGCCGAACTCGGCGCCGCGTTCCGGGTCGACGAGGAGATCCCGGCCCGGACGGCCCGGGGACGATCCGGCGGCACCGTGCACTGCGCGCTGCTGGAGACGTACGCCGACGAGGCCGAGTGGATCGCGGACAGTGTGCTGGCCGCCTGGCGGGGCGCGGCCCGGATGCCGGAGGCGTTGCCGGAGCACATTCCACTGGAACGGCGGCCGACCACGGCGGTGCTGGTCCGGCTGCGCAGCCAGATTCCGGCGATCGAGGCGGCGCTGCGGGACCGGGGACTGCCGGTCGAGGTGGTCGGCCTCGGTGGTCTGCTGGACACCCCGGAGGTCCGGGACGTGGTCTGCACGCTGCGGGTGCTCTCCGACCCGACGGACGGGGCGGCGCTGCTCCGGCTGCTGACCGGGGCGCGGTGGCGGATCGGACCCCGCGACCTGGTCGCCCTGCACCGGCGGTCCAGCGCGATCGCCGCCGCCCGGCGGGCGATGCCCCGCCAGGACGACGAGCCGGAGATCGTCACCGACCGGTTGGACGAGGCGAGCCTGGTCGAGGCGCTCGCCGACCTGGGTCCGGCACAGTTGTACTCGGCGGAGGGTTACGCCCGGCTGCGGGCGTACTCCCGAGAACTCGGCCTGCTCCGGCACCGCCTGGACCAGCCGCTGCCGGACCTGCTCGCGGACGTCGAGCGGACCATGGGGCTGGACGTGGAGGTGGCGGTCCGGGCCGGCAGCAACGGTCGGGGTGGCGACGCCGGCCTGGCGCGCGGGCACCTGGACGCGCTCGGGGACGTGGCGGCCCGGTTCGCCGGCGACACCGGAGGGGCGCCGCTGCACGCCTTCCTGGCCTATCTCGCCGCCGCCGAGGACGAGGAGCGGGGCCTGTCGCCGGGTGAGGTCGAGGTGGTCGAGGGGGCGGTGCAGATCCTCACCGCGCACGCCGCCAAGGGCCTGGAGTGGGACGTCGTCTCGGTCGCCGGGCTGAGCCGGGGGGTCTGGCCGGGAGCGGCCCGCGCCTCCGACCACTTCCTGCAGGGTTTGGGGGTGCTGCCGTTCCCGCTGCGCGGTGACGCGGACGGGCTGCCGAGGCTGGCGCTGGAGGACGCGGAGGACCAGAAGGGGGTGGCCCGGGCGCTGGCCGCCTTCGCCGACGACTGGCGGGCACACGACGAGCGGGAGGAACGGCGGCTGGCGTACGTGGCGGTGACCCGGCCGCGTCGGCTGCTGCTCTGCTCCGGCTACTGGTGGGGGGAGGGAACGAAGCGGCCCCGGGGCCCGTCCGTCTTCCTCCGGGAGGTGTACGACTGGTGTCTGGGCACACCGGACGCCGACGGCGCGGGCAGCGGGTTTGTCGTCGACGCGTGGGCCCCGGAGCCGGCCGCCGACGCGACCAACCCGACGACCGAGGTGGTGCTCCGGGCCGAGTGGCCGGCGGACCCGCTCGGCGTCCGGCGGCCCGTGCTGGCCGAGGCCGCCGCCCTGGTCCGCCGGTTGATGTCGGAGGAGTCTGACGGGGAGCCGTCCGGCGAGCCCACGGAGGTCGGGGAGCCTGCCGAGGTGGGGGAGCCGGGGCCGGAGCTGGAGAGCGGGGCGGCGGAGGCGATGGACGGCGGTTCAGTGCCGGCGGTGGATCCGGCGGCGATGGACGACGGTGCGCTGCCGGCGGTGGATCCGGCGGCGGCGGTCGCGGCGGCCTGGCGGCGGGAGGCGGAGTTGCTGCTCGCCGAACGGGACGCGCTGATGCACCGCGCCGGTCCGGTCGAGGTGGCGCTGCCCGGGCACCTGTCGGTCTCCCAACTGGTCGGACTGCGCCGCGACCCGGCGGCGCTGGCCCGCAGCCTGCGGCGGCCGATGCCGGCCCGGCCGGAGCCGCACGCCCGGCGCGGCACCGCCTTCCACGCCTGGCTCGAGCAGCGGTACGGCGCCGACCGGCTGCTCGACATCGACGAGTTGCCGGGGGCCGAGGATGCGGAAGCGGCGCCCGACGAGGTCCTCGCCGACCTGCAGGAGCGTTTCCTCGCCAGCGAGTGGGCGGACCGGACGCCGGTCGAGGTGGAGGTGCCGTTCGCGACCGTGATCGGCGGCCTGCTGGTGCGGGGCCGGATGGACGCGGTCTTCGCCGCCCCCGGCGGGCGGTACGACGTGGTCGACTGGAAGACCGGGCGGCAGCCGTCCGGTGCGGAGGCGGACGCGGCGGCGGTGCAGTTGGCCGCGTACCGGCTGGCCTGGGCGGAGTTGGCCGGTGTACCCGTCGACCGGGTACGGGCCGCCTTCCACTACGTACGGGAGAACGTGACCGTACGGCCGGCCGATCTGCTCGACGCCGCCGGGCTGGCCGCCCTGGTCGCGGGCCTGCCGGAGGCGGACGCGCCGAACTGATCCGGTGAAAGCTGGGTGTGGTGCCCCGTTCCGTGCTAGTGTTACCGCGTTGCAGTTTTGGTTCCCAGAGACTTCGTGTGCGCCTGCGGGATTGTGACCGTAGGCGCCCTTTGTTGTGTCCGGAGTTCTCCGGGCGGGGCGACCAGGGCGACAGCAGCTCACGCTTGCCGCGTGGGCGACTTTCGGGCCGTAAGGTGCGGTCCGAACGTTCCGTCAGGAGACGAAACACATGGCAATTGGCACCGTGAAGTGGTTCAACGCTGACAAGGGCTTCGGCTTCATCACCCCGGACGGCGGCGGCGCCGACGTCTTCGCGCACTTCTCCGCGATCCAGAGCTCGGGCTACCGGAGCCTGGACGAGAACCAGCGGGTGGAGTTCGAGATCACCCAGGGTCAGAAGGGCCCGCAGGCGGAGAACATCCGCCCGCTCTGATCTGAGCCACAGCTCCACCACCACACCCCGACCCGGGGGGTGGTGACGCGGCCAGCCCGTGCCCCAGGCCGGGCTGGCATCCGCGTATTTTCCCGGTCCGTGCCCACGGCCACCGGGCCGGTACGCCGTGGGCGGCCCCGCCGCCCCGGCTCTGGTCGCCGGTTGCCTTCCTCGACACGTACCGCTGTCAGGAAGGTCCCGTGTTGACCCGTACCGTCGGATCCACCCGTCCCATCACCTCGTTCGCGGACGCGCCGCTGGCCACCGGCCTGCACGCCGCGTTGGCCGCGAACGGCATCGTCGAGCCGTTCCCGATCCAGTCGGCGACCCTGCCGGACTCGCTGGCGGGTCGGGACGTGCTCGGCCGGGGCCGTACCGGCTCCGGCAAGACTCTCGCCTTCGGGCTTCCCCTGCTGTCCCGGACCGCCGGCCGCAAGGCCCGCCCCCGGTCCCCGCTCGCCCTGGTCCTGGTCCCCACCCGGGAACTGGCCCAGCAGGTGACCACCGCCCTGGCCCCGTACGCCGGCGCGGTCGGCCTGCGGTGCGCCACCGTGGTCGGCGGGTTGTCGCTGGTCCGGCAGGCCGACGCGCTGCGGGCCGGCGCGGAGGTGGTCATCGCCACCCCCGGTCGGCTCGCCGACCTGGTCAACCGGGGCGACTGCCGGCTCGACCAGGTCACCGTCACGGTGCTGGACGAGGCCGACCAGATGGCCGACATGGGCTTCCTGCCGCAGGTCACCGACCTGCTGCGGCAGGTGGCGCCGGACGGGCAGCGGATGCTCTTCTCGGCCACCCTGGACCGTGGCGTCGACCGGCTGGTCCGCCGCTTCCTCACCGATCCGGTGACCCACTCCGTGGACCCGGCGACCGCCACGGTCACCGCGATGACCCACCACGTGCTGCAGGTCGACGCCGAGGACAAGGGGGCGGCGACGACCCAGATCGCGGCCCGCGACGGTCGCGTGATCATGTTCGTCGGTACCAAGCACCGGGCCGACCGGCTGGCCCGACAGTTGCTGACCAGCGGCGTACGGGCGGCGGCGCTGCACGGCGGCAAGTCGCAGCCGCAGCGGACCCGGACCCTGGAGCAGTTCCGCGCCGGCCAGGTCACCGCCCTGGTGGCGACCGACGTCGCGGCGCGTGGCATCCACGTCGACGGGCTCGACCTGGTGGTCAACGTGGACCCGCCGACCGAGGCGAAGGACTACCTGCACCGGGGCGGCCGTACCGCCCGGGCCGGTGAGTCGGGCCGGGTGGTCACCCTGGTCCTGCCCGAGCAGCGCCGCGAGGTGGCCTCGCTGATGAACACCGCCGGGATCCGGCCGGAGACGGTCCGGGTACGCCCCGGCGACGAGGCGCTGGTCCGGGTCACCGGGGCCCGGATGCCGTCCGGGATCCCGGTCACCCCGCCGACGGCCCCGGCCGCCGCGCCGTCGTCGTCCCGGTCCGGGCGGTCGTCCCGCAGGTCCGGGGCGGGTGCGTCCCGGACCCACGGTGCGTCGTCGTCCCGCAACCACGGCACCGGCACGGCACCGACACCCGCCCAGGGCACGGCGTCGGCCCGGTCCGGCGCGGGGTCGACCCGGGCCGGCACGACGGGTACGCACCGGTCCGCAGCGGCCTTCTCGGCGTCCCGGTCGACCGGCCGCCCACCTCGCCCGCGGGGTCCGCGCCGGTCCGCCTGAACGCGGCTGCCCGGTCTGCCGGGCAACCCGCCCGAGGTCTCCGGCGGTCCGCCCGCCCGGGACGCCGGGCGGCCGGAGCGGCGTCCCCGATCGGCCAGTCCAGTTGTGCCCGCGAATACACCCGATCGGGTCCGATGGGCGACTGTGGATCGACTCTTGACAGGTCATCCTGTCCTGGGATCCGGCGGCCAACGGGGAGGTCGCGGTGGGAGGTTGTCATGACCGTGAGCGTCGGGGCGGGTTCGGTTCGGGAAATCCTGGTGGTACTCGCACTCGCGCTCTGCGGGCTGCTGCTCGCCACCCTGGTCGCCTTCACTCCCTGGTACGGCATGGCCGCCGGCAACTCCGCCGAGGCGGAGGTGGTGGAGGTGCACTCGCCGGCCGGACCACCGATGACCGCCGGGGTCAGCGCCGCCAGCAACGGTTGAACGGTTGTCGGCCGGTCGGACGCCGGTGGGGTTCGCCGCCGTCGGGCACCCGTGGTGTTCACTAGGGGAATGCCGGTGAACCTCACCCCTCCACCCAGCGGGTCCCAGGCACAGCCGGGATCGGCCTGGGCGGCGGGTGCGGTGACCCGACTGGGTACGCCGCCTCCCGTACCGCCGGCCGGACCACCGGCACCACCGCCACCGGGCGGAGCCGGTGGCGGCTGGGACCGTCGCCGGCTCTGGTGGTTCGGCGGGGCGGCCGGTGCCGTACTGGTGCTCGGCCTCGTGGTGGTGCTCGCGATGACCCTGACCGGCAGTCAGGGCCCGAGCCCGTTCCAGGGCAGGCCGCAGGCGCCGGAGGACGTGCGTCCCCCGTTGGCCCGCAAGTGTCCGCCGCTGGCCGGGTCGGCGGCACCGAGCAACCCGCCGGCCGATCCCGGCCCGGCGCCCCGGGTGCCGCGGAACGCGCCGGGCAGGCCGGTGGAGGGCGAACGGACCGTCGACCGCGAGGCCGGTATCTCGTACGCCACCTACGGGGCGCCCTGGGAACCGTGGCGGGCGGTCTGGAACGCGGGCAGCCTGCAGGTGCCGTACAAGGTCGGGCAGCACTTCGTCACCGAGCCGGAGTACGACGGGTTCAGCGACTACCACGCCTCGATCCTGTCGGCGGCGGTGCCAGCGGCGGAGAACGACGCCCTCACCTTCGACCTCGAATGTGTCGGCCGGCAGGTGGCCAGCGACGCCCGGGCTGAGTACTACCCGCAGCCGAACCGGATCGAGTCGATCCGGGACGAGCGGACCACCGTCGGCGGCCGTCCCGCCTGGGTGACCGTGTTCCGGCTGCACTTCGAACAGCGGGACCTGCGGGCCACCGACGAACTCGCCGCGATCGCCTGCATCGACGTCGGCCGGCCGACCGCCGCGGTGCTCTACGTCTCGATTCCCGGCACCCACCGGGAGTTCGACTGGGTGGTCGACCACGTCCTCGACTCGGTGCAGGTCGACTAGGTGTGGCTTGGGAAGGCCGGGCCGAGCCCGGCCGGCGCCCGGCCAGCGGGTACGGCGCCCGCGACGGTGCGGGAACGCGCTAGGGTCGGTGCGTGGCGGCGGGAAGATCGAGAATTCCAGGAGTGACACACCCGGTCGAGCGGTTCACCCTCGACAACGGCCTGCGGGTGGTGCTGGCACCGGACCGCAGTGCCCCGGTGGTCGGGGTGGCGGTCGTCTACGACGTCGGCATCCGGTCGGAACCGGAGGGGCGGACGGGCTTCGCCCACCTCTTCGAGCACCTGATGTTCCAGGGCTCGGAGAACCTGGAGAAGCTCGCGCACTTCCGACACATCCAGGGCGCCGGCGGCACGTTCAACGGCTCGACCCACCTGGACTACACCGACTACTGGGAGACGCTGCCGAGCAACGCGCTGGAGCGGGCGCTCTTCCTGGAGGCGGACCGGATGCGCGGCCCCCGGCTGACCGAGGAGAACCTGCGCAACCAGGTCGACGTGGTCAAGGAGGAGATCCGGGTCAACGTGCTGAACCGGCCGTACGGCGGGTTCCCCTGGCTGAAGCTGCCGCCGGTGCTGTTCAGCACCTTCCCGAACGCGCACGACGGCTACGGCTCGTTCCAGGACCTGGAGAGCGCCTCGATCGCCGACGCGACCGACTTCTTCGACCGCTACTACGCCTGCGGCAACGCCGTACTGGCGGTCGGCGGGGACCTGGACGTGGCGGAGGCGACCGCGCTGGTCGAGCGGCACTTCGGTGACGTGCCGGCCCGGCCGGCCCCGGAGCGGCCCAGTTTCGCCGAGCCGGACCTGACCGGTGAGCGGCGGGAGTCGTACACCGACCCGTTGGCGCCGCTGCCCGCGGTGGCGGCGGCCTGGCGGGTGCCGGACCCGATCGGCGACTTCGCCGGCTACCTGCCGTACGTGGTGCTGGCCGAGGTGCTCACCGACGGCGACGCGTCCCGGCTGGTCGAGCGGCTGGTGCTGCGGGACCGTACGGTGACCAGCGTCGGCGGCTACCTCGGGCTGATGGGCAGCCCGTTCGACGTACGGGACCCGACCGCCCTGGTGCTGCAGGCGCATCTGCCACCGGGTGGGGACGTGGACAAGGTGCTCCGCACCGTCGACGAGGAACTGGACCGGGTCGCCGCCGACGGCCTGACCGCCGACGAACTGGCGCGTACCCAGGCCCGGATGGCCACCCACCTGCTCCGGGAGACCGACGCGGTGCTCGGGCGCACGTTGCAGATGGCGGTGCTGGAGCAGCAGCGGGCCGAGCCGGAACTGCTCGGCGAACTGCCCCGGCTGGTCGGCGAGGTCACCGAGGAGCAGGTGCGCGCGGCGGCCGCCACCCTGCGTCCGCAGCGTCGGGCCGCCGTCGAGGTCGTCCCCGGTGGAGGTGCCCGGTGAGCATCCGTACGCTGCCCCCGCTCGGGCCGAACCGCAAGCTCAAGCTGCCCCGGACCGCCGAACGGACCCTGCCGAACGGGCTGACCGTGATCGCCGTCCGCCGGCCCGCCGTGCCCCTGGTCGAGCTGCGGCTCTGGCTGCCGTTCGGTCGGGCGAACCTGGCCCGGGGCCTGATGCTCTCCCAGACCCTGCTCTCCGGTACCACCACGATGACCTCGGTGCAGCTCGCCGCCGAGCTGCAGAAGGTGGGCGGCGGGCTGAGCGCCGGACTCGACGCCGACCGGCTGATGCTCTCCGGCACCGGCCTGGTCACCGGGCTGGACCGGATCCTGGAACTGCTCGGCGAGGTGCTGACCGGGGCGACGTACCCGAAGGACGAGGTCGACATCGAACGGGCCCGGCTGATCGACGGGATCCGGATGGCCCAGAGCCAGCCGACCCACCTGGTCCGCCGGGCGCTGCTCAAGCGGATGTACGGCCGGCACCCGTATGCGGTGCAGACCCCGGAGCCGGAGCAGGTGGCGGCGGTCCGGCCGGCCGCGCTGCGTACCCTGCACGCCGACCGGGTACATCCGACCGGGGCGATCCTGCTGCTCGTCGGTGACGTGCAGCCGGCCCGGGCACTGGACGCCGCCGAGCGGGCCCTCGCCGGCTGGACCGGGGACGGCGCGCCGGGCGAACTGCCCCCGACGCCACCCCTGGAGCCGGGGCCGCTGCTGCTCGTCGACCGGCCCGGCTCGGTGCAGTCGTCGCTGCGGATGGCGTTGCCGGCGGTGCCGCGTACCCATCCCGACCATGCCGCGCTGCAGTTGTCGAACCTTGTCTTCGGGGGCTACTTCTCGTCCCGCTGGGTGGAGAACATCCGCGAGGACAAGGGTTACACGTACGGGCCGCACTCCACGATCGAGCACTCGGTGGCCGGGTCGGCGCTGGTGGTCGCCGCCGAGGTGGCCACCGAGGTGACCGGTCCGGCGATGTTGGAGACCGTGTACGAGCTGGGCCGGCTCGCCTCGCTGCCGCCGAAGGAGGACGAGCTGGAGCAGGCCCGGCAGTACGCGCTCGGCACCCTGCAGCTCGGCGTCTCGACCCAGGCCGGGCTGGCCGCGGTGGCCAGCGCGTACGCCGGTGCCGGGCTGCGGCTGGAGTATCTCGCCGAGCATGCGGCGCGGCTGGCGAAGGTGACCCGGGACGAGGTGGCGGCGGCCGCCGCGACGTACCTGGCCCCGTCCCGGGCGGTCAGTGTGGTGCTCGGCGACGCGGGGCGGATCGAGGCACCGTTGGCGGTGTTGGGACCGGTCCGGACGGAGGCCGAGGGGTCGTGACGTCCCCGGCGACACCCGGTCCGGATTCCGGGACCGGTCCGGAGGATCGTCCGCTCTCCGGGGCCGGTCCGGCCGACCATCCGCCGCTGGCCCGGTCCACTCTGGACCGGGCCGCCCACCGCCGGACCGACCAACGGTGGCTGGCGGAGGCGTGGTTGCGGGCCCGGGTGCTGCTGGTGGACGTGGCCGGCGGTGGACGGACGCTGGTCGGGCCAGCGACCGACAAGCCGGAACTGGTGCTCTTCGGCCCGGAGAGTGTGTCGCCGGGCGAGCCGGGTGCCCGGCTGTTCCTCGGGGTCGAACCGGACGGGGTGCCGGTCTTCGCGGTCGACACACCGCTGCCGACGGTCGACGGGACCCGGGCGGCCGGGTTGCGTGAGGTCGGGCACCTGCTCAGCGACCGGGACGCCGGGCTGCTCACCACCGCGATCGCGCTCTTCAACTGGCACGCGCGGCACCCGTACTCGTCGGTCACCGGCCTGCCGACGACGATCGGTGATGCCGGCTGGACCCGGCGGGACGAGACGGGGCAGCAGCTCTGGCCGCGTACCGACCCGGCGATGATCGTGCTGGTGCACGACGGCGTGCCGGGGCCGGAGGGCCGCTGTCTGCTCGGCAACAACGCGGCGTGGCGGGCCAGCGAGGGCGTACGACGGTTCTCCTGCCTCGCCGGGTACGTCGAACCGGGTGAGTCGGCCGAGGACGCGGTGCTGCGGGAGGTGACCGAGGAGGTCGGCCTGGTCCCGCACCACATCGGGTACGTCGCCAGTCAGGCCTGGCCGTTTCCGGGTTCGCTGATGCTCGGCTTCTTCGCGCTGGCCGATCCCGGGCGTCCACTGCGGCTGGATCCCACGGAGATCGCCCACGCCGGCTGGTTCACCCGTCGGGACATCGCGGCGGTGCTGGCCGGGGAGCGGGTCGAGGTCGGTGCGGGGCTGCGTCTCGGGCTGCCGCCGGCGTCGTCGATCGCGCTGTTCCTGATCCGTCGCTGGCTCGACACGACGGCCTGACGCGGCGGCCTGACGCCGGCGCGGCGGAGATCGGCGACCGCGGCGGGGGACGGGACAATCTTGGCCCGCGACCGTCGTTGCCGCGACGATCACGGGCCAAGATCATGGGCCGTCGGGGTCGGGTGTGGCGTGGTACGCGGCGGGGGAGCCGCCCGACCGACGACGGTCGTCTAGGTGGGTAGCCCCAGGCGGGGGCCGGTGTGTGCCGGTCGGAACCCGCCCGGTGTCGGGGCCAGGGTGTCGGGTTGCGGGCCGACGCCGGTCGGCCGCGGGGTCAGGTCGGTGGGCGGTACGGTCAGCTCGTCCGCCGGTACGCCGGTGTCGTTCGATCCGGTGTGGAGTGTGGCGGCGCGGTGACGGCGCGGTGGCTCGCCCACCGGAAGCACCTTCACCCGTTGCCGTCCGGCCCGGACCGCGCCCACGCTGGACAGCGCTCTGGCGAGGAGCAGAGCGGCGTCCCGGTCTTCCGCGCGGACGACCTGTCGGCGCTGCTCAGGGGTGGTCTGTTCGTCGCGGAGGCATTCCCCCTGCGCCCATGCGGCGGCCAGCTCGTCGTCGGCGGCGGCACGGATATCCGTGCGAACGATGAGAAACCGCATGCGTGTCTCCGACAAGACGGTGACGGATGATGAGTCTCTGATTACCGAGCGAAGTCGTTTCGTGGAACTTCCACGCGGCCTCTTGGCCTATGTTCACCCATCGCGGGTCATCGGGCAAGTGAAACGCGCCGATTGGAGTAGTCGCTCGTCCGATCAGGTGACAATCGGTCACCACGGCGGGAAGCTCCAACAGGGACGGGGCCGTCGACTCCCGGTCGGGAGTCGACGGCCCCGTTGGCCCGGTTCCGGGCGGCGCCGCCCGGTCCTCGTGGTCGCGTGGTCGGACCGCGCCGCTACTGCTCCGTCAGTCGTCCGGTACGCCGGCTGCGTTGGGCCGGTGGGATCGCCGGGGCCCGGCCGGCGGTGCCCCGGGCCGGTCGGGCCGACCGCCGGGCGGCGTTCTCGGCCAGCCACTCGAGGGTCTCGTCGGGACTGAGTGCCGCCCCCTGCAACCACTCGAAGATGACGTTGTACGTCGCGATCTCGTGCTGGTCGGTGAGGATCAGGTTCTTCGACTGCCCCTCGATCGCCAGGGTCTCCGGGTCCTGCAGCTCGGCGAACCGGTACAGCGAGAACCCGGTGTGCGGCAGGTACCAGTCGGCGATCGCCGTCTCGGCGAGCAGCACCTGGAGCGTGACGTTCGGCAGTGCGGCGAGCTTGCGCAACTGGGCCAACTGGGCGCGTACGACCTCCCGGGGACCGGCCCGGCTGCCCAGGGCCGCCTCCTCGATCACCGCCGAGTAGCGCGGCGGCTCGCTGCCCCGGGTGAGCAGCGACTGCCGGGCCATCCGGGCGGCCACCTCGGTCTCCGGGTCCTCGGTGTCGTCGTGCTCGGGATCGGTCACCAGCTTGCGTGAGGAGAGGATGCGCACCTTGGCGTACCCCTTGGTCTGCAGCAGGCCGGGGACGATCACCGGGCTGTACTCGCGGATCTCGGCGCAACCGGCCTCCAGCTCCGCGAAGACCTGCTGCCGTGGGGTCATCACCTGGTACGACCGCAGCCAGCTCCGGATGTCGCCGGCCTCGCCGACGATGTTGACCAGGTCGTCCCGGACCGGGCCGGTGACCCGGTACAGGTCGAGCAGGTCGAGTACGTCCTTCAGGTCCGGCCGGCTGCGGCCGTTCTCGAGTCGGGAGAGTTTGGACGCCGAGGCCCAGCCCACCGCCTCGATGACCTGGTCACCGGTGAGCTTGGCGTTCTCCCGCAGGCGGCGCAGTTCCGCGCCGAGCCGGCGTCGTCGCAGGATCGGGCTGGGTTGAGGAGGCACTGGATTCTCGCTATCGATCGCGTCGGGCCCTGGTGGGCTGGGTGTGGACGGTCCGTTGCGCGCCCCAGCGGACCAGTATGCCCCTCGCTGCGCACTGTCCGCTGCTGAATCGACACGGCGTGTCGCAATGGGTGATGGTTGCCTGTTGTTGGCGCTCCACCCTGTCCACGTTCGACGACGCCCCCATCCCGAAGGGACCGCCCGATGCGAACCGTCCTGCGCCGCCCCGACTTCCGGCTCCTCTTCGCCGGCCTCGCGTTCAGCATGACCGCAGAGTCGATCATGTTGTTGGCGTTGGCCGTCTGGGTCAAGGACCTGACCGGTTCGGACGGCATGGCCGGCGCGACCATCTTCGCGATGATCGCGCCGATGGTCTTCGCCCCGATCGTCGGCTGGGTGGTGGACCGGTTCCGGCGCCGGCCCTTCCTGATCGCCGCGAACCTCGGTACCGCGCTGGTCCTGACCCCGCTGTTCCTGGTCCGCGACCGGGACGACGTCTGGATCATCTACGCGGTCGGCGCCCTCTACGGCCTCGGCTACGTCGCGCTCAACGCGGCGCTGAACGGCCTGCTCAAGGAGATCATGCCCGAGGACCTGATGGCCGACGCGAACGGCGCGCTGCAGACCGTCAAACAGGGACTACGGCTGGTCGGCCCACTGGCCGGTGCGGCGCTCTACACCACGGCGGGCGGCTGGCCGCTGGCCCTCGTCGGGGTGCTGGGTTTCCTGGCCGCCGCGACCGCGGTCACCCTGCTGCGCGTCGACGAGCCGGGGCCACAGCGCAGCCGGTTGCGCTGGCTGACCGAGATGGGGGCGGGCCTGCGGCACCTGACCGGCGAACCGGCCCTGCGCCGGGCCGTGGTCGGGGTCGCGCTGGCCGTACTGGTGATGGGTTTCAGCGAGTCGTTGATCTTCGCGTACGTCGACCGGGGGCTCGGCCGGGAACCCGCCTTCGTCGGCGTGCTGGTGACCGTACAGGGCATCGGCGGGCTGCTCGGCGGGCTGCTCTCGCCCGTGGTGGTGCGCCGGTTCGGCGAGGTGGCCGCCCTCGCCCTCGGGGTGGCCAGCTTCGGGACCGGCGCGCTGCTGCTCGCGTACCCGACGCTCTGGCTGGCGTTCGTCGCCCTGGTCCTGCTCGGCTTCAACCTGCCGATCGCCCTGGTCGGGATGGCGACGCTGATCCAGCGTCGTACCCCGGGGTTCCTGCTCGGCCGGGTCGGCGCGGCGTCGGCGGCGTTGATCAGCGGACCGCAGGCGGTCTCCATCGGCACCGGCGCGCTGCTGGTCGGGGTGCTGGACTACCGGCTGCTCTTCGTGGCGATGACGGTGGTGATGACCGTGGCGGCGAGCTACCTGTGGGCCGGTCGACGGCTCAGCCCGCCGGCGGCCGCCCGACCGCCGGTGGCGGTACCGGCGGCGATCCCCAGGCCACGCGACGGCCGGTCCGACACCACCGTCCCGGCGGCCCGGTCTGACACTGTCGCCCCGGCGGCCCGGTCCGACACCGTCGTGACGGCGGCCCGGTCCGACACCGCCGTGGCGCCGACGGCGCCCGCCGTCACGACGGGCGCCCTGCCGGGCGGCGGAACGACCGGCGGGCAGCGCTGAACGGACGGGCGGTCGGGAAGGCCCCTTCCTCTGCACGTTGCGACAGGAAGGGGCCTTCCGGACAGGTCAGTTTCCGGCGAGCGCGGCCAGCTGCTTCTTGACGTCGACGATCGACGGGTTGGTCAGCGCGGTGCCGTCCGGGAACCGGACGGTCGGCACCGTCTGGTTGCCACCGTTGACGCTCATCACGTACTCGGCGGCCGCCGGGTCCTGCTCGATGTCCACCACCTGGTAGCCGATGCCCTCCCGGTCGAACTGCGACTTCAGCCGGTGGCAGTAACCGCACCAGGACGTGGAATACATCGTCAACATCGTCGGGACCTCCGCGGTGTGCGTGTCGTCGGGCCAGGTCGGGCCGATGGGGGTCGGCCGGACATCGGATCGGACGGGATGTCGATCACACAGGCTAAAGGTGCAACGTCGGCGGGGGCTGCCATGATTCCTAGCTGTGGCGGCTGACTCAGACCTGGAACGGATCCTGGCCGGGCTCGACCCGGAGCAGCGGACGGCGGTGACCGCGCCGGCCGGGCCGGTTTGCATCCTGGCCGGCGCCGGCACCGGCAAGACCAGAGCGATCACCCACCGGATCGCGTACCGGGTGCGTAGCGGTGAGATCGCCGCCCGGCATGTGCTCGCGGTCACCTTCACCGCGCGGGCCGCCGCCGAGATGCGGGCCCGGCTCGGTGGGCTCGGGGTGCCGGGGGTGCAGGCCCGGACGTTCCACGGCGCCGCGCTGCGCCAGGTCCGCTACTTCGCACCCCGGCTGCTCGCCGGCCGGGAGATGCCCGAACTGCTGGACAGCAAGGTGCGGCTGGTCACCCTGGCCGCCGCCCGGGCCGGGCTGCGTACCGACCGGGCCGCCGCCCGGGACCTGGCCGGCGAGATCGAGTGGGCCAAGTCGTCGCTGGTCGAGCCGGGGGAGTACGTGGTCGCGGCGGCCAAGGCCACCCGGGAGACCCCGTTCGAGCCGGCGAAGGTCGCCGAGGTCTTCACCGCCTACGAGAAGGCGAAACGGGCCAACGGGGTGATCGACTTCGAGGACATGCTGCGGGCCGCGGTCTGGGGGATCGAGGAACACCCGGACGTCGCCGAGCAGATCCGGACCCAGTACCGGCACTTTGTCGTCGACGAGTACCAGGACGTGAACCCGCTGCAGCAACGGCTGCTGGACGCCTGGCTCGGCGGCCGGGAGGACCTGACCGTGGTCGGCGACGCCAGCCAGACGATCTACTCGTTCACCGGCGCCACCTCCGGCCACCTGATCGACTTTCCCCGCCACCACCGGGACGCGGTGGTGGTCCGGCTGGTCCGGGACTACCGCTCGACGCCGCAGGTGGTCGGACTGGCCAACGCGGTGATCCGACAGGCCAGCGGCGCCGAGGCCCGGCTGCGACTGGAACTGGTCGGACAGCGCCCGCCGGGCCCCGAACCGGACGTGCGGATCTTCCCCGACGAGCCGGCCGAGGCCGCCGCGGTCGCGGTCCGGTGCCGGGAGCTGATCGCCGCCGGCACACCGGCCCGGGAGATCGCGGTCCTGTTCCGGACCAACGCCCAGTCCGAGGCGTACGAGAAGGCGCTGGCCGAGGCGGAGGTGCCGTACCAGGTCCAGGGTGCGGAGCGGTTCTTCGAACGGGCCGAGGTCCGGCAGGCGCTGGTCGCGCTCCGGGCGGCGACCCGGAGCACACCGGGGGACACCCCGCTGGTGCCGGCCGTGGTCGAGGCGCTGACCGCGGTCGGCTGGGCACCGGATCAACCCCCGTCCGGCGGTGCCGCCCGGGAACGCTGGGAGGCGCTCGCCGCGCTGGTCCAGCTCGCCGAGGAGTACGCGGCCAGCCCGGCCGTCCTGCCGATCGGTGAGGCAGCCACTGTCGAACGGCCGGCCTCGTTGGCGGACTTCAACGAGGAGCTGGCCCGGCGGGCCGCCGCGCAGCACGTACCGACGGTCGAGGGGGTGACCCTGGCCTCGCTGCACTCGGCCAAGGGACTGGAGTGGGATGCGGTGTTCCTGGTCGGGCTCTCCGACGGCACCCTGCCGACCAGCTACGCCCGCACACCGGAGCAGGTCGAGGAGGAACGGCGGCTGCTCTACGTCGGGGTCACCCGGGCCCGGGAGTGGCTCTGGCTGTCGTACGGACTGGCCCGCTCGCCGGGCGGCCGGTCCCGGCGTCCGTGCCGGTTCCTGCCCCAGTTCGACCGGTCCGGCGGTGGCCGGCCGGGCGGTGGGCGTACGTCGGAGGGCGCCGGGAGCGGTCGGAAAGCCGACCGTCGGCGGGTGGTCGTCTCGTGTCGGGTCTGCGGCGCGACCCTGCTCGCCGGGGCGGACCGGAAGTTGGGCCGGTGCGCGGACTGCCCGTCGGACCTGGACGAGGGGCTCTACGAGCGGCTGCGCGAGTGGCGCAGCCGGGTCTCCGGTGCGCAGAAGGTCCCCGCCTACGTGGTCTTCACCGACGCCACCCTGTTGGCGCTCGCCGAGCGGCGTCCGTCCCGGTCGGAGGAGCTGCTCGCCATCGCCGGCATCGGTCCCCGCAAACTCGGCCTGTACGGCGACGCGGTACTCGCGTTGATCGATGGGTCCGAGGTCGACGACGTGCTGATGGCGGCCGGTCCGGAGGACGGCGGAGCGGCCCCGGAAGAAAGTTCTGTAATCCAGCCGTAAATCGTTTGCCCTCGCCCCCGGGGGAGGCATAGCCTCATGGCACACCTTTGAGAGCGGCGGCTTTCCGGCTGCTCACGAGGGGTTTGAGTCCGATGTTGGTTACGAGTGAGAGTCAGGAGGCGAGTCCCATGGTGACGAAGACGTATCTCGTCGAGCGACCGTGGGCGCTGCCCGCTGTCCTCGCTCCGCTGTCGGAGGCCCGGTGCATCCTGGCCGCCGACACCCCACGGCTTTCGCCGGCGCACCAGGTCTCGACCCAGGCCGAGCTGGGTCAGGCCCGCGTGTCCGTCGAGCGCCAGGGGACCAGTGGATTCACGGGCAATGGCATCCGGGTCGGCGTCAAGCGGATGGATGTCAGCGGGGTTCCACCTCGAGGGAGACCGGTCTAGCACAGACCTGCCGGCTCACCTCGAGGCCGCGGAACCCGTACACCGGGATCCGCGGCCTTAGTTATTTCCGCACTACAGCAGTACGTCGGAACTGCGATCTACGAGATCGGAACGAGAGAGAGGTGACCGGGCGATGAGTCTGGCGTTGGCCACCCTCGACGCGAACGTCGAGTGGGAGGCGAACCTGCCCTGCCGGAAGTTCGACCCTGACCTGTGGTTCGCCGACTCGCCTGCCGAGCTGGAGCTGGCCAAGTCGCTCTGCGGGGACTGCCCGCTGCGCGTCGAGTGCCTGGCCGGTGCGGTGGAGCGGGCCGAGCCGTGGGGTGTCTGGGGCGGCGAGATCTTCGAGCGTGGCGCGGTTGTTCCGCGCAAGCGGCCCCGTGGCCGTCCGCGCAAGGAGGACGTCGCCCGGGACGCGGCGCTCCGGGTCGAGGCCCAGGCGCGGCTGGCGGCCAACGGGCTCGCCGAGTCGCGCAACACGGTCCGGCTGGCGGCCTGACATGAACCCGATCCGTACGACCGCCGGATTCGCTCCGGCACCCCGGGTCGCCGAGGTAACCGCGGCGACGTCGACCAATCAAGCCCTGCCCACCCTGAGCGGAGTACCGAAGATGTATCTCATCCACGAAGCGTTGTCCCGGGCCCGAATGCGGCGGCCTCAGGCCGGTCGCACCATCACGAGCACTGAGGCAACCCGTTCTGCCCGTACGATCGCCATCGAGGCCCGCCGCCGGGCCGCGCGCGATCTGGGCAGCCTGTAACAGATCCCGTCGGCGGGTGTGCCCGCCGACCTGACGAACCGTCGAGCCGAGATGACCGAGGGGCCCGTCGCGGTGGAGAGATCCACCGGCGACGGGCCCCTCGCCACGTCCGACCCGAGCTGGCCTGACTGCCCCGACCGGGCCTGATTTGGCCGGCCTGGCACAGTCTGGTTCAGGGCACCGGGGCGAATCCGGGTAGCCAGCGTTCCACGATGCCCCGGTACGGCGCCTTCGCCTCCAGTTGGCAGAGCACCCCGATCGAACCGAGGGTGACCCGGTGGATCAGCAGGTACGAGGGGGGCAGGTTGAGCTGCCGACCCAGCTGGTAGGCGGGCGACCGGGGGTTGGCGATCCGGGCCGCCTCGACCCGCAGCCAGGCACGGGTGAACCGGAACTCCTCGACCGACAGCGGTTGCAGGATCGGCATCAGGAAGTCGAGTACGGCCTGGGCGTCGATCGGGTTGTCGACCCGGATGAAGCCCTCCTCGCGCAGCCCGGCGACCACGGCGTCGGCCTCGCCGGCCAGGGCCAGCCGGACCAGCCGGCCGATCGGCTCCGGGTGCCCGCCGGGGAGTCGGGCCACCGCCCCGAAGTCGATCACCCCGAGTCGACCGTCCGGGAGCAGTCGGAAATTGCCCGGGTGCGGGTCGGCGTGCAGCAGCCCGGCCCGCATCGGCGCGGAGAAGTGCAGGGTGGCCATCAGCCGGCCGGCCTGGTCGCGTTCGGCCTCCGTACCGGAGTCGATGATCTGGGACAGCGGCTTTCCCTCGACCCAGTCCGTCACCAGGACCTGGGGCGCGGCCGCCACCACACCGGGGACGAAGATCTCCGGGTCGTCGGCGTACGCGGCGGCGAAAGCGCGCTGGCTCTCCGCCTCCAGCTGGTAGTCGAGTTCTTCGCTGATCCGTTCGCGGAGCTCGCTGAGCAGCGGCTTGATGTCCAGGCCGGGCTGGATGGCCCGGAACATGGCGCCGAGCCGGGACAGCTGCTTGAGGTCGGAGAGCAGCGCCGGCCCGGCACCCGGGTACTGCACCTTGACCGCCACCGGCCGACCGGTCGGCGTCGTCTCCTCCTGGCCGGCGGCCCCGGCACGGGTTCTACCGCCCCGGCGCCGACCGGCGGGCGGGACCGGGGCGTCGGTCTTCCAGATCGCCCGGTGCACCTGCCCGATGCTCGCGGCCGCCGCCGGTTTGTCGTCGAATTCGAGGAAGTACGACCGCCAGTCCGGCCCGAGCTGCTCGGCGAGCACCTTGTGCACGCTGGCGGCCGGCAGCGGTGGCGCCGCCTCCTGGAGCTTGGTCAACGCCTGCCGGTACGGTGCCGCGATCTCCTCCGGCAGGGCCGCCTCGAATACCGACAGGGCCTGGCCGAACTTCATCGCACCGCCCTTGAGCTGCCCGAGGACGCTGAACAGTTGCTCGGCGGTGCGTTGCTGGATCTCGTTCGAGATCACCTCGGAGGCGAGCCCGGTCACCCGCTTGCCGACGCCGAGCACGGTCCGGCCCGCGAAGCCGAGCGGCAGAGCGGCGAGCTTGGCGGTCCGGGAGACGGCACGGCGCGGGATGTCGGTCACCAGATCATTGTTACCGACGCGACGCCGTTGCGGCCGCCGTCGGCAGGTGGCTCGGGCCACGTCCTGCCAGCGATGGTGCCCGTTTTCGCAGCTGGCCCGGTGCGCAGGGCGGTTTCGTCACGCCGTGGGCGGGATCGTGCTATTGCCGGAAGCCGCCAGTCGGCCCACCGGACGGTGGTTCAGCCACCCCGGCGTCGGGCTGCCGGGCCCAGCGGGCTGCCACCCCGACTACCGACCCGGTGGGCGGCGGCGACCGCAGCCACAGGCCGGGTGGGGTGGCCAGGTACGTCGCCGGACCCGGCCCGGCCAGGGCAGCTCCACCGCCCCACCGACCGTCTCCGGGGCGCCGCCCTCGAGGAAGGCGAGTACCTCGGCGACGGTGTAGCCGACCGCGCTGATCAGGTTGACGGTCAGACAGGGTTCCGGCGTGGTGCCACCGGCCAGTTGGGCGGCCAGCCCGGGCCAGCCGGGGTCGCGGTCCTGTCTGTGCAGGTCCAGGCAGTTGAGGCAGGGCGAGCCGGAGACCGGGACCAGGGGACCGACGACCGGTGTGCCGTCCCGCAGGTCGAGCAGCAGGTGAGCCTGTCGCCGCTGGGCGAAACCGGCGGCGAGCAGCCCGGCGGGCCGGTCGGCGCCGACCTGGACCACCAGGTCGGCGTCTCCGCGTCGCAGCGGCCGGGTGTCGGTGCCGGGGATGCAGCGGACGATCGCCTCGGCGACGGCCGTGGCGCGCGGTCGGCGTACGTCGGAGGCGGGGAGTCCACCGCCGGAGGAGTCGGTCGGGAGGACCGGACCGGCCAGGTCGGGGTGGACGTGGCCGATCCCGGCCTGGGCCAGGGCGATCGCGAGCGGGGCGGCGAGCCGGCCCGGACCGGTCACCACGACCCGGGCGGCTGCCCGGCGGCGGAGGAGCTGGGCGGGGGTGCCGGGTGTGTCCGGTCCGCGCAGGGCGAGGGCGGCGGCCTCGGCGGCGAGGCGTTGGCGTACCGGCTCGGCGAGGTCGGTGGGGAACAGGGTGTGCCCGGCGACGACCAGGCCGGCGGCCCGCAGGGTGTCGATCAGGGTACGGGCGTCGTCCCGGGTGACGTTGATGTTGTCGGCGTGCTCCAGGACGGCCCGCTCACTCCGGGTGCCGTCGAGCAGGTCGAGGAGCCGGGCGGTGGCCGGGTTGGCCAGCTCGACCAGGACCGCACGGCGGGGGTCGAGGCCCAGTTGCAGGGTGTGCCGGTCCCGCCAGAGACGGGCGAGGCCGGGCAGCAGGGTGGGTCGGGGCAGCACGTTTCGGGTCATGGCGTGACACGCTGTCACCGCGTCGGTTCGGCGTACCGGCCGTTGTCCACAACGTACCGGCGCTGCGCACCGCTCTATCCACAGGATTTGACAGGTTTTCCACAACCCGTAGGTAACTTTTGTCGCCGCGTGGACATGTTGTCCGGTGTCCGTACCGCGACAGCCGGTGGGCTGGAAAGCGGGAAGGGGTGGCTGTTCGCCACCCCTTCCCGCAGCTCGCGTCCTGTCGAGGTCAGACCTTGGCCTTGCCCAGGATCCGGTTGACGGTCGTGCCGCAGACCGGGCACTTGCCCTTGGCCATGTTCATGCCCGTCTTGGAAACCTCGACGTTGCCCTCGAAGTCACGCTTCTCCTTGCACTTGACGCAGTAACCGTTGTAGGTCTGGGCCCTTTCGGCCACGGTGCCCTCCTCGTCTCTTTCGTCGGCTCTTTCGAGCCTGACGTGCGCCCGGCGGCGGGCCACGTAGGCGCCAGCGCTGGGGTTTCTCCGCGGCCACCGCTGTGACCGCCGGTCCGCGGACCCTACCCAGATCTGGGCAGTTCCATGTCAGCAATCTGTCGACACTGTGAGGAAGCCGACGACCAGAGTGTGCATGCCGGAATAGGTCGGATAAGTCAGTTTCGCAGGGACACGCCGGATGAACCGCGTCGAACGGCCGTCCGGGGGGCTGGAAACATCGGTCCAGCATGATCGTCTACCGTGGGCGACGCGGTCCGGCAGAGCCGCCGCAGACCCGCTCGGTGCTCGCGGGACGATCATCTTAATGAATTTTTTCCGGACGGTTCAGGGCTAACCGGTATTTTTCCGGCGGCAATCTCCGTGTTGACTCTTGCGGTCCCCTGGTTGGTAAGCATTAGTTTTCCATCGTGAACGAAACCCGGGGCGGCGCGGACCGGTAATGGCGGGGTTGCGCAAGCCGGTCGTCGAGGTACGGCGCAGTCAGCGTCGGCGCCGGACGGTGTCCGCCTATCGGGACGGCGAGCGCGTCGTGGTGCTCATCCCCGACCAGTTCTCCCGGGCCGAGGAGAGCGAGTGGGTGGACCGGATGCTCGCCCGGCTCGCCGCCCGCGAGGAACGGGCCGGTCGCTCCGACGAGGAACTCCTGCTCCGCTCCCGTCGACTCATCGACCGCTACCTCAGCGAACACGGGCGGGCTGCGGTCCCGGCGAGCGTCCGCTGGGTGACGAATCAGAATGGGCGTTGGGGTTCGTGTACGCCCGCCGACCGGACCATTCGGATCTCCCACCGGATCCAGGAAATGCCGGACTGGGTGATCGACTACGTGTTGCTGCACGAGTTGGCGCACCTCGTGGTGCCGAGCCACAACGCACGATTCTGGGCCCTGGTCGGCCGTTACCCGAAGACCGAGCGGGCCCGGGGCTACCTGGAGGGTGTCGCGGCCGCCGCCGGCATCGAACTGGCCGACTGAGCCGCCGGTTGGGCCGCCGGGCCTGTCCGGCCGCCGGCGTCCGGGCCGTCGTCGGGCCGTACTAGGGTCGGGCGGTGGCCCGCCGTGTGATCGTGGTGATGCTCGGACCCGTCCCCTGGGCGCCGCCGGGGACCGAACCGGCGCGCTGGCGCTCCGCGCTCGCCGAGGACGTGGTCGACCTGGTCGCCACCCTCAACGGGGTGGACGCCGCGATCGCCGCCACCGCCGCCGACCGGGCCCTGGCCGACGCGATCGGATGGCCCGGCATGCCCGTCTACGACCTCGCGACCAACCGGGTCGGCGCGGTGCTCGCCGCCGCCGCCGAGGACGGCTACGACCAGGCGGCCGTCGTCGCCGCCGACGCACCGGACGTGCCGGGGCTGCTGCTCGGCAAGCTGCTTCGCCCGCTGACCACCCGTACGGTCGTGCTCGCGCCCGCGCTCGGTCCGGAACCGGGCCTGCTCGGGGTGGCGGCCCGGCTACCGGCACCGGACTGGCTGCCCGAGATCGATCTGGACGTCGCCGACGTCCGCCTCATCCGGGGCGCCGCCCCACGACCGGCCGAGGTCGCGGTCAGCCCGGGCTGGCGGCGTCTCCGGGGCGCGGCGGACCTGGCCACCCTCGACCCGGCCGTCGAGGGCTGGGACACCACCCGGATGCTGCTCGGCCGCTGAACCGGGCAGGCGGGTGGGCAGGACGGGCCGGTTTCCCGGCCGGCCCTGCCCCGAGACCTACTCCGGCCTACCGGAACCGGCGGCGCCCGGCCCGTCGGACTCGTCCGGCCTGTCGGACTGCCCCGGCCCCGGCTCGTCGGTACGGTCCTCGGCGGACCCGGCGGACCCGGCGGACCCGGCGGGCCGGTCCTGGCCCGGCTCGGCCGGGCCGGGCACGGTGAAGTCGAAGTCGTCGAGGTCACCGAGGTCGAGCTGGGAGCGGGCGAAGGCGTCCGGGTCGGCGAAGTCCGACTCGCCGGGCAGCAGGTCCGGGTGGCCCCAGAGAGCGTCCCGTCCGGCGATGCCCCGGTGCTCGGTCAACGCCGCCCACAGTGCCGCCGCCTCCCGCAGCCGGCGGGGACGCAGCTCCAGCCCGACCAGCGCGGCGAACGTCTGCTCCGCCGGACCGCCGGCCGCCCGACGGCGGCGGAACGCCTCGCTGAGCCGGTTGACGTTCGGCAGCCGGCCCGCCGCGGCGGTGTCCACGACGTGGCACACCCAGCCCTCGACCAGGGCGAGGGTGGTCTCCAGCCGGGTCAGCGAGGCCTTCTGCGCCGGGGTGTCCTCCGGGGTGAAGATCCCCTCCACGGCCAGCGTCTGCATCGACTCCGGGTTCGTCGGATCGAGTCGGCCCATCGCCTCCTCGATCGCCTCCCGGTTCACCGTGATGCCGGCCGCGTACATCTCGACGGCGGTGAGGACGTGGCCGCGCAGCCAGGGCACGTGCTGGAAGAGCCGCTGGTGCGCCGCCTCACGCAGGGCGACGTAGAGGCGTACCTCGTCCTCGGGCAGCTCCAGGCCCTCGCCGTACTCCTTGATGTTGGCCGGGACGAGCGCGGCCGTGCCGGCCGGGCCGAGCGGCAGGCCGATGTCACCGGCCGAGAGCACCTCGGCGGCGAGCGAGCCGAGCGCCTGCCCGAGCTGTCCGCCGAACAACGCCCCACCGAGCGTGCTGAGCATGGACTGCATCGGGCCGAGCTGCGCCCGGGCCTCCGGCGGTACCAGGTCACCCATCGCGCCGACCATCCGCCCGGCGACCGGGTCGCAGAGCTTCCGCCAGACGTCGAGGGTCCGGTAGATCCACTCGTTGCGGTTCCACGCCACCGAGAGACGGATGCCGGAGGGATGTGCCGAGGCGGGTTCGAGCCACAGGTCGGCGAGGCGGAGCGCCTCCTCGACCGCGTTGCGCTCGTACGGCGTCACGGCCGGGTCGCCGGCCGCGGCGAGCTGGCTGGCCGCGACCTGGCGGGCCAGGTCCCAGTTGACCGGGCCGCTGCCCGGCGCGGCGAGCAGTTGCTGCAGCTGGGCCATGAACTGCTGCATCTGCCGCGGGTCGTTGGGGTCGGGCGGTTGACCACCCGGCAGGGCGAAGCCGAACGGAATATCAGGCACCCGTCCACGGTACGCGCGCCGAACCTCCGTACGCCCGCCCCGGTGTTGCGCCGACAGTGAACCCGGGAAAACCCTGAGCTGTCCCACCCACCCCGGCTCGGGGAAGAGACGGGTTCACCCGGCGGGCGGCCAGCCGCCGCTCGGTACGCTTCGGCCTATGAGACGTCGCGGTGTCACGGTTCTGCTCGGTGCGGTGATCACCGCCCTGCTCAGCCTCGGTCTGCTCGCGGCCCCGATCCCGTACGTCGTACTCGGCCCCGGCCCGACGGTGGACACCCTGGGCCGGCAGGACGACAAGGAGGTGATCCAGGTGTCCGGCCGGGAGACCTCCACCTCCGCCGGGCAGTTGCGGCTCACCACGGTCGGCGTCCAGCCCGAGGTCAAACTGATCACCGCGATCGCCGGTTGGTTCTCCTCCGACGAGGCCGTGGTGCCGTACGAGCTGATCTACCCGCCGGGGGAGACGCAGCAGCAGGTCGAGCAGCGCAACGCCGAGGACTTCGCCGCGTCGCAGACCAGTGCCGAGACCGCGGCGCTGCGCGAACTCGGGTTCCCGGTACGGGTGACCGTCAAGAACGTCGTCGCGGGCGGTGCCTCGGACGGCGTCCTGAAGGCCGGGGACGTCATCACCTCGGTCGACGGGCAGCCGGTGCCGACCGCCGGCACGCTGACCCGGTTGGTGCAGGCCAAGCCGGCGGGCAGCACGCTGACGATCGGCTACACCCGGGACGGCGCCGACGCCACCGCGACCGTGGTGACCCGGTCCACCGACGGCGGACCGCCCCGGATCGGCGTCGAAATCGAGCAGCAGCAGCCGCACCCGTTCGAGCTGAAGATCGACCTGGGCGACATCGGTGGCCCGAGCGCCGGCCTGATGTTCGCCCTCGGCATCGTCGACAAGCTCACCCCCGAGGACCTGACCGGTGGCCGGATCATCGCCGGCACCGGCACGATCAACGACGAGGGTCAGGTCGGGCCGATCGGCGGGATCCCGCAGAAGCTCGTCGGGGCGAAGCACGCCGGTGCGACGTACTTCCTGGTGCCGGCCGACAACTGTGCGGAGGCGGTCCGCAACGCCCAGCCGGGACTGCCGATGGCCCGGATCGGGACCCTGCAGGACGCGCTCGCCGCGTTGGCCACCATCCGGGCGGGTGGGCAGCCGCCGAAGTGCTGAACCGACCGGTGGTGGTAGGGGACCGATCGTATTCAGGAATACCCCGTAGTCTAGGTGCCTGATCAGAGCCGGTCACTTCCGAACGTGCGGAGCCAACAGTGGTCATGCGTAGCAGCCCCCTACCAAGAATGAGTCGGCGCGGCCGCGTCACCGTGGGCGTACTCCTCGGGGTGTTCCTACTGCTCACCCTGCTCGGCTGGGGTGTGCAGGCGTGGACCGACTGGCTCTGGTTCCAGGAGGTCGACTACACCGAGGTCTTCTCCGGCGTGCTGGTCACCCGGATCCTGCTCTTCGTCGCGGTCGGTCTGGCGATGGCACTGCTGGTGGCCGGCAACATGTGGCTGGCCTACCGGCTCCGTCCGCTGCTGCGGCCGAACTCGCCGGAACAGGTGACGCTGGAGCGGTACCGCTCGGTCCTGGCGCCCCGGATCGGGGCCTGGCTCGCGGCGATCGGGGTTGTCGTCGGGCTCTTCGCCGGCCTCTCCGCACAGACCCGATGGGGTCAGTGGATGCTCTTCCGCAACTCCCAGAACTTCGGGGTACGGGACCCCGAGTTCAACATCGACGTCGGCTTCTACGTCTTCCAGTTCCCGTTCCTGCGCTACCTGCTCGGGGTCGGCTTCACCGCGGTGGTGCTGGCGGTGATCGGCTCGCTGGCGGTGCACTACATCTTCGGCGGGGTACGGCTGCAGGGTGTCGGCGACCGGATGACAAACGCCGCCCGGGCCCACCTGACCACCCTCGTGGCGGTCTTCGTGCTGCTCAAGGCCGTGGCGTACGTGCTCGACCGGCGGGCCATGCTGCTCGAGTTCAACGAGGGTGTGGATCTCTACGGCGCCGGCTACGCGGACATCAACGCCCTGCTGCCGGCGAAGGAGATCCTGGCGTACATCTCGATCGTGGTCGCGGTCGCGATCATCGTCTTCTCCAACGCGGTGATGCGGAACCTGGTCTGGCCGGGCATCTCGCTCGCCCTGCTCGGCATCTCGGCGGTGGCGATCGGCGGAATCTACCCGTGGGCGGTGCAGACCTTCGAGGTCCGGCCGAGCGTGCGGGACAAGGAGGCGCTCTACATCGAGCGCAGCATCCAGGCCACCCGGGACGCCTTCGGTCTCACCGAGAGTAAGGTTTCGCCCTACAGCGCGTCGAACCTGCGGCCGCCGGAGAACCTGGCCACCGACACCACGGTGGTGCCGAACGTCCGGCTGCTCGACCCGCAGCTGGTCTCCGAGACGTACACCCTGGCGCAGCAGGTGCGGAGCTTCTACGACTTCGGCGAGAAGCTGGACATCGACAGGTACCAGATCGGCGGCAAGACCCAGGACGTCGTGGTCGGCATGCGCGAGATCAACTACCTGAAGCTGACCGACCAGCAGAGCAACTGGATCAACCGGCACACCATCTACACCCACGGGTACGGCATGGTGAGCGCGCCGGCCAACCGGGTGGTCTGTGGCGGTCAGCCGTACTTCGTCTCCGGCTTCCTCGGCGACCAGCGCCAGGAGGGCTGCTCCTCGGCGGCCGAGCAGATCGTCGCCGAGCAGCCGCGGATCTACTACGGCGAGCAGATGGACGACGCCGACTACGCGATCGTCGGCCAGACCGACCCGGAGCGCCACGTCGAGTTCGACCGGCCCACCGGCGAGGGCGGCGAGCAGACCTACACCTACACCGGCGCCGGCGGCGTCGACATCGGCTCGTTCGGTCGCCGACTGCTCTACTCGATCAAGGAGCAGGAGCCGAACTTCGTCCTCTCCGGCGCGGTCAACGACAACTCCAAGCTGCTCTACGTGCGGAACCCCCGGGACCGGGTGGAGAAGGTGGCGCCGTTCCTCACCCTGGACGGCGACCCGTACCCGGCGGTGATCGGCGGGCGGATCCAGTGGATCGTCGACGGTTACACCACCGCCGCCACCTACCCGTACGCCCACCAGGTGAACCTGCAGGAGGAGACGGCCGACGAGCTGACCGGCCTCGGCACCTTCGAGCTGGCCCGGGAGAACATCAACTACATCCGGAACTCGGTCAAGGCCACCGTCGACGCGTACGACGGCACGGTCAAGCTCTACCAGATGGACGACAAGGACCCGGTGCTGAAGGCCTGGAACAAGGCGTTCGGCGGCGACCTGGTGATCCCGAAGTCGGAGATCCCGGCCGACCTGGCGGCGCACTTCCGCTACCCGGCGGACCTGTTCAAGGTGCAACGGAACCTGCTGGCCAGGTTCCACGTGACAAACCCGGGCGAGTTCTTCACCGGGCAGGACTTCTGGGAGGTGCCGAACGCTCCGGACGCGCCGGACAGCGGTAAGCGGCAGCCGCCGTACTACCTGCTGACCCAGTTCCCGGAGCAGGAGGCGCCGCGTTTCCAGCTCACCTCCGCGGTCACCCCGGCCGGCCGGCAGAACCTCGCCGCGTTGATCAGTGGGTCGTACGTCGACGGCCAGCCCCGGCTGGAGGTGCTGGAACTGCCCGACCAGACGGCGGTCTCCGGGCCGGTGCAGGTGCACCAGAACATGACCAACAACGCGACGATCCGACAGCAGCTGAACCTGCTCACCTCGAACCAGGCGCAGGTGCAGTACGGCAACCTGCTGTCCCTGCCGTTCGGCAACGGCATGCTCTACGTCGAGCCGGTGTACGTGAAGAGCAACCAGCAGAACGCCTATCCGCTGCTGCAGCGGGTGCTGATCTCGTACGGCGACGGTGGCCAGTACGTGGCGCTGGCCAACAGCCTGGAGGAGGGGGTCAAGGACCTCGTCCGGCAGGCGAAGGAGGCCAACACCGGCACTCCGCCGCCTCCGCCGCCCGGCGACAACACCAACCCGCCGCCGTCACCGCCGCCGGGCGACAACACCCCGTCGCTGACGCCGGAGCTGACCGCCGCCGCGACCAAGGTGCAGACTGCGATCGCGGAGGTGAAGGCCGCCCAGACCTCGGGCGACTTCGAGCGGTACGGCCGGGCGCTGAAGGCGCTGGACGACGCGATGAACGAGTTCCAGGCGGCCCAGCGGGCGGCGACGCCCGCTGCCGGGCCGACCCCGACGGGTTCACCGGCGGGTGGTACGCCGACCGCGCCACCGTCGCCGGGCAGCTGAGTCCCGGTAACAACAATCCTCGCTGAGTCTTGTCGATCGGGAGGAATCAACACCGGCGGTCGCCCTCGGCGGCCGCCGGTGCCGATTCCGGAATCGTTTTGCCTTGGCGGGGCCGGCTGGGCTAACCTCTACGAGCCGACGCGGGGTGGAGCAGCTCGGTAGCTCGCTGGGCTCATAACCCAGAGGTCGCAGGTTCAAATCCTGTCCCCGCTACTGAACACGACAACGGCCCCTCGGAATCGTCCGGGGGGCCGTTGTCGTGTGGGCTGTTTCCGAGCGCTGGGGCCTCCGTCGCCGGGCCCGGTCGGCTCTGTACGGGCAGTTCTGCCCTCGTTTTGCGGGCGATGGGCGGTGTGCGCTAGGGTTAACAGGCCGACGCGGGGTGGAGCAGCTCGGTAGCTCGCTGGGCTCATAACCCAGAGGTCGCAGGTTCAAATCCTGTCCCCGCTACGAGAAAAGCATCAAAATCAGAGCCCGTCTCCCGCAGGTCAGGGAGGCGGGCTCTGATTTTTTGCCGAGCAATTGGTCAGCAGGTGAGCTGCGGGCGGGCGGGCGGGCGGTCGTCGTCCGGGCCGGTGTCGCACCGTTCGGGTGGACCACGGCCCGATCCCGTACCGATCGACGCGGCCCGCACATTCCCGCCGTGGCGACCCCCTGGCCGGCGGTCACGCCGACGGCACCCGGTTCGCACCGATCAACGTGCCGTCTCTGCCGGGCGCCCGAGGTGATTCCGTACAGGAGATGTCCCACCAGGCTTGACCTTGCCCCTGGGGCAGGGTCCGAGCATTCGTGGCAGGAACGCGCGGAAACACGGAGCGAGCCGGCACGGGGAGGTCGTGGCCGGCTCGGCACCCGGCGCGCAGAGGACGGAAGGAAACCGAATGTCACACGACACGCTCTCCGAATTCGTCGCGGCGACCGCCACGAGGTTCGGCATCCCGGGCGCGGCCGTCGGAGTTTGGGTGGAGAGCCGGGAGGTCTACGCGTGCCACGGCGTGACGAGCGTCGAGAACCCCGTCGCGGTCGACCCGGACACGCTGTTCGCGCTGGGCTCGGTCACGAAGACCTACACGGCGAGCGCGCTGATGTGCCTCGTCGCCCAAGGGCGGGTCGACCTGCACGCGCCGGTGCGGAGGTACGTCCCCGAGCTGGCGCTCGCCGACGAGCGGGCCGCGGCGGAGGTCACCGTGTTGCAACTGCTCAACCACACGTCGGGACTGGACTGGTCGGTCATCGTGGAGCCCGGGGAGGGGAACGACGCACTGGCCGGCTACGTGGCGCGGCTGGCCGACCTGAAGCTGATCGCGCCGCCCGGCACCCGCGTCTCGTACAGTCAGGCCGGCTACAACCTGGCCGGCCGGATCGTGGAGAAGGTCACGGGCCTGACGTATGAGCAAGCCGTCGCCTCGCTGCTCACCGAGCCGCTGGGGCTGTCGCACAGCCTCTTCGCCCCCCTCGACGTGATGACCCGGCGGTTCGCCGTGGGGCACAACCGTGGCGAGGACGGCAGGCTCTCCATCGCGCGGCCGTGGCGGCCGGGTGGACGCGGCAACAACCCCGGCTCGGGTCTGGCGTCCTCGGTGCGTGACCAGCTGCGGTGGGCCCGGTTCCACCTGGGCGACGGACGCGCCGAAGGCGGCGAGCGGGTCCTCCCCGCCGAACTGCTGCGGAGCATGACGGAGCCGACGGTGGCGCTGCGGGGCAGCAGCGCCGGCCAGGCCCTCGGCATCGCCTGGTTCCTGCGCGACGTGGACGGCGTCCGTACTGCCGGGCATGTTGGGTCGTCGGACGGCCAGTTCGCCGAACTGCTCACCGTTCCTGGGCGTGACTTCGCGGTCGTCTCGTTCGCCAACGCCGGTCCGGACGGTACTCCGTTCAACCAGGCCGTGGTGCGCTGGGCGCTCGCGCACTACCTCGGGGTGGTCGACCGGGACCCGGAGCCGGTTCCGTACGACGCGGGGCGCGCCGCCGAGATCGCGGGACGCTACGAGAACGACGCGATGGCGCTGGTCATCGCGACCGACGGGGCGGGGCTGACGCTCGAGGTCGGGATCAGGCCGGAGATCCGCGCGGGACTGGCGGGCGAGGCGCCCCCGGACTACCCGCCGGCCGCGACGGGCCTGCTCCCGGGCGATGGCGACGAGTACCTCATCACCGAGGGCGGGCTGACCGGGCAACGCGGCTTCTTCACCCGCGACGCGACCGGCGGGGTCGTCGGGGTGGACTTCGGCGGCCGCCTCTTCACCCGGGTCCGGACAGCCGTGCGCTAGCCCGCTACCCGGGTGACAGGCGGTACGTTTCGCTTCCGGGCTGGTCGAGGGGAGACCGACGAAAATGATCACCATTGGCCAGCTCGCCGGGTACGCGGGCGTGACGATCAAGGCGGTCCGCCACTACCACGAGCGCGGACTGCTCAAGGAACCACCGCGTGGCTCGTCGGGCTACCGGAGCTACGGTGCCGACCACGCCATCGAGCTGGTCAAAATCAAGACGCTGGCCGAAGCCGGTGTGCCGCTCGCCAGGGTCAGGGAACTGCTCGTGGCCGACCCGGACCGGTTCGCCGCGGCGGTCGCCGAGATCGACCGCACCCTGCGGGAACGGGTTGAGGAGTTGATCCGTACCCGCGAGCGGATCGCCCGACTCAGCGGCGGCGACCGGCTGTTCGTCCCGCCCGAGGTGGCCGACTTCCTCGACCGACTGCGGGTGCTCGGCGTGAGCGAGCGACTGGTACGGATGGAGCGGGACACCTGGATCCTGTTGTACTCGGTCTCGCCGGAGGAGGCGGCCCCGCTCTTTGCCGGCAAGCGCGACTCGATCGACGACCCGGAGTGTGTCGGGATCTACCTGGAGTACGACGCGGCGTTCGACTGGGCTCCCGAGGATCCGCGCCTGCCCGTGCTGGCAGACCGGATGCGGCGCTGGATGGCCAACCGCGACGGTGGGATCGAGGACGAACAGCTTCCGGACCCGACCGCCGCCCGGCTGGTCGGGACCTCGGCCAGCGTGACGTCGCCGGCCTGGGACCGGCTCGCCGAACTCGTCAGCCAGTGGGGCGTACCCGGCTGAGCCCGCTGGCCGGTGTCCGGTGGACGTGTGGCCGGTCGGGTCAATCGGCCTCGGGTCGGCGCGGGAGGTCGGTGGGCGGTTCAGCCGCCGGTGCCTTCGTGGTCAACAGTGAGGCGATCGCCCCGACCACCGCCATCGCGATGGCGAGCCAGAACACCACGGTCAACCCGTGGTGGAACGGTACGGAGATCAGGTTGGGGAAGAACTCCCGACCGACCAGGGTGTGCGCGCTCGATTCGGGCAGCGTGCCGAGCAGTTCTGGGCCGAGCAACTGTTCGATCGGGTTGTAGCCGAGGAAGGCGGCGAAGAGCGTACCGACCGGCGGCAGTCCGGCGATGGAGTGCGCGGTGCTCTCCGGTACGCCCTGTGCGGTCAGCCCGGACTCCAGGGTGCCCGGCAGCGAGCCGGCCAGCCCGGCCACCATCAGCGAGAAGAAGACACCGATCGAGAGGACCATGCCGGCGTTCTGGAAGGTCGCCCGCATGCCGGAGGCGGCACCCCGGAGCCGGGCCGGCACACTCGACATGATCATCGCGGTGTTCGGCGCGGCGAAGAGGCCGCCACCGAGACCGTTCAGGAAGACCAGTACGGCGAAGACCCAGTAGTTGAAGTCGCTCGGGATGAGTAGCAGGCCGGCGAAGGAGGCCGCCATCACCAGCAGGCCACCGGCGGCGAAGATCCGGGCGCCGAACCGGTCGGAGAGCGCCCCGGCCAGCGGGCCGGCGGCGAGGAAACCGATGGTGAGTGGCAGCAGGTAGATGCCGGCCCAGAGCGGGGTCTGCTCGTAGTTGTAGCCGTGCAGCGGCAGCCAGATCCCCTGCAGCCAGATGATCAGCATGAACTGCAGGCCACCCCGGGCGATCGAGCCGAGCAGGCTGGCCGCGTTGCCGCTGGCGAAGGCGGAGATCCGGAACAGCCGCAACGGGAACATCGGCTCGGCCACCCGGCTCTCGACCAGGCAGAACAGCGCGAGGATCGCGACCCCGCCGATCAGCCCGGCCAGCACCCACGGATTGGTCCAGCCCATGGTGTGTCCGCCGTACGGCTGGATGCCGTACGTGATACCGGCGAGCAGCACGGTGAGTCCGATCGCGAAGGTGAGGTTGCCCCACCAGTCGATCCGGGCCCGGACCCGGACCCGGTTCTCCCGCAGTGACCGGTACGCCCAGACGGTGCCGAGCAGTCCGATCGGCACGTTCACCCAGAAGATCGAACGCCAGTTCCACTCGGCGAGCAGACCGCCGAGCACCAGACCGATGAACGAGCCGGCGATGCCGGCGACGATGTTGATGCCGAGGGCGGTACCCCGCTGCTTCGCGGGGAAGACGTCGGTGAGGATCGCCGCCGAGTTCGCCATCAGCATCGCGCCGCCGACGGCCTGGAGCACCCGCCAGCCGATCAGCCACAGCGCGCCCCCGCCCCCGTCGAACGGGTCGAGGGAGAGGACCACCGAGGTGACGGTGAAGAGGGCGAAGCCGGCGTTGTAGATGCGTACCCGGCCGTACATGTCGCCGAGCCGGCCGAGGGTGACCACCAGGACCGCGGTGACCAGCATGTAGCCCATCAGCATCCAGAGCAGGTAGCTGACGTTGCCGGGCTCCAGCGGGTTGAGGTGGATGCCGTTGAAGATCGCCGGGAGTGAGATCAGCACGATCGAGGAGTTGATCGTGGCGAGCAGCATGCCCAGGGTGGTGTTGGTGAGGGCGATCCACTTGTAGCCCGGGTGGTCCGCCCCGCCGCTCAGCGCGCCCCGTACCCGCCCGTCCGGGCGACCGCTGCCGCCGCCGGATCCGGTGTCGGTGGTTGATGTCATCGTGTTCCGCTTCCTGGTGTGACCGAGGGGTTGCCCCCGGCCGTCGGCCCGTGCCCGGCCGAGGTGTGGTGGTTGCCGGGGGATCCGGAGTCGACCGGGGCCCGGGGCGGCCCGGCGAGTCGGTCCAGTACTCCGAGGGTCGTGACGATCGCCGCCCGCTCCTCGGCGGTGACGTCGGCGAGCAGGTCGGCCAGCCGGTCGGCCCGGGCTCGACGTCGGTGGGCCACGAGTTCTCGGCCGGCATCGGTGATCTCCACCGCCACCACCCGGCGGTCGGTGGGGTCGCCGCGTCGGTGCGCCAGGCCGTCCCGTTCCAGCCGGCTGATCAGCTGCGTCATCCCGGGCTGGGTCACCCCCTCGGCGACCGCCAGGTCGGAGATCCGCTGCGCGCCGGCCTCGTCCAGCAGGTACAGCGTCGACGCGGCGGTGAGACTCAGGCCGTCCGGGGTGGTGAGCCGGCGCAGCAGCCGCAGCAGGCGGTCGAAGCTGCCGACCGTACGGAGCGGGTCGACGTCGGCGCCGCCGGGTCCCGGAGTTCGTTCCGTCACCGCACCGTTTTACATCACATGCTTATAGAAGTGTCTTATGATGCGCCCCACAGACTGTTCGGCGTATCGGTGTTGGTCACTTCCTGGTGGCTCGCCCCGCCGGTTCGGCGCGCCGAACGGAGGTTCTGCCGGCATACCCGGCCGCGTCGCCAGCGGGACTTGCTTCCAGCACCGAGGATGGGGGTATGGAGATTTTCAGGAGATGGTGGGTCCGGCTGACCACGGTGCTCGGCGCCGCGGCGTTGACGGTGCTCGTACCGGCGGTGGCCTGGGCCTCGACCGGACCGGGCGAACTGGTCCTGGAGGCGGCGCGTCGTCGTTCCCGGGGCGGTTTCGGCCTCTTCGGCCTGGTGTGCTGCCTGGTCGTGGTCGGGTTGATCGTGGTGGCACTGCTTGTCGTGCTGCGCAACCGCCGATCGGGTCGCGACTGACCGCCGGGTCGCGACCGATGGGTGGGGCCGGCGGCGCCGGAGGCCAGGCCGCCGGCGGTCAGCTGGTCAGAGCGGCGTTGGCCTGACTGATGAAGGCGGCGGCGGCCTCCCGGGGAGTCGCCCGCCCGAACTGGACGCTCTCCGCCGCCTGGACCAGCAGCGTCTTGACCGTGGAGTGTCCCTTCGGTGGGGGCACCGGAGCCGCCCCGAACCGGTCGGCCATCTCGGCCTCGAAGTCGGCCGTCAGTTTCATGCTCTCGTCGGTCAGCGACTCCTGCACCACCCTGCGGACGTCGAGGTTGGCGCTCAGACCGCGCTCGGTGCCGAGGATGCCGCCGGCGGTGACGTCATTGACCAGGAAGTCGATGACGTGCACCACGGTCTCCGGGTGGCGGGTGCCCCGGAAGCCGGCCCAGTAGATCGCGGCCCGGGCCCACTGGGCATCCGGCTTCCCCGGATAGCTGACCACACCGAGTTTGTCCTGGGTCAGCTTCTGCAGTTCCGGCAACTGGTTGGACCAGACGAACGAGGCCGCCGCCCGGCCGGTGGCGACCAGTTGCTTGGTCACGTCGCCGCTGTTCGCCGGCTGGATCACCGTGGCGGGCGGGGTGGCGCCACTGCGCCGGGCGCCCTGCCACAACTCGAACCACTCGGTGAGGTCGTTCTCGGTGAAACCGACCTGGCGGCCCTCGTAGAGTTCCTTCTGCCGCGACCGCAGCCACATCCACAGCGCCTTGTAGTCGGCGGACGGGTCCATGGTGCCGGCCACCTTGCCGCCGCTGGCCACCGTCACCTGTTCGGCCCAGGCCAGGTACTCCGGATAGGACATCCCGATCCGCGGTTCCGGCAGGTTGAGCCGTTGCAACAGGCTTTTGTTGTAGATCAGGCCCGGGGTGTTCTCCGCCCCCGCCGCGGCGACGGTCCGGCCGCCGATCTGGCTGGACTGGGCGAGACCGCTCGGAAACTTACGGAGATCCAGCACATCGGCCCGGACGTACTCGGTCATGTCCAGGAGAATGTCTCGCTGGGCGTACTCGGTCAGGTAGTTGTCGTCGATCTGGAAGATGTCGGGTGCGTTGCCGGCGGCGGCCTCGGTGGAGAGCCGGTCGTAGTAGCCGGCGTTGCCCTGCCAGGTGAAGGTGAACCGTACGTGCGGGTACCGCTGGCTGTAGATCTCCAGGGCCTGCTTGGTCAGCGCGGCCCGCTGGTCGCCACCCCACCAGAAGACGGAGAGCTCGATCCGCTCCGGTCCGGGCGCGGCCTTCGGGCTGGTGCAGCCGCTGAGGACGATCACCGCGGCGAGCAGCGCGGCGCCGAGCCGACGCCGGGTCCGGCCGGTCGGGGTGGGGAGGGGGAGAGGCACGACAGCTCCTGACGACACCGGTCATCTGCGACGGCAACCGGATCATTTACACAGTCGGCCTCACCGGGTGTCAACGGTCATCCGGCCGGGATCGCCGATCCACTACCCGAAACCGGAGCCGTCGGGCGGTTCGGGGGTGTTCCGGGCCCGGCCGGATCCCGTGATGTACTTGGGCGCGTGGAACTGCTGCATTCAGGCAAGGTCAGGGACGTGTACGCCGACGGCGCCGACCTGATCCTGGTCGCCTCCGACCGGGTGTCGGTCTACGACATCGCGCTGCCGACCCCGATCCCGGACAAGGGCAAGCTGCTCACCGCGCTCTCCCTGTGGTGGTTCGAGCAGCTCGCCGACCTGGTGCCGAACCACGTCATCTCGGCGACCGACGTGCCCGAGGAGTTCGCCGGCCGGGCGATCCGGGTGCGCCGGCTGGAGATGGTGCCGGTCGAGTGCATCGCGCGCGGCTACCTGACCGGTTCGGGACTCGCCGACTACCAGCGGACCGGCGCGGTCTGCGGTGTCCCGCTCCCGCCCGGACTGGTCGAGTCCTCGATCCTGCCCGAGCCGATCTTCACGCCGACGACCAAGGCGGCGCAGGGCGAACACGACGAGTCGATCACCTTCGACGACGTCGCGGCCAAGGTCGGCGCCGAGACCGCCGAGCGGCTCCGCTCCATCACCCTGGACGTCTACTGTCGGGGCGCCGAACTGGCCGCCGAACGGGGTGTCCTGATCGCCGACACGAAACTCGAACTCGGCTGGGCGCCGGACGGCACCCTGACCCTCGGCGACGAGGTCCTCACCTCCGACTCGTCACGCTTCTGGTGGGCGGAGAACTACCAGCCCGGCCGTTCGCAGTACGCGCTCAGCAAGCAGTTCGTCCGGGACTGGGCGGTCGGCACCGGCTGGGACAAGACCGGCCCGGCCCCGGAGATGCCGCCCGAGATCGTCGAGGCGACCCGGGACCGCTACATCGAGGTCTATGAACGGATCACCGGTCGCCGCTGGTGACCGGCACAGCCGGCAGGTCGTGGGCGGCCAGGAAACCCGCCACCGCCGCCGACCACGGATAGCGTTCCGCCTGCTGCCGGGCGGCCGTCCGGCGTTCGGACACCGGGCGGGCGGCCAGGGCCAGCACCGCGTCCGCGTAGCCCGGCCCGCCGCCGGTCGCGGCGAGCCCGGCGCCGCCGAGGACCTCCGGTAACGCGCTCTCCGCGCTCGCCACCACCGGCGTACCGCTGGCCAACGCCTCCAGGGCGGCCAGGCCGAAGGTCTCCACCGGCCCGGGCGCGACCACCACGTCCGCGGTGGCGAGCAGCCGCGCGAGCAGGTCACGGTCGGCGACGTACCGGAGGAACCGGACCGGCAGCTTGTCGCGCGCGGCGGTGGCCCGCAACCGGTCCCGGTGCGGCCCGTCCCCGACCACCAGCAGGACCGCCGGTACGCCCCGGGCGCGCAACTCGGCCAGCGCGGCGAGGGACCGCTCGGGGCGCTTCTCCGGCGACAACCGGCCGCAGTGCAGCAGAACCAGGTCGTCGGTGCCGGCGTGGGCGGCCCGCAGTTCCGGGTCGTACCGGTCCGGGCGGAAATGGTCGAGGTCGACCCCGAGCGGCACCTGGTGCAGGTCGGGCGCGCCGATCCGGCGGAACTCGGCCGCCGCCCAGCCGGTCGTGCAGACGATCCGGTCATGGCCGGCGACGGTACGGGCGTTGAGCCGGTCGGCCAGCCGGTCGGCGCCGGACCAACTCCGGGTCGACAGCCGCAGCAGCCCGGCCAGGCTCTCGTGCGACACCATCACGGTCGGAATGCCCTGCTCACGGGCCCACCGTCCAACCCAGCGCAGGGTCGTCCGGTCGGAGATCTCCAGTCGGTCCGGCCGGAGTTCCCGCAACAGCCGGACGAGCCGTCGCCGGTCGAGCAGCACCCGGTAGCCGCCCATCCCGGGCACGGGCGGGCTGGCCAGGGTGATCACCCGACCCTGTCCGGTCAGCTCGTCGCCGTCGTGTCGACCGGGCACCACCAGGACCGGCTCGTGACCGGCGGCAGCGTATCCGGCCCCGAGCTGCCGCAGCGCGGTACGCAGCCCACCCGAACGTTCGGTGACGAAGTTTGCCAACCGGACGATCCGCCCGGCGCCCGCCGATCCGGCCCGACCGCACAACCGGTGACCGTGGTCGAGGCGATCCATCGGAGGCGTCACGTGGTGGCCGCTCGGGGCCGTCAGGCGGTGGCCGGTCGGGGTTGTCTCGGGGCGGCCTGCCGAGGTGGTCAGGCGGTGGCCGGTCGGTGGCGTCACGCAGCGGCCTGCCGGGGCCGGAAGAGGCGGCCGGGGCGGGTGCCGCCGGTGCCGGCCGTACCGGTGCGGTCGATTCCGGTCTCCTCGGACCGTACCGCCAGGTAGTGGTCGATCAGCTCGTCACCGATCGCCGACCAGGTACGGCCACCGACCGCGTCCCGCCCGGCCCGGCCGTACGCCGCCCGGCGCCCCGGGTCGGCGACCAGCTCGGCGATCGCCGTGGTGAACGCCTCCGGATCGTCCGGCGGCACCAGGGTGCCGGTGCGCCCCGGCTCGACCAGGTCCAGCGGCCCACCGGCGGCCGGGGCCACCACGGGCAGCCCACTCGCCATCGCCTCCTGCACCGTCTGGCCGAAGGTCTCGTACGGGCCGGTGTGCGCGAAGACGTCGAGGCTGGCGTAGATCCGGGCCAACTGCAGGCCGTGCCGGGGGCCGAGGAAGAGCGCGTTCGGCAGGTCCCGCCGCAGCGCCGGGGCGGCCGGACCGTCGCCGACCACCACCACCCGGACCCCGGGCAACTCGCTCGCCCCGGCCAGCAGCTCCACCCGCTTCTCCGGCGCCAACCGGCCCACGTAGCCGACCAGGATCTCGCCGTCCGGGGCCAGGGCGTGCCGCAACGCCGTACTGCGCCGGTGCGGGTGGAACCGGACGCTGTCCACGCCCCGCTGCCACAGCCGGATCCGGTGGATCCCGTGCTCGTGCAGGGCGGTCGCGGTGGCGGTGGACGGGACGAGGGTGCGGTTCGCCGCGTTGTGCACGTACCGCAGCCACCGCCAGGCGGCTGCCTCGGTGACCCGGACCCGGTACGCGCGGGCGTACGCCGCCACGTCGGTCTGGTAGACGGCGACCGACGGCAGGCCGAGCGCCCGGGCCACCGCCACACCCCGGGCACCGAGCACGAACGGGCTGGCCAGGTGCACGACGTCGGTGCCGTGCGCGCGCAGCGCGGTGGGCAGTTCCCGGCCGGGCAGGCCGAGCCGGAACTGCGGGTAGCCGGGCGTCGGCACCGACGGCACCCGCAGCACCAGGTACGGCAGCGCCGCGTCCCGGGCCCGGTGGTCGGCGCGTTCCCGGGGCCCGGCCGAGGCCGGCTGCGGAGCGATCACCATCGGTTGGTGGCCACGACGTACCAGGTGCTCCGCCACCCGTACGACCGAGTGGGCCACTCCGTTCACGTCCGGCGGGAACGACTCCGTGACGATCGCGATCCGCATGGGCTCACGGTCGCGGAGGTCTCCACCGTCCAGGCCACGACACCGTGACCGCCCGGCGAACTGTCATCGACGAAGCGACGTGTCGACGCCGGGGCCCGGCGTGGCCCCGGTGGGGCCCTGGAGGGGCACGACGGCGTGACGAGGGCCGGCGTCCCGGCGGTTCAGGCCACGGCGGGTGGCGGTGCCGGGCGTGGGCCGGCGTCGGTCGCCGGGCCCGGGTGGTCCGGGGCGGCGGCATCGACGAGCTGGGCTGCGAGCGGCAGACCGACGGCGAGGGCGAGCAGGACCGCGCCGGGGAGCACGGAGACGCCGTCGGCCGGATAGTACCGACCGGCGATCTCGAACAGGATGGACGAGGTGATCATGGAGAGGAACGCCCCGCCGATGACCAGCACCGGACTGGCCACCGCGCTGACCAGGGTGAGGGTCGTCCAGAGCGCCCCGGTGCGGACGGGCCGGCCGACGGGATGCCGCCGGAGCAGGGCGACGACCAGCACGGCCAGCGGTACGGCGACCAGGGTGGCCCGGCTCGTCAGCGACTGGTCGAGTCCCCGCCCGGTGGCGAGGCCGAGACCGGCCAGGGCCAGGGCCGGCGGTGCCGCCACCCCGAGGACCGCCACCAGCGGGATCCGGCGGGGCCGGGCGGCGACCACGGCGACCGCCGCCAACGCGGTGAGCAGCACCGGCAGCACGGCGGTCAGCACCGACAGGCCAACCGGCAGGAAGGGGTGGTTGACCGCCGGGGTGCCCTGGGCCAGTGGCAGCGGTGCACAGCCGGCCGCGACGATCGCGACCACGGCGAGCCGACGACGGACCACGGGAAGTTCGGTTCCCGGGCCGAGACGCCCGCCCAGCCAGCCGGCGGCGGCGGCCGCGAGCGCGCCCGAGAACAGGGCCAGCGCCAGGCCGCTGCCACCGGCGGCGCCGGACCGCTCCAGCACACTGTCGACCCCGAGCAGCAGTACGGTCAGCAGCACCGGCCCGAGCGCCGCACCACGCCGGCCGGCGAGCACGGTGAGCAGGCCGAGCGCCGCGAGCAGGATCGCCGTCCAGCGCAGTTCGGCGACCCAGAGGAAGATCTCCCCGTCCCCGCCCGGCATCGGCGCGGTCCGGGCCACCACCGGCATCGCCGGGGTGAGCACCGCCAGCGTGTACGCCCAGCCGACGATCGCCGCCGCCAGGATCAGCATTCCGGATCGGACAGTGCCGGTCGACGTGACGTCCCGCCCGGTCGCGGAGTGAGGAAAGATCACCCGGCAAGCCTAGTTCCCGGAACCAGGCTCCGGGGTCCCTGAGCCGAGGAGGAAGGTACGCCGCTCGTCGTCGGCGAACGGGCGGGTCGCCCGGGTGGCGGCGGTGGCGAGGAGCCGGTCGACCGGCCCGCAGACGTCGCAGTGCCAGACCCGTACCGTTCCGTCGGAGTGGACGGTGCCGACCACCCCGTCCGGGGCGAAGGTGAAACCCAGCGGGCCCGGCCCGAGGACACGCAGGGTCACCGGTGTGGTGCCGCCGACGGCGGGCCAGAGCTGCACGCCGGTGAGTTCCTCCCCGCCGAGCAACGCCAGGTGCCGACCGTCCGGGGTGTACGTCAGCCGGGTGGTGGCGTAACCCTGCCCGACCGCGGCGAGGACAACACTCGGGGCCCCGCCGCCCACCGGCCAGACCCGGACGGTGCTGTCCCGGGCCAGCGCCGCGACCCGGCCACCGTCCGGGCTGAACGACACCGAACTGACCGGTTCGGTACCGCCGGTCAGCGTCACGACGGCGCCGCCCGGCGGCGGTACGTCGGCCGGACCGTCGGGGACGTCGTGCAGTCGTACACCGCCGTCGGGGCCGCCGATCGCCAGCCGGCCGCCGTCCGGGTGGAACGCGACCGCGGTGCCGACCTCCGCCAGCCGTACCGGCTCCGGACGCGGGCCGTCGACGCCGCCCCACAGGGTGACACCGCCGGAGCCGCTGGTCAGCAGCCGACGACCGGTCGGGTCGACGGTGATCCGGGTCGCCGGGCCGGCCGGGACGGCGTACCGGAGCCGTCCGGTCGGCCGGTCCCACATCCGCAGCACACCGGCGGCGTCGAGGGTGGCCAGACGTGTCCCGTCCGGAGCGAAGGCGACATCCATGGTCATCCCGGTGTGTCCGGCCAGGACCAGATCGGCGGATCCGTGATCCGGGGGAGCCGGGGTCGTGCCGGGAGCGGGCCGGACCCGGACCGTACCGTCGTGGATGCCGGCGGTGGCCAGGTACCGGCCGTCCGGGCTGAACCGGGCGACGTGCACCAGACCCGGGTGCGGGCGGACCACCGCCGGGTCGTACGCCCCGCCGACGTCCCAGCCGCGGACCGTGCCGTCCTCACCGACGCTGACCAGCCGATCGTCCGCGGTCAGGGTGAGCGCGCAGACCGCGCCGGCGTGCCCGCGCAGCGTCAGCGGGTCGTTCGTTCCGGCGGTGTCCCAGATCCCGATCACGCCGTAGCTGTTCTTGGTGACCAACCGACGTCCGTCCGGGCTGAAGACGGCCGGCAGCACTCCCCGGAGCCGACCGAGCAGCAGCGGTCGGTCGCCGCCGCCCACCTCCCAGATCCGCAGGCTGCCGCCCTCCCCGGCGACGTTGTCGGTGGCCGCGACCCGCCGGCCGTCCGGGCTGAACAGCAGCCCGTCCGCGCTGCCGGTGGAGTCGGCGAGCTCGGTCGGCGCCCGGTCCGACCTGGTCAGGTCCCAGACCCGGGCCGGCGCGGCGACGGTGGCGGCGGCCAGCTGGCGCCCCTGCGGTGACCAGGCCAGCGAGTACACCGCCCCACTGCCGGCCTGCGGCAGGACCCGGGCCCGAGGGCGCCGGGAGACGTCCCAGATCCGGACCGCACCGTCGCCGTCCCCGGTCGCCAGCGACCGGCCGTCCGGGCTGAACCGCACGTCGAGGACCGCGCCGTGGTGACCGGGCAGCAGGACCGGGCCGGCGTCGAGGTCGGCGGTGTCCCAGAGCCGTACCGCCGGGTCCCGGTGTCCGCTGGCCACCCACCGGCCGTCCGGACTGATCGCCACCGCGTGCATGTCCCGCCCGGGATCCGGCAGCGGCACCGACGGTCCGGACGGGTCGGTGCCGTCCCACCGCCACACCCTGCCGTCCGGTGCGGCGGCGGCGACGTACCGGCCGTCCGGGGTCAGCGCGGCGTTCTTGACCCGGGTGCCCGGGACCTGCCCCGGGTCGAGGAGCCGTCGGGTGTCGAGGCCGCGCCAGTGCAGGGTCGCCTGCCGCAGCGCCGTCTCGGCCTCGCTGTCCGGGCGCAGGTCGTACGCCATCCGGGCCAGCATGAACGCCAGTTGCGGATCGCGCGGCAGTTGCGCCCGCGCCCCGGCGACCAGCTGCCGGTGTACGGCGAGATCCCGCTGACCCCGGGCCCGTCCCGCCTGCACGACCGCGACCCCGGCCAGGACGGTCACCACCGTGACTACCCCGGCCAGCGCACCGCCGAACAACCGGCGCCGGTTACGTCGCCGGCGTAGCGCACCGTCCTCGGCCGCCCGGCTGGCGTCGAGGAACTCCCGTTCCGGGCCGGTCAGGCTCTCCGGGTGCGTCTGTGCCCAGGACCGGGCCCGGGACAGCGCCAATCCCCGGTACAGGCCGTCCGGATCGTGGTCGAGGGACCGCCACGACGCGGCGGCCTGGGTCAACCGCCGGTGCACCCGTACGCCGTCGAGGTCCTCCTCCAGCCATCGGCGCAGTCGGGGCCAGGCGTCGAGCAGTGCCTCGTGGGCCAGCCGGACCGACCGGTCGTCCACGGTGACCAGCCGGGCCGCCGCCAACCGTTCCCGCACGCCGAGCGTCAGCGGGTCGGTCTCGTCCAGTTCGGAGCGGTCCACCCGGCGCGCGGTGGGCAGCTCGGTGCGGTCCACCCGGTGTGCCGCGGCCGGTTCGTCGCCGGTGCCGATCTCCACCAGTCGGAGCAGCAGGTGCCGGGCCACCCGGCGCTGCGCGACGGAGAATTCCTGCCAGACCTGTTCGGCGGTCTGCGCGACGGCGCCGTCCACCCCACCGGCCGCCTGGTAACCGGCCAGGGTCACCGCGTTGCCCCGACGCCGCCGCCATGTCTCCAGCAGCACGTGCGAGGCGACCGGCAGCGCGCCGACCCGACCGGCGACCTGGGCGACGATCGTGGAGACCAGCGCGCCCTCGACCATCGCCCCGGCCCGTTCGGCCGGCCGGACCACGGCGTCCCGGAGCTGGCCGGCGGTCATCGGTCCGATCAGCACCTGGGCGTCGGCCAGCGCGCCGACGAGTGCCGGCAGTTCGGCGCAGTGGCCGTAGAAGTCGGCGCGGACCCCGAGCACCACCCGCAGCCGGCTCTGGGGGGCGGTCACCGCGGCGAGCAGGGCGGCCACGAAACCGGCCCGGTCGGCGGGTTCCCGGCAGAGCGTGAAGATTTCCTCGAACTGGTCGACGACCAGCCACAACTCGGACTCCGGCGGCGTGTCGGCGAGGACCTGGCGGACGGTCAGGTGCAGCCGGGACGGGGCGGCGGCCAGGTCGGCGCGGAGCGTACCGGCCGGGATCCGGAGCAGCCGGCCGAGCTGCACGGCCAGCTCGCCGAGCGGGTCCGCCCCTGGCGTCAACACCAGCACCGTCGGCGCCGGGTCGCCGGCCGTCACCGCCGGTACCAGTCCGGCCCGGAGCACCGAGGACTTGCCGCTGCCGGAGGCGCCGAACAGCGCCACGAACCGGCGGTCGGTCAGCCGTCGGCGCAGGTCGGCGACCACGTCCTCCCGGCCGAAGAACCACTCCGCGCGCTCCGGCCCGTACGCCAGCAGGCCCTGGTACGGCGGGTCGTCCTCGGTCGTCGGGAGTGGCCCGGACCGTCCGCCGCCGGTCTCGGTACGGGCGAGCTGCCGCCACCGTTCCGCCCACTCGTCCGGGTCCCCGCCGCAGGCGTTGACGTACGCCAGGGTGACGGCGAGGGTCGGCAACCGGCGCCCGCCGGCGGCCTCGGAGAGCGTCGTCGCCGAGAAGTGCGCCCGCCGGGCCAGCTCCCGGTAGCCCGGATGGCCGGCCTTCTCCCGGAGCAGCCGCAGCCCGGCCGCGAACTCCATCAGCGCGGGGCTGCCCGGCCCCAGTTCACCCTCGGGTCGCGGCACGGCACACATCCATCCGTACGTCGGTTTGTCCGGGGTTGATTGTCCGGTCCGGCGCCCCGAAGCCGGACAACGAGTCGGCGACTAGACATCGATTCATCGGGAGCCGACAGGTGCTCCCACCAGCGGAAAGATCACGAGGTGATCAGAAATGCGGTTCATCCGTACATCGGTCGGCGGGGTACGCGCCCTGGCCGTCCTGCTCGGACTGACCACGGCCCTGCTCGTCGGAACGGCGGCGCCGGCCAGCGCCGCGATCATCACCGTCCAGGACAGCTTCGAGGGAGCGCAGGCGGCGAACTGGAGCTTCACCCACGTGGGTGACGGCACCGGTGGGATCAGCACCCTCCAGGCCCGTACCGGGGCACAGGACGGGTTCATCTCGATGCGTAGCGCCGGCTTCTCGTCGGTCGGCCGGCGGGTGTTCCTGCCGCCGACCACCAGCTGCACGGCCGGCATCTGGGTCAACCCCGTGCTGGCCAACCAGCAGATCAACTTCGAGATCATCGAGCCGAACAGCTTCACGTACGTGGCGTTGAAGACGGTGGTGCTCAGCGGCAGCGCTCCGTACACCTTCATCTCGACGTCGTGGAACCACGGCCCGACGGACGTCCTGGTCCGGGTCTCGCTGATCGGGGTCAACGGCACGACACTGGCCGCCTGGGTCGACGACCTCGGCATCCTCTGCACCACCTGAGGTGAAAGGAACGGGCCCTTCCGGTCGCTTCAGCACCGGAAGGGCCCGTTCCCGCCGGCCCGGCCCGGCCCGGCGCGGTCGATCGGGCGGGCGGGCGCGTCGGGCCGGAGTCAGGAGTCGAAGATCTCCAGGTCGAGGTTCTGGAGCTCGTCGGGGTCGGCGACCACGTCGATCGCGGCGATCCGCCCGCCGACGATCGTGAAGCTGAGCGCCAGGAAGAGCTTGCCGGACGGCGTCCGGACCACCACCCCGGCGGCCCCGTCGACGTACGCGGGAACCGCGGCCTTGGCCCCGCCGTTGACGAGGGCGGCGACCCGCTCGGCGCCCCGTACCTCGGCACCCGCGCCGAGTCGGGCCGCCGCCTCGTCGGCGCGGACCACGACGTCGGGGTCGAGCAGGGTCAGCAGGGCGGCGAACTCCCCGGCCCGGGCGGCGGCCAGGAACGCCTCGACGATCTCCCGCTGTCGGGACAGGTCGGTGTCCGGGGTCGCCGCGTCGGCCCGTACCCGACGTCGGGCCCGGCTGGCGAGCTGGCGGGCGGCCGTCGGAGTCCGGCCGACGATCGGCGCGATCTCGTCGAACGAGACGGCGAACATGTCGTGCAGGACAAATGCGAGCCGTTCGGCGGGGGTCAGGGTCTCCAGGACGACGAGCAGGGCCAGCCCGACCGCGTCGGCGAGCAGCGCCTCCTGTTCCGGATCGGTCGGTCCGCCGCTGGTGGCCGGCTCGACCGGCCGGTCGTGGATCGACTCCTCCCGGCGGGAGGTACGGGACCGCAGCATGTCCAGGCAGATCCGGCCGACGACCGTGGTCAGCCAGGCGTCGAGGTTGTCGACCGCGTCCGCGTCGGTCCGGTTGAGCCGGAGCCAGGTTTCCTGGACCGCGTCGTCGGCCTCGGTGAGCGAGCCGAGCATCCGGTACGCCACCGCCCGCAGTCGGGGCCGGTTCCGTTCGAAGTGCTCGACCAGTACGTCGTTCCCGCTCACGGTCCGCTCCTCGCATGTTCTGTGTCGTTTTGTGGCTTCCGCCACATGTGTCACATCGGTCGGTCGGGGTCCGTCGACATGCCGACGGACCAGACCACACCGATGTGACACCACACCGGTGGAGAGTGGCAAGGAGAGACCCATGCAGGCACGTCTCGACAACCCGGCGACCCTGCTCCCGGAGGTCCTGCCGGCGATCAACACCATCTACAAGACGACCCACTCTGCCGGGGTTCCGGCGCCGACCCTGGAGCTGGTGCACATGCGGGCCAGCCAGATCAACGGCTGCAGCGTCTGCCTGGACATGGGCGCGCGCAAGGCCAGGCAGAGCGGCGAGACTGACGATCGGCTGTTCGCCGTGGCGGCCTGGCGGGAGACGCCGTACTTCACCGACGCCGAACGCGCGGCCCTGGCGCTCACCGAGGCGGTCACCCGGATCGCCGACCGGCCGGAGGCGGTCTCCGACGAGATCTGGGCGGACGCGGCCAAGCACTACAACGATAAGGAGCTTGCCGCGCTGGTGCTCTGGATCGCGGTCAGCAACATGTTCAACCGGGTCAACGCCGCCGTCCGGCTGCAGGCTCCGGTGAACTTCGGCTGACTGACCGGCGTACGCGTCAGGCCGCGGCCGGCGGAACCGACGGCGGTGACCGGGCAGCGATGACCTGGTGGCGGGCCGGGATGGCCGGTCAGGACGGGTTGGCCGCCTCGACGTCGAGGCGGCCAACCGGTGGGCGGGTCGGGGGTCAGGCGGCGGCGGGAACGGGAGTACGTCGGCGGCGGATCGCCCGTGCCAGGGCGAGGATCCAGAACACCGCAGCCGCGACGCCACCCACCACGAACGCGGTGACGAGCAGCCAGGTGTAGCCGCCCTCGTTGGAGAAGACGCCGTTGCGGGCGCCGGTGTCCCGGGCCGCCACCTGCTGTCCGGCGGTCATCCCGTCAGGGTCGTCGTAGAGGATGACGTCGGTGCGCTGCTCGCCGCCCTCGGCGGCGACCCAGTTGCCGTACCAGGTGCAGCTGCGCCGGCCGCAGTCCTCGCGGACGGCGGTGAAGGTGCCCTCGGTACCGCCGCCGGCATTCGCCTGCCAGGACGGGACCAGGTCGGAAAGGCCGAAGGTGAAGCCGATGGCGGCGATGACCGGAAGTCCGACCCAGAGGAAGAACTTCGACTGCCAGCCGCTGAATTTGTCGAAGAGACTCACGGCGCGTCAGGCTAGTGGAAGGGGCGGACAAGAAGGTGCCCCTTTCCCGACTGTCCTCGTTCGAGACGGAGGCGAGCGCCATCTTCGGCTTCGAACCGCTGCTCGTTCCCGGGCTCCTTCAGACGGCCGACTACACGCGAGCGCTGATGAAAGCGTGTGGTGTGCCGGATCCTGACGCCCAGTTCCGGGTCGCCGCTCGGCTTGGTCGGCAGGCCGTCTTGACCCGCGACGAATCTCCTGAGATCCACGCTGTCCTCGACGAGGGCGTACTGCGCCGGGCGCTCGGCGGTCCGGCGGTGATGGCCCGGCAACTGCGCCACCTGCTGGAGATGGCAAGACGTCCGCGTCTGAAGATCCAGGTTGTACCGCTGGCTGTCGGCGGACATACCGGGCTCGACGGGGGTTTCAGCATTATCGACTTCCCTCGGCACAAGTCGGTGGTCCACCTGGAGCACAAGCTTGCATCCCTGTTCCTGGAAGAACCGGCGGACGTGGCCACCTTCCGGCGGACGGCGGAAGCCCTGGCGGGGCTGGCGCTCTCTCCGGCAGAATCGATCGAGTTCATCGCGAGAGTCGCTGACGAGCATGAGCGGGTGTGAGGGCAGGATGGTTAGGCAGGTTCTCGCTGACCTGGTGTGGCGCAAGTCGAGCCGTAGCGGCTCGGACGCCAACTGTGTGGAGGTGGCGGAGTTGCCGAGCGCGGTGGCGGTACGCGACTCCAAGGACCCCGACGGCCCGGTCCTGGTGTTCGCCGCCGGACCGTGGGCGGCCTTTGTCGCAGGCACCCAAAGGGACGCCGTTGGCAGTTCGCACTGAACCTGCCGGCGGTGCCGACCGGCTCCGTCCCGGGATCTCTGCGACGAACCTAGGCTGCGTGCCATGGAAGGAACGGCCTGGATCCTGCTGTGTCCCTGCGCGTTCTTCGTACTGCTGGTCTTCGCCGCAACGACGGTGCTCTGGTTTCAGACCCGGCCGGATGGCGGTAGCTGAGACTCGTGGGGGTCCGGATCCTCGAGGAGCGGTCCCAGGGTCATCTTCCGGTTCAGATGCTCCACGAAGCACGTCCGGTGCGCTGCCATGGTCTGGCCCTCGGTCCCACCGTTGTGGACGTCGACGAACAAGCCTTCCCCGGATTCCGCCGGGTTCACCGACCTCCAGCAGTAGGCGCAGTTCCACCGCTCGGCGCTGTCCACGTCGATACCCTACGCCGTAGTCGATCAGGAGCACGGCATCGCAAGAAGGCGGTCGTGTGCTTAGCTTCCGCCATGGGACACCCGATCATGTTCGACGAGGCGGACCCGTACCTGCACCGGCTGCGGGCGATCGCACTGACCTTCCCGGACGCGGCCGAGAAGGTCTCCCACGGCCGCCCGGCCTTCTTCACCACCAAGGTCTTCGCCTACTACGGGGGTTCGGAGAAGGTCGACGGCGGCCACCAGCGGCACGACCAGTCGCTGGTTGTCCTGGTCGACCCCGACGAACGGGCGGCGCTGCTCACCGAGGAACACGGCTACCTGCCGATGTACCTGGGCGTTGCCGGCTGGGTCGGTGTGGACCTGACCGACGACCCGGACTGGGACGAGGTCGCCGAGCTGCTGGACGCCAGCTACCGGCGTACCGCAGGGGCACGCCGGGTCGCCGCACTCGACGCCGCTCGCGCGACACCGGCAGCGGTCAGGACCGGGGTACGCCGTCCGCCACCCAGTCGCGGATGACCTCCGCCGCCCGGTCCGCGACCGGGTTCCCGAACGGGCGGGTGACGAGGTCGCTGAGCGCGAACATGTCCAGGATCCGGCCCAGCCGGGCCCACTGTTCGACAAGCGGCAGGTCGTCCGGCTGGTGCTCGGCGAAGCCGCGCCGGAACCCGACGACGTAGCGGGCGGGGTCGTCGGCACCGAACCGGACCATGTTCGCCGCGTCGCCGTACGGACAACCGGAGTAGGCGAACTCCCAGTCCAGTACGGCGTCCACCCGCCACCCGCCACCGGTCCGGCTGACCAGGATGTTCTTCGGATTCACGTCGGCGTGCACCAGTCGGCTCCACCCGTCGACAGCGACCAGCGCCGGGGCGTACGCCCGGCAGAGGTCGAGCCAACCGGCCCGGGTGGCCGGGTCCAGCCGTACGTCGGGAGTGTTGGCCATGCAGGCGGCGGCGACCTCCGGCAGCTGCGCCGACCACGGCTGTTCCTCCCGGACGGTGAGCCGGTCGTCGGCGAAGAAGCCGGGGCGGTCGTACGTCACCGCACCGATACCGGCGACGACCCGTCCCACCTCGGCACCGAGTTCGGCCATGGCCGCCGAACCGAACCCGTCCGAGGCGAGCACCTCACTCAGCGGTGTGCCGGCCACGTACTCGATGACCATCGCCGGACGGCTCTGCTCCCCGGCACCGGCCGGCAGCACGAGCAGCACCTCCGGCACCGGAACGTGCCGACGCGCGGCGTCCATCACCGCCGCCTCGACGGCCGGGTCCGCGCCGCCGAACCGGGCCACGACGGCACCGTCGGCCAGGGTGAGCAGACAGGTCTGATGCGAGTAGCCGCCGGCCAGGGTGCGGGCCGCCAGCACGGTGCTGTCGAGCGCGGCGGCGATCCGGGAGATCTCCTCGGCCGGCGGTCCGACCTCCACGTCGGCGGTCACTCCTCCTCTACCCAGTCCAGGGTGCGGGCCACCGCCTTGCGCCAGTTGCGCAGCTCGCGGTCGCGGTGTGCCGGGTCCATCGCCGGGTCCCACTGCGCGTCGGCGCGCCACTGCGTACGCAGCGTCTCCAGGTCCGGCCAGAAACCGACCGCCAGACCGGCCGCGTACGCCGCGCCGAGGCAGGTCGTCTCGCTGACCGCCGGCCGGACCACCGGTACGTCGAGCACGTCGGCGAGGAACTGCATCAGCAGCCCGTTCGCGGTCATCCCGCCGTCGACCCGGAGCCGGCGCAGCGCCACGTCAGAGTCGGCGTTCATCGCGTCGACCACCTCACGGGTCTGCCAGGCGCTCGCCTCCAGCACCGCCCGGGCCAGGTGCCCCTTCGTGACGTACCCGGTCAGGCCGGCGATCACCCCACGGGCGTCGCTGCGCCAGTGCGGCGCGAAGAGCCCGGAGAACGCCGGTACGACGTAACAGCCGCCGTTGTCCTCGACGGTCCGGGCCAGTTCCTCGACCTCCGGCGCGCTGGAGATCAGCCCGAGGTTGTCCCGGAGCCACTGCACCAGCGACCCGGTCACCGCGATCGCCCCCTCCAGGGCGTACGTGGCCGGCTCGTCCCCGATCCGGTAGCCGACCGTGGTCAGCAGCCCGTGCCGGGACGTCACCGGACTCTCCCCGGTGTTGAGCAGCAGGAAACTGCCGGTGCCGTACGTGCACTTGGCCTCGCCGGGGTGGAAGCAGGTCTGCCCGAACAGCGCGGCCTGCTGGTCGCCGAGGGCGCTGGCCACCGGCACCCCGGCGAGCGCGCCGGTGGCGGTGCCGTACACCTCCGACGAGGAGCGGATCTCCGGCAGCATCGGTGCCGGGATACCGAGCGCGTCGAGCAGTTCCGGATCCCAGTCCAGGGTGCGCAGGTTCATCAGCAGGGTCCGGCTGGCGTTGGTCACGTCGGTGACGTGCCGACCGGTGAGTTTCCAGATCAGCCAGCTGTCCATGGTGCCGAACAGGACCTCGCCCCGCTCGGCCGGGTCCCGCAGCCCGTCGACGTTCTCCAGCAGCCAGCGCAGTTTCGGCCCGGCGAAGTACGTCGCCAACGGCAGCCCGGTGCGGTCCCGGAAACGCTGTTCGCCGTACTCGGCGTCGAGGCGGCGCAGCAGCGGACCGGTCCGGGTGTCCTGCCAGACGATGGCGTGGTGCACCGGCCGGCCGGTCGCCCGGTCCCAGACGACCGTGGTCTCCCGCTGGTTGGTGATGCCGATCGCGGCCAGCCGGTCGGCGTCGATCGACGCGCCGGCGAGGGCGTCCCGGACGACCTGCTCGACGTTTGTCCAGATCTCCTCGGCGTCGTGTTCGACCCAGCCGGGGCGGGGAAAGATCTGCCGGTGTTCGCGCTGGGCCACGGCGACGATGCCGCCGTCCGCGTCGAAGACGATGCACCGGGAGGAGGTGGTGCCCTGATCGATCGCGGCGACGTACCGGTCGGCAACGGGGTGATCGGTCACCCGCAGCACCGTACCCGGCGGCGTGGGCCACGTCACCCGTCCAGGTGTCCGGAGCCCGTGCCGCCGCCGGCGGCGGGTCAACCCGCCCCGGTCACCTCTTCCGGCCGTTCGAGGTTGACCTCCGGCTGGCCGGCGCCGACCCGGGCGCTGATCCGTACCGTGGTGCCGTCCGTCCCACTGCGCACCAGCATCTCGTCGCTGAGCTGGCGGGCCAGCCACAGACCCCAGCCGCCGGCCGCGTCCGGCTCGGGTCGTCCCCGCTCGTCCAGCAGGTCGGCGGCGATGCCCGCGCCCGTGTCGGAGACGGCGCAGTGCAGGACACCGTCGGCGAACCAGAGCCGCAACCCGCCCTGCCCGCCGCCGTGCCGGACGGCGTTGGTGATCAGTTCGTTGACCGCGAGTACGAAGTCGGCCAGGCGTTCGCCGTCGAGCCCGACCGCCTCGGCGTGGTCGGCGACGCTGTGCCGCAGCTCCGTGACCTGAGCCCGGTCGAAGGTCCGGAGGAGCAGCGTGCCCGCACGGGCGGGGGCGGAGCCGGCGGGAGAGAGGGGGTCCGAGTCTTTCATCAACCATCCCGCCGCTGGTCGTCAGGCCTTCCGCCGATTTCCCACCTTACGTCAGGCCCGGTGCACCCGCATGCGCTCACCCGGTTCCACCGGATGCCGGCGGGCGCGGGGTCGTCGGGAGTCGCCCGTTGTGGGATCGTCTGGGCGTGTCGGAGTGGTCGATCGACGGGCGGGACGGGGCGGTGCAGCCCGAACCGGCGGCTGCCCCGACCGCGCCGGCTGGTCCGGCGGTCCGGCCGGCTGCCCGGACCGCGCCGGCTGGTCCGGCGGTCCGGCCGGCGGGACGGGGCCCGACGCCCGGCAACCTGCAGGGGCCGCTGTGGCGCTCCATCGCCGTCTACCGGTTCGCCGCCCTGGCGTACGTCGCCGTGCTCGCCGTCCGCAACCTGACCGGGTACGCGCACCCGGTCACCGGTGGGGTGTTGCTGCTGGGCATGGCCGGCTGGACGCTGTTCAGCGCCTACGCCTACGCCAACCCGGCCTGGCGGCGCTGGCCCCTGCTGCTGGCCGACCTGGCGGCGGCACTGACGGTGGTCCTGACCGCCCCGCAGGTGGTGGGTCGGGAGGCGCTGGCCTCCGGGATCCCGCCGCCGAGCGTCGCCTGGCTGGCCGGACCGGTGCTCACCTGGGCGGTCTCCGGAGGCCGTCGACGTGGGGTCGCCGCCGCCCTGGTGCTCGGCGCCACCGACCTGGCGGCCCGGGAACGGCTGACCCAGGCGTCGCTGACCGGTGCCGCCCTGATGCTGCTCGCCGGGATCGCGGTCGGGCACTTCGCCCGGCTGGCGGTGATCGCCGAGGAACGACTGCAGCAGGCCGTCGAACTGGAGGCCGCGACCCGGGAACGGGAACGGCTCGCCCGGGGCATCCACGACTCGGTGCTGCAGGTGCTGGCCCTGGTCCAGCGCCGGGGCGCACACCTCGACGGGGAGGCCGGCGAACTGGCCCGGCTGGCGGGTGAACAGGAGGCGGCGCTGCGTACCCTGATCGCGACCCGGCCCCCCGACGACCTGGACCGGCGGGAGGTCGACCTCCGGGCACTGCTCGGCGGCCACGCCACACCCACGGTCTCCCTCGCCACCCCGGCGACGCCGGTGCTGATGCCGGCGGACCTGGCCGGCGAGGTGGCGGCGGCGGTGGGCGCGGCCCTGGACAACGTGGCCCGGCACGGCGGCGGCCGGGCCTGGGTGCTGGTGGAGGACGACGCCGCCGAGGTGACCGTCTCGGTCCGCGACGACGGGCCCGGCATCCCGGCAGGCCGGCTCGGCGAGGCGGCCGGCGAGGGCCGGCTCGGCGTCGTGCAGTCCATCCAGGGGCGGATCATCGACGTCGGCGGGACGGTACGGATCGTCACCGCACCGGGGGAGGGGACCGAGATCGAACTACGGGTTCCCCGTGGACGGCGCCCGCCGACGTCCTGAGCGGACGGTCGCACCCGTTGGGCGTACCGGACTACGCTGCGGCGGTGACCGACGAGCCGACGATCCGGGTGATGGTGGTCGACGACCACCCGATGTGGAGAGAAGGAGTGGCCCGCGACCTGACCGAGGCCGGGTACGTCGTGGTCGCCACCACCGGCGAGGGACGTCAGGCCATCCGGGTCGCCCGGGCCACCCGGCCCGACGTGGTGGTCCTCGACCTCCAACTGCCCGACATCTCCGGTGTGGAGGTGATCCGTGGCCTGCTGGCCGAACTGCCGGAGGTCCGGGTGCTGATGCTGTCGGCCAGTGGCGAGCAGCAGAGTGTGCTGGACGCGGTCAAGGCCGGCGCCACCGGCTACCTGCTCAAGTCCGCGGCCCCGGCCGAGTTCCTGGCGGCGGTACGCGGCACCGCCGCCGGTGACGCCGTCTTCACCCCGGGCCTGGCCGGGCTGGTGCTCGGCGAGTACCGGCGACTCGCGGTCGCCCCGCAGCCGGCGAGCGACGCAAACCTGCCCCAGCTCACCGAACGGGAGACCGAGGTGCTGCGGCTGGTCGCCAAGGGGATGTCGTACCGGCAGATCGCCACCCGGCTCGGGCTCTCGCACCGCACGGTGCAGAACCACGTCCAGAACACCCTGGGCAAGCTGCAGATGCACAACCGGGTGGAACTCACCCGGTACGCGATCGAGCAGGGCCTCGACAGCTGACCGGCGGAACCCGGTCACGCCGACCGGCTTCGACAGTCGACGGCGCCGGCTACAGCGCGGACGACGACGGCGGCGGGTCGGTCTCGTTGACCGCGAGTTCCTCGGCGCTCGCCCCGCCGCCGGCCGCCCCGGCGTCGTACGCGATCGAGTCGGTCTCGTCGTCGTAACGTGCCCCCTGGTCCGGCTCGACCAGCCGGCCGACCGGCCCGGCGCCCGGCGCGTCGCCCAGCTTGCCGTGGTCGTAGAGCGACACCGCTGACCGGGGATCCGAGGTGGGTCCGTCGTCCAGCACGTCCGCGTCGAGTTGTGCCTCGGCGGCGGCCTCCTCGCTGTCCGCCTCGGCCGCGATCCCCGGGTCCACCGGGCCGGCGAGGGGATCGTCGACCGCCCGTTCGGGCTGCTCTCGCGCGATCTTGTAGTCGAGTGACTCGCCGTCGAGCTGCTCCTCGGCGGTGGTGCCGAACCCGTCGACGGCGAGCGGTCGGTCGGCGGGCAACTGGGCCGGGTCCGGACCGTCCGCCTCACGCCCGGACCGGACGTCGTCGCCGGCCGTCGAGTCGTCGTCGGCGGTGTCGGGGAGGCCCTCCGCCTCGGGATCGGAGACCGGCTTCGGGAACTCGCTGTCACGCTCGCGCATGACTGATCACTACCCAATGCGCCACCGGATAACCCGCCCGGTCCGCCCCGGGGCCTATCGGACCCGCCGTCCAACTCGCCGACGGCGGGGCTGGGCGGCATCGTCGGCGGATCGCCGGACCTGCCCGGTGTCGGACTTGCTGGCGAGCGCCGGACTTGCCAGGTTTCCGCTCGGTCCGGCGTGGTTAATGGGAGCCTCTGATCGAACGGCCGTTGCCCGTAGCCCACGTTGGAGGTGACCCATGCGCGTCGGCCTCGTCTGCGCACACGCCGGCCCGCCGCAGGAGGTCCGCAACCGGCACGCGGGCACCCACCAGCACGTCGCCCGGATCGCCGCCGAACTCGCCGGACGGGGTCACGAGGTACGGGTCTACGAACGCCTCGACGACCCGGATCTGCCGCCGACGAGCGAGATCGCCGGATATCGGGTGGAACGGGTGCCCGTGGGCCCCGCACGTCGTACCGCCGCCGGTGAACTCGTGCCGCACGTGCCCGAACTCGGCCGCTGGCTGACCGGGCGGTGGGCGGCGGACTGGACCCCCGAGGTGGTGCACGGCCATTTCTGGATCGGCGGACTCGCGGCGGCCAGCGCCGTACGGGAGACGGTGATCCCGGTCGTGCAGACCTTCCACTCCCTCGCCGTCGAACAGTCGCGCACCCTCGGCCGGGCGTACGCCGGCCCGGGCGAGCGGATCCCGCTGGAACTCGCCCTGACCCGGGCGGTGGACATGGCGGTGGCCCAGTCCAGCGACGAGGTCGACGAACTGACCCGGATGGGGCTGCAACGCGCCTCGGTGGTCGTGGTGCCGACCGGGGTCGACACCGACCTGTTCACCCCGGAGGGCGAGGCGGCGCCCAGGGACGCCCGTCCCCGGATCCTCGCCGCCGGCGGCCTGAACCCCGGACACGGGCAGGAGGACCTGATCCGGGCGCTGCGGCTGGTCGGGGACGCCGAACTGGTGATCGCCGGAGGTCCGCCCGGCGGCACGCTCAACAACCACGCCGAGGCCCGCCGGCTGCGGGAGGTCGCCGAGCAGAGCGGGGTCGCCGACCAGATCCGGCTGGTCGGCCCGGTGCCGCACGACGAGATGCCCGCCTGGTACCGCTCGGCCGACCTGGTGGCCTGCACCCCCCGGTACGCCTGCGCCGGGCGGGTGCCGTTGGAGGCGATGGCGTGCGGGGTGCCGGTGGTCGGCTACGCCAGCGGCGGCATCGCGGACACCGTGGTCGACGAGGTGACCGGCCGGCTGATCCAGCCCGGCGACGTACGCACGCTGGGCATCACCCTGCGCCGGCTGCTCGCCGCCGACGCGGAGCGGTTCGCGTACGGGCACGCGGCCGTGGACCGGGCCCGGTGCAGCTACACCTGGGATCGGGCCGCCGGTGCGTTGGAGCGGCTCTACGAGCGGGTGGTGAGCCGCCGCCAGCCGGCGGCCAGCTGACCACCCCGGCGGGGTACTTCCCGTACCGGAAGTCCTCTGCCGAAAGTGATGAGCAGGGTCCCTTCCCTACGCTGGCCGGGGAGGGCGGGGTGCTGGTGCTGCGGTTCGGCGTACCGGGTGAGGCCGAGCACCGCGACCAGGGTGATCAGGAAACCGAGGCCGGCCAGCCACTCCCGGCCCGGCCAGATCCGGTCGCCGAGCAGGAGCAGCCCGACGACCGCGGCCGGGACCGCGCCGGCGGCGTCCATCGCGGCGACCGCGGCGGTGGTGGAGCCGCGCTGCATGGCCAGCCCGAGCAGGAGTTGGCCGACGACCGAGTGGGTGATCAGCAGGTACAGCAGCGGGTTGCCGAAGAACGCGTCGGTGGAGTGCACCGAGGCGAGCGGCCGGGCGGCGACCGCGGCGGCGGAGAACGCCAACCCGGCGAGCGCGCCGAGTGCCACCGAGCCGGGCGCGCCGTGCAGGCGTACGGCGAAGAAGCCGAGCCCGCCGATCAGCACGAGTACGACGACCAGCCCGACCACCGCGGCCGGACCGAGCTGCCGGGACGGGGCCGGTCGGGCGGCCAGCACCAGCGCGGTGATCCCGACCAGGAGCAGGACCAGGAGCAGCACCTCGGCGGCGGGCAGTCGCCACTTGAGGACCAGGACACCGAGCAGGGCGGTGACCCCGAGCCCGGCCGCGACACTCGCCTGGACCAGGAACAGCGGCAGGTCGCGGCGGGCCAGGAAGGCGAGGGCGAAGCCGAGGACCTGGCAGCCGATCCCGAGCAGGTAGCTGCGCTGTCCGGCGAGCCGGAGCAGCAGTCCGTAGTCGAACGTGCGGCGCAGTGTGGTCCGGGTCGCCGCCACCGACTGGAGCAGGTTGGCGAGGCCGTAGGCGATGATCATCGCGGCGAGGAAGCACCAGCCGGTGGACACCTGGCGAGGATAGAGGGTGGTCGGGGTTACCGCCCGGTGGGCCAGCCGAGCCGGTCGAGGAGATCCTGGTGCAGCTTGCCGTTGCTGGCCACCGCGCTGCCGCCGGCCGGTCCGGGGCGTCCGGCCAGGTCAGTGAAGGTGCCGCCGGCCTCGGTGACGATCGGGATCAACGCGGCGAGGTCCCAGAGCGACAGCTCCGGTTCGACCATCACATCGACCGCGCCCTCGGCGACCAGCATGTAGCCGTAGAAGTCCCCGTACGCCCGGCTGCGCCAGCTGGTCTGGATGATGTCGAGCACCGGGTCGAGCCGGCCCGACTCCTCCCAGCCGGTCAGCGACGAGTAGCAGAAGCTGGCGTCGGCCAGCCTGCCCACCCCGGAGACCCGGATCGGGGTCGCCGCCGACTGGTGCCGGCCGGCGAAGGCGCCGAGCCCGGTCGCCGCCCACCAGCGCCGGCCCAGGGCCGGGGCGGAGACCAGTCCGACGACCGGCTGGTCGCCTTCCATCAGCGCGATCAGGGTGCCCCAGATCGGCACCCCCCGGACGAAGTTCTTGGTCCCGTCGATCGGGTCGATCACCCACTGTCGGCTGCCGGAGCCGGCGGCCGGGGCGGTCGCCCCGAACTCCTCGCCGAGCACCCCGTCCCGGGGACGGGTCCGGGCCAGCGTCGACCGGAGAGCCCGCTCGACGGCGGTGTCCGCGTCGGTGACCGGGGTCAGGTCCGGCTTCGACTCGACGTGCAGGTCGAGGGCACGGAACCGGGCCATCGAGATCGAGTCGGCGGTGTCGGCGAGCATGTGCGCCAGGGATAGATCGTCCGCGTACCGGGCCATGTCCGGAAACCTACTCGATCCCGACCAGCCGGTGCGTTAGCATCCGGCGCCGTGACCGTTGACGCCGAGAAACCCGAGATCACCTCCGATCTGCTGGTCGGCCTGCTCGCCGAACCGGACCGGCTGGCCACCTTCGCCGCGGTGGTGCTCGGCGCCGCCGACCAGGCGGAGATCGTCGCCCGGACCGGGCTGCCGGTGCGTACCGTCGCCGCCGCGCTGCGCCGGCTGGAGTCCGGCGGCCTGGTCGAGACGGTGGACGGTCGTACGGTCGCGGTGGTCGACGCGTTCCGGGCGGCGGTCCGGGCCCGTCCGTCGGCGCCGCCGGACCCCGCCGAGTTGGACCCGGACCGGGCCACGGCGGCGGTGCTGCGGACCTTCGTCCGGGACGGCCGGATCAGCCAGCTGCCGGCGGCCCGGGGCAAGCGGCGGTTGCTGCTGGAGCATCTCGTGACGATTTTCGAGCCCGGGGTGCGGTATCCCGAGGCGGAGGTGAACACGCTGCTGCGGGCCTGGCACGACGACCACGCCGCGCTGCGGCGCTACCTGGTCGACGAGGACCTGCTGACCCGGCGGGACGGCGTCTACTGGCGCAGCGGCGGCCCGGTCGACGTCGACCCGACCTCGGAGGAGCCGCGCTGACCGACCGGGCCGGGTTTACCCCGCTCGGCGCGGCGGGTACCGGGAACCCGTGTTCGAGGGTTTTGTGGACCGGCGCATCGACGTGGGTGAGGTCGAGCTGCGGGTCAGGTACGCCGGCGACGGGCCGCCGGTCCTGCTGGTCCACGGCCATCCACGGACCGGCGCCACCTGGCACCGGGTCGCGCCCCGGCTGGTGGCGCGCGGATTCACCGTCGTCTGCCCGGACATGCGGGGCTACGGCCGGTCCGGCAAGCCGGTCCCGCGCCCCGACCACAGCCAACAGTCCAAGCGGACGGTGGCGCTGGACCTCGTACGTCTGATGCGCACGCTGGGCCATCCGGCGTTCGTCGTGGTCGGCCACGACCGGGGCTGCTACGTGGCGCTGCGGATGGCGCTGGACCACCCGGACGTCGTACGCCGGCTGGTGGTGCTGGACGGGGTGCCGATCAGCGAGGCGCTGGCCCGGTGCGACGCCCGGTTCGCCGCCGCCTGGTGGCACTGGTTCTTCTACGCCCAACCGGACAAGCCCGAACAGGCGATCCTGGCCGACCCGGACGCCTGGTACGAGGGCCGACCGGAGCTGATAGGCGCGGAAAACCACGCCGAGTTCCGCGAGGTCGTCCGGGATCCGGCGACGATCCGGGCGATGCTCGAGGACTACCGGGCCGGCCTCGGGGTGGACCGGGAACACGAGGAGGCGGACCGCCGCGCCGGCCGTACCGTCTCCTGCCCGACGCTGTTCCTGTGGTCCACCCGGGACGACATGGTCGAGCTGTACGGTGACCCGCTGCGCATCTGGCGGCGGTGGGCGGACGACGTCCGGGGCGCGCCGATCGAGTCCGGCCACCACGTCGCGGAGGAGAACCCCGAGGCGCTCACCCGGGCGCTGCTCGACTTCCTCGGCTGAGTCGTCGCCGCCGTCACTCGGTCTCGCCGGCCCGGGGGCCAGCAACGGCCGTCACTCGGTCTCGCCGGCCCGGGAGGCCAGCAACCGGCGGTACGACGCCAGCCGGCGCGGGTCGGCGTTGCCGGCCGCCACCCAGGCGTCCAGGGCACATTCGGCCTCGTCCGGGGTGTGCTCGCAGTTCGGCGGGCAGTCCACGGTCCCCTCGACCAGGTCGGGAAAGCCGTGCAGCAGGCTTTCGGCCGAGACGTGGGCCAGACCGAAGCTGCGGATCCCCGGGGTGTCGATGATCCAGCCCGGATGGTCGCGGACCTCCGGCACCGGCGGCAGGCGCAGCGCGACGGCACTGGTCGAGGTGTGCCGGCCCCGGCCGATCGCGCTGACCGTGCCGACCGCCCGGTCCGCCTCCGGGACCAGCCGGTTGACCAGCGTCGACTTGCCCACCCCGGAGTGGCCGACCAGCACCGAGACCCGTCCGCCGAGCAGCCGGCGCAACTCGCCGAGATCGGAGTCCGGCCCGACCAGTACGTGCCGCAGGTCCAGTTCGGCGTAGTAGCCGAGCACCCCGTCCGGGGTGGCGAGATCCGACTTGGTGAGGCAGAGCAGCGGCTCGATGCCGGCGTCGTACGCGGCCACCAGACAGCGGTCGATGAAGCCGGTCCGCGGCGGCGGGTCGGCAAGCGAACTCACGATCACGAGTTGGTCGGCGTTGGCCACCACGACCCGTTCCAGCCGCCCCTCGGCGGTGGTCTCGTCGTCGTCGGCGGTACGCCGCAGCACCGACCGCCGGTCGGCGATCCGGACGATCCGGGCCAGTGCCCCGGGCGCCCCGGTGGTGTCGCCGACCAGCGCGACCCGGTCGCCGACCACCACCGAACGGCGGCCCAGCTCACGGGCCCGCATCGCGGTAACCGTGCCGGCCCCGTCGGCCGGGCCGGCACCGGTCACCGTCGGGTCGTCCTCGACCACACAGGTGTACCGCCCCCGGTCGACAGCGATCACGAACCCGTCGACCGCGTCCGAGTGGCGGGGCCGGGTACGGGTACGCGGACGCGACGAACGACCGGGTCGGACCCGTACGTCGTCCTCGTCGTACTCGCGTCGTTTGCCCGCCAGCGTCCGCCCCCTGTCTCGTTCGGTGTCCGTGCGACCGGTGGCGGGACGGGACGCGCCGTCGCCGGCTACCGGTGTCCGCCGCCGGCCACCATCGTCGACCATAGTGCCGGGAACTCCGGCATGGTCTTGGAGGTGCAGGACACGTCGTCCAACCGGATGTCGGGGACGGCGAGTCCGAGCACCGCCGCGGCGTGTGCCATCCGGTGGTCGGCGTACGTCCCGAACGTCCCGCCGCGCAGCGGCCGGGGTCGGATCTCCAACCCGTCCGCCGACTCGGTGACGTCGGCGCCGAGCGCGGCGAGTTCCCGGGCCAGCGCGGTCAGCCGGTCGGTCTCGTGTCCCCGGATGTGCGCCACCCCGCGCAGCCGGGACGGGGCGTCGCCCAGCGCGGCGAGCGCGGCCAGCACCGGGGTGAACTCGCTGACCTCGGAGAGGTCGGCGTCCAGCCCGTGGATCACACCGGTGCCGCGTACGGTGAGCCCGTCGGTGCCCAGGGTCAGCTGACCGCCCATCCGCTGCAGCAGCGTACGGAGCGTGTCGACGGGTTGCAGGCTGCTGCGTGGCCACCCCCGCAGGGTCACCGACCCGCCGGTGACCAGTGCGGCGGCGAAGAACGGCACCGCGCTGGAGAGGTCCGGCTCGATGTCCCAGGCGTGTCCGGAGAGTCGTCCCGGCTCCACCGTCCAGACGTTCGGCACGCTGTCGTCGACGGCGGCGCCGGCCGCCCGCAGCATCTGCACGGTCATCCGCAGGTGGGGCGCGGACGGGACCGGTGGACCCTCGTGCCGGACCACGATGCCGTGCTCGAACCGGGCCGCGCCGAGCAGCAGTCCGGAGACGAACTGGCTGGAGGCGGAGGCGTCGATGGTCACCTCGCCGCCGGTCACCCGCCCGGTGCCCCAGACGGTGAGCGGCAGTCCGCCGCCGGGGGCGGCGTCGACGCGTACCCCGATCGCGCGGAGCGCGCCGACCAGCGGGCCGAGCGGTCGGACCCGGGCCTGCGGGTCGCCGTCGACGGTGACCGGACCCTCGGCCAGCCCGGCGATCGGCGGGACGAACCGCATGACGGTGCCGGAGAGGCCGACGTCGACGTGCGCCGGGCCCTGCAGTGGGCGGGGCCGGAGCAGCCACCGTTCGTCGTCGACGACGGAGACGTGCGCGCCCATCGCGCGCAGCCCGCCGGCCATCAGTTCGGTGTCCCGGGCGCGCAGTGGGCGGCGCAGCGTGGACGGGCCGTCGGCGACCGCGCTGAGCACCAGGGCCCGGGCGGTCAGCGATTTGCTGCCGGGCAGCCGCAGGGTCGCGTCGACCGGTTCGGTCGCGGTCGGCGCGGTCCAGGGTCCGTGCCGGCGGGTCACGGTCAGGTTCGACACGATCACAGTCTGCCCCGTACGTCCGACAGGACGATCACCCGGCTCGGTGACTCTCGCCTGCCGGGACGGTCGGTTCGCACGGAACGACCGGTTCGACCGCGGGGACGGGCCGGCCCGGACCGCCGACGGCGGTGGACGGGACCGCGCGGAGAGCCGCTGAGGCGCTAGCGTGGCGCCATGTGCGGCAGGTACGCGACCACCCGCGGTGCGGCGGAGCTGAGCGCCATGTTCGAGGCGTTCGACGAGACCGGTGAGCGGCTGCGGGCCGACTACAACGTCGCGCCCACCGACCCGGTGCCGATCGTCCGGGTCTCGGAACGGGCCGGCGCCTCGGTGCTCTCGGTGGCCCGTTGGGGGCTGCTCCCGCCCTGGGCCACCGACACCCGGGCCGGCGCCCGCATGATCAACGCCCGGGCCGAGACGGTCGCCACCACCCGGGCGTACGCCCCGTCGTTCGCGCGGCGACGGTGCCTCGTCCCGGCCGACGGCTGGTACGAGTGGGTCCGCCGGGACGGTGTCCGGCAGCCGTACTTCATGACGCCCCGGGACGGGTCGGTGCTCGCCTTCGCCGGCCTCTGGACGGCCTGGCGGGGCACCGGCACCCCGATGCTCACCTGCAGTGTCGTGACCACCGCCGCGCTCGGCGACCTGGCGTCGGTGCACGACCGGATGCCGCTGCTGCTGCCCCGGGACCGGTGGGCGGAGTGGCTCGCCGACGGTGCCGAGCCGGACCGGCTGCTCGCCCCGCCGTCCGAGGAGTGGCTGGCCGGCTTGGAGATCAGGCCGGTGGGCCGGGCGGTCGGCGACGTCCGCAACGACGGCCCCGACCTTGTCGCCCCGGTCTCTGTGCCGCCGTTGCGGCCGATTCCCGGGCAGCCCGCGTTACCAGAAGAGCCCGGGGTAACGACGCTGTTCTGACGACGGATCCGGGCATTCGCCTGCACCGATTTGCCACTGTTCGCGGTAAAACGTCGTACCGAGTTTTCGGAACCTTTGCGATAGACCCTTGTCACCCCTTCTCCGAGTGCGATAGAACACAGCGCCGGCGGTGGGTGTCGGGCTCGCACCGGGCGAGCGGCACCCACGGATTTTTGTCGGTCCCACGGGGGAGGTGGGTGAATGACACGGGCGCGCATGCCACGCCCGCATGAGGTTGCCGCGGCGCGACGAGACCCGAGACTGATCCGGGCACTCAGCGAGCGGCGTCTGGACGAAGCCTGGCGGACCAGGGGTGTCTGCCAGAGCGTGGACCCGGAGACGTTCTTTCCGGCACCCAGCGAGCCGGCGGATTCCGCGGTGGCGTTGTGCCGTACCTGCGACGTACAGGGCCCCTGTCTGGCCTGGGCGTTGGAGGTGGGCGACTGCCACGGGGTGTGGGGGGCCACCACGCCACGGGAACGCCGGGCCATGCTGGTCGCCTGGCGTGACCAGGTGGACGCCGACCCGGACGCGGTCGACGACGCCGGGCCGCCGGTCCGGGACCGGCTGCTGACCCTGATACCGGTCGGATCGGGAGGGCGCTGACCAGCCAAACCGGGCGTTGACGCCGACGTCGGCCGCCGTCGCCGACCTGCCGGGGAACGGCGGCCGACCCACCCGGGGCGATCCCGGCAGTCGTCCGCCCGCGCTGCCATACAGTGACGCGGTGCAGCGCAGCGACGAGATCACCACGCCACGTGGCCCGGCCCGGGTGGACGTCGACCTGCCCCGGAGCCGACCCTCGACCCTGCTGGTGCTCGGTCACGGGGCCGGCGGCGGGATCGACGCGCCGGACCTGGTCGCACTCCGGGACGTCGCGGTCCGGGCCGGGCTCGGCGTGGCCCGGGTGACCCAGCCGTACCGGGTCGCCGGCCGTCGTGCCCCGGCTCCCGCCGGCCAGCTCGACGAGGCGTGGACGACGGTGGTCGGGGACCTGCTCCGTCGCCAGCCGGGTGTCCGGACCCTGGTCGTCGGCGGCCGGTCCAGCGGTGCCCGGGTCGCGTGTCGGACCGCCCGGGCAGTCGGCGCCGCCGGCATCGTGGCGCTCGCGTTTCCCCTGCACCCGCCGGGCAGACCCGAACGGTCCCGGGCGGCGGAACTGGAGACCGGCCTGCCGACCCTGGTGGTCAACGGCGACCGGGACCCGTTCGGCGTACCGGTCGCCGGGCCGACCGTCCGGGTCGAGGTCCGCCCCGGCGAGCGGCACGACCTGCGACAGGATCCACCGGGTACGGCCGACCTGGTGCTGGCCTGGCTGCGGCGGCAGGGCTGGGCCGGCTGACGGCCGTGTCCGGCGCGCCCGGGTGCTCGTTGCTCCTCGTGATGCCGGACACCGGTACGAAGGCCTGTTCACGTACCGGAGCCCGGTTTCATCCTCCCAGGCCCTTCCTGGTCCCAGCGGTGGCGGATCCGCCCGGATTTGCCACGGCGGGGGCCAGGGACGGGTGGCTGTCGGAATGCTCCGCCGGTCGACCGGGTTACTACCTGGCGGAAGCTACCTGAGCGCGCGAGGGGGTTGGAACCGGTGTCGACCGAGACACGGAGCCTGGAGTACGGCCGCGAGACGCGGCGCCCCGACCGGAGGCGGAACGGTCCGGCCTCACGGTCGCCGGTCGACCGGGCCCCGACGTACGCCGGTGCGGGCCGAACCGAATCGCCCGCCCGCAATTTCCGCGTATCCTCGGCGGGACAGCCGAGTGGTGCCGTGGCGGCGTTGTCGGCCGCCGCACCGACTCGGTATCGAGGCGAGGGAGACGCGCGGTTGACACGACCGGAGAGAACGGACGAGCGGACGGACGAGCGTCGGGCCCGGTTCGAGCGTGACGCGCTGCCGTTCGTCGACCAGTTGTACGCGGCGGGCCTGCGGATGACCCGGAACCCGGCCGACGCCGAGGACCTGGTCCAGGAGACCTACCTGAAGGCGTTCGCCGCGTTCCACCAGTTCGAAGAGGGTACGAACCTCAAGGCCTGGCTGTATCGGATCCTGACCAACACGTACATCAACTCGTACCGTCGTCGGCAGCGGCAGCCGGTGCAGGCGCCGACCGAGGAGATCACCGACTGGCAGCTCGCCGAGGCCGAGTCGCACACCTCCAGTGGGCTGCGTTCGGCCGAGACGGAGGCGTTGGACCGGCTGCCGGACAGCGACGTCAAGGAAGCGCTGCAGCAGCTCCCGGAGGAGTTCCGGCTGGCCGTCTACCTCACCGACGTCGAGGGGTTCTCGTACAAGGAGGTCGCCGACATCATGGGTACGCCGATCGGCACCGTGATGTCCCGGTTGCACCGTGGCCGGCGGAACCTGCGCAAGCTGCTGGAGCGCTACGCTGCCGAGCGGGGCTTCACGTCCGCCCCGTCGACCAGGTCCGCGACCGCCGGTCAGGAGGTGTGAGCGAGCATGAGTTGTGGTGAACCGCACGAGACGGACTGCCGTGAGGTGCTCGCCGAGGTCTACGTCTACCTGGACCTCGAATGCGACGACAAGCGGCGGGTGCTGATCCGGGACCACCTGGACGAATGCTCACCCTGCCTGCGGGAGTACGGCATCGAGCAGGAGGTCAAGGCGCTTGTCGCCCGGTGCTGCGGCAACGAGACCGCGCCGGCCGACCTGCGGGAGCGGCTCCGGGCCCGGCTCGCCGAAATGGTCTTCGGCACCGAGACCCGGGAATACCTCCCCGACTGACCCACCCGGCCGGCGAACGGGCTGACACGTCACGCCAGGGAACTCGGCTGACACGTCACGCCGGAGCCGGGCTGATACGCCCGGCCGGAGAATCGGACTGATACGACGCGCCGGAACCGGGCGGCAGGGTTCGGGGCGGGAATCAGCGTGGACGGGTCTGCCGTCCGCGTCCCACCCCACCAGGCCGTCCAGGTCCGGCGTCGTCGCGTCACCTTGCTCAGGAGTTGGGGCGCTTGCCGTGGTTGGCGGCGCTCTTCTTGCGTGCCTTCTTCTTGCGTGACTTCTTCGCCATGTCGACCTCCCGTCTGTCCAGCGGCACCCGGTAGTGCGGTGCCGTCGCCGAGCGGCGGCGAGAACCCGCACTCCGCCCGCGCCCGGCAATCCTCCCATGACCGGACCGGGGGCCTGCGGCGCCGGGGGCCGGTGACCGCGTCCGTCCGGCCCGTACCGGCACCTGATCAGCGCTGCGGGTCCTCGACCGGGCGGCCGCATGGTTGGATACCGTTCGCAGGGCAGGAGCGTTGACCCTGGCGCCGACGAGGGAGGGCCGATGGCCGAGGAGATCCGCGCCGAGATGGTGGCGAACGTGTGGAAGGTCGTGACCGCGGTGGGCACCACCGTTTCCGAGGGCGACACGCTGGTGATCCTCGAGTCCATGAAGATGGAGATCCCGGTTGTCGCCGAGTCCGACGGGGTGGTGCGGGAGCTGGCCGTCAACGAGGGCGACGTGGTGCAGGACGGCGACCTGATCGCCGTCATCGAGTGAGTCGTCGCCGATGGCTGAGGTACTGGTCCGGCCCGCCGAGCCGGCCGACTTCGCGGCGATCGCCCGGTTGACCGTGGCCGCCTACCGGGCCGACGGCCAGCTGGAGGCCGCCCCCGACTACGCGGCGGAACTCGCCGACGTACCGGCCCGGGCCGGGGCGGGCGAACTGCTCGTGGCGGTGGACCCGTCGACCGGCGAGGTGCTCGGTTCGGTGTTGTTCGTGCTGCCGGGTACGCCGTACGCCGAACTCTCCGAGCCGGGCGAAGCCGAGTTCCGGATGCTGGCGGTCGACCCGGCCGCCCAGGGGCGGGGCGCCGGCGAGGCGCTGGTCCGGGGCTGCCTGGACCGGGCTGTCGCGTCCGGCTGCCACCGGGTGGTGATCTGTGTGCGCAGTTTCTCCGCCCCGGCGCACCGGCTCTACGCGCGGCTCGGCTTTGTCCGTCTTCCGGAGCGGGACTGGTCGCCGCTGCCCGGCGTCGAGCTGCAGGCGCTCCGGCTCGACCTCGCCGACGGGGGCGTGTCGGTGTCCGGTGGGGCAGGCGTGTCGATCCCGGCGGAGTCCGGGGCGCGGACGCCCGCCTGACTCAGTCGGCCCGGCGTTCCGGCTCCGCATCGGGGTTGCCGACGCGGTCGAGCAGTTCGTACGCGAGTTCCAGGGCGAGCTGTTGCCGCTGTTCGAGGCTGATCTCCGGCTGGCGGAGCGCGAACAGGCTGCCGTGCACGGCGAAGAGTGCCATGGTGGCGCGGAGTTGGTCGCCGGGTGACGGGTCCGGCCCGGCGAGGACGTCGGCGACCCGGAGCAGTCGGTCCCGCATCATCATGCCCGAGGAGAGCTGCTTGACCACGGTCTGGTTCTGCTCGAAGAAGCGCATCACGGACCGGCCCTCGGTGCCGAAGAACTCCTCCGCGTAGCGCCGCAGGGTGGCCCGGCGTCCGACGGCGTCGGTGGGTTGCGCGGCCGCCCAGTCGATCAGCTGGTCCAACCGGTTGATCCGGTCGGCGACGAAGCTGTCGACGATGTCGTCCTTGCTCTTGAAGTGGTAGTAGAGCGCGGCCTTGGTCACGCCGAGCCGTTCGGCGATCTCCCGGAGCGAGGTCTTCTCGTACCCCTGCTCGGTGAAGAGTTCGAGGGCCACCTGCTGGATGCGGGAGCGGGTGTCGCCTGTGCTGCCGGTCACCCCTGACCACCTCTCTATGTGCTTGACGGGCGCCCGGCGCCAACTTACCGTACGGCAAGTAAGACGACTAGCCGGTCGGCAAGTAAGTGAAAGCACTCAGGGGGGAGCTTACCGATGACCGCCACGGCGGACGCACCGGTGCGACAGGTCAACATCAGAGTGGTACTGGGTGGCCTGATGATCGCCATGATGCTGGCGATGCTGGACAACATGATCGTCAGCACCGCGCTGCCGAGAATCGTCACGGAGTTCGGCGGACTCGACCACTTCACCTGGGTGGTCACCGCGTACGTCCTCGGCTCCACCGTCTCGACGCCGATCTGGGGCAAACTCGGCGACCTGTACGGCCGCAAGACCGTGTTCCTCAGTTCGATCGTCCTCTTCCTGATCGGCTCCGCGCTCTGCGGCATGGCCGGCGCGAAGATGCTCGGCGGCCCCGCCGACGGCATGATCGAGCTGATCGCCTTCCGCGCGGTGCAGGGCCTCGGCGCGGGCGGCCTGATGGTCGGCGTGATGGCGATCATCGGCGACCTGGTGCCGCCCCGGGAGCGGGGCCGCTACCAGGGCATGATCGCCGGCATCATGGCCATCGCCATGGTGGCCGGGCCGCTGGTCGGCGGATTCATCACCGACCACCTCTCCTGGCGCTGGGCGTTCTACGTCAACCTGCCGCTCGGCGGGGTGGCGCTGCTCCTGCTCGCCACCCGGATGCACCTGCCGAAGTACCGCACCGAGCACCGGATCGACTGGCTCGGCGCCGCGCTGCTCTCGGTCGGCATCACCGCGATCGTTCTGGTCACCACCTGGGGCGGCAACGAGTACGCCTGGGCCTCCGCGCAGATCCTCGGCCTCGTCGCGCTCGCCGTGGTGACGCTGGTCGCCTTCGCGATCGTCGAGCGTCGGGTGGCGGAGCCGATCCTGCCGCTGTGGCTCTTCGCCAACCGCAACTTCGCGGTTATCTCCATCATCGGTTTCCTGCTCGGCTTCGCGATGTTCGGCGCGATGAACTTCCTGCCGCTGTACCAGCAGACCGTGCAGGGGGCGTCGGCGACCAACAGCGGCCTGCTGCTGCTGCCGCTGATGTTCGGCATGCTGGTGGTCTCGATCGTGGTCGGCCGTACGATCACCAAAACCGGGCGGTACCGCGCCTTTCCCATCATCGGCGGCATCGTGATGACCGTCGGCATGGCCCTGCTGACCATGCTCGACGTGCAGACCAGCAAGCTGGAGTCCTCGCTCTACATGGTGGTGCTCGGTGTCGGCATGGGCTTCCTCATGCAGACCTCGATGCTGATCGCCCAGAACAGCGTCGAGCAGAAGGACCTCGGTGCGGCCAGCGGCGCGGCCACCTTCTTCCGGTCCATCGGCGGCTCGTTCGGTATCTCGCTCTTCGGTGCGATCTTCGCCAACCGGCTGGCCGACTCGTCCGCCGGCGCGATGATGGCCGGCGGCGGCGAGGGCGCCGGGGTGGACCTGGAGGCGCTGCGCCGGCTGGCCCCGGAGCAGCAGCTCGCCGTACTCCGTGGGCTGGCCGACGCGATCGGTTCGGTCTTCTGGTGGGCGGTGCCGTTCGCGCTGGTCGTCGCGGTGCTGGCCTGGTTCGTCAAGGAGATCCCGCTGCGCGGTGCCAACGACGCGGCACCCGCCGCGACCCCGGAGGAGCAGGCCGAGACGGCGCTGGCCAGCCCGCCGGTGCGCTGAGCGCCGACGGGTGCAAGCTGAGCTCAACCGGCGGCCCGGACCCGACCGGTCCGGGCCGCCGGATGAGGTGTTTCCGGACCGGCCGTGACGGCTGGCGGGTGGGGCGGTTACGGGCCGGTCTGTAACGGCTGTCGGGTGAGGTGCGTCTGGCCTGGCGGGGTGAGTTGGCGTCAGGACTGGCGGGTGAGGCGCTGCCACACCCGCCCCCACAGCTGTCCGAACCGACGGGGGCGGGGCACGGTCCGTCCGGCCGACGGAGACGCGAGCAGGTGCCGGGCGGTGGCGAGCGCGGCCGGCTCCACCTGCGGGGTGGCGAGCACCAGCCGGGCCAGCGAGCGCTTGATCGAGACCGACCGGTGCTGCGACACCTCGACCGCGTCGGCGAACCGCGCGGCCACCACCCCGGCCACCTCGGTACGGACCGACGGATCCACCCAGGCGGCGGTGACCAGGGCGAACAGTGCCGCCTCGGTGACCCAGTCCTCGACTCCCCAGACCAGGTCCAGCAGCACCCGGCGGCGGGTCGACTCCGCCCAGGGCTCGTCCGTGCGGTGGTGCAGCAGCCCGAGGCAGGCCCAGACCTGGACGGAACGGTGCCACAGCGTCGGGTCGTGCTCGGCCAGGGCCCGACCGAGTTCGGTCGGTGGCGTCGTGGGCGGGTGAGCCAGCAGCCCCAGCAGGTCGTCGAGCTCCAGGGTGGCGAGTCCGACCGCGGCGTCGTACGCGGCCGGTGGGTGGGGCCAGGCGGGATGCGCCAGGTGCCGGATCCGCTCCACCGCCGACTCGGAGGGCGCCGGTACGGCCGGCACCGGCGTGATGTTGTCGTACCGCCACAACTGGCGGGAGACCGGGCGACGGGGCTGCCGGAGATCCGGCTCCGGAACCTGGTCGACGGTGACGGTCACGTCGGGGATCGTGGCGAGCAGCGCCCGTACCGCGCTCGGCGGTTCCGGCGCCGTCATCCGCAACTCGCCGCCCGCCTCCACGTCGTCGGCGGCGAGCACCTGGCGCAGCACCGCCACCACCGCCTCGGTCGCCGGTGGGATCCGGCCCAGCCAGGACTCGCCGTGGCAGCACTCGGCGAGGTCGCTGTGCTCGTGGGAGTCGTCCGGATGGTCGCGGGCGAAGTCGGCGAGCGCGACCAGGTGGGCCAGGTCGCCGTCCCGGCGGTAGCGCAGCCGGTGACCGGTGTGCACCGCGCAGTCGAACGTCGGGTCCCGGGCCAGCGCCCGGTCGACCCAGTCCAGTGCCTCGTCCAGCCGGTCGTGGTCGGCGAGGGTGCCGGCGATGTCGGCGTACACCGAGAGGTCGCCGGGGTCGTGGTCGACGGCCCGGCGCAGCGCGGCGAGCGCCTCGGCGGTCCGGCCGGCGCTGCGGTACGCGTAACCCAGCCACACCTCGGAGAGCTTCGACGGCAGTTCCCGGGCACCCTGGGTGGCCCAGTCGACGGCCAGGGTGACCGCGCCGACCCGGCGGGCCAGCGCCGAGGCCGCGCCGAGTAGCAGCCCGTGCCGGGGGTGCGCGGCGACCGCGTGCCGGGCCAGCCGCAGGTACGGCCAGAGCGGCTCCCGGTCCTGCTCCGGAACCGGGTCGGGGATGCCGGCGCAGACCTGCATCAGCACCCGGGCGATCCGGTCCGGGTCGAGATGTTCGACCAGTTCCGGGGCGGCCACCCAGGGCACTCCCGCCCAGTCCGTCGACGGGGCGTGGCCGGTGGCGGCGGCGAGCAGCTCCAGCCCGTCGCCGGGGCGGCCGGCGGCGGCGAGCAGGTGGGCGCGGGCCACCACGGTGCCGATGAACGGGTGCTGGTCGAGGGGGAAGAGGTCGACCCCGCCGTCGGCCCGGGCGGCCAGCTGGGCGAGCGCCTCGTGCACCTCGGGCATGGTCGGGGCGTACGCGATCGCGCCGGCGAGGTGCCCGGCGGCGTGCCGCAGGTCGCCCTCGTCCAGCGCCAACCGGGCCAGCGCCAGCTCTCCCTCGGCCGACAGCCGGGGATCGTCCGTTCCCTCGGGCACCGACTCGACCCTCCGCCGTACGTGGTTTTTCCCCTGGGTTGGGGAGCCTAGGGCATGGCGACCGGACGTGGTGATCTACTGCGCAAAGCTGATCGTTAGATTGCTTCATCGGCTTGAATCGTGCAAAGCTGAGCACGAAACGCGCGGGAATCGAGCATCGGCCCGGGCGTCCCGCGGCATGTCCCGAGCGCGACGCCGGGCAGGAGGAGGTCATCGTGGCGCAACCAGGTGCCGGTATGGCGGCGGACATCAACGAGCAGCCGGCGGGTTACGCGCGGCTGCTCGAACCAGCGTCGTTGACCGCGATCGCGCAGGTGGCGGCCGTGATCGCCGAGCGTCGTCCGAAGCACGTGGTGTTCACCGCCCGGGGCACCTCGGACCACGCCGCGCTCTACGCCGCGTACCTCACCGAGATCCGGCTCAACCTGCCCGCCGGGCTGGCCTCGCCGAGCGCGATCACCGTCTTCGGCGCCCGGCCCGACCTCTCCGAGGCACTGGTCATCGGGGTCAGCCAGAGCGGCGGCTCACCCGACCTGACCGAGGTGCTCCGGGTGGCCCGCGCCTCCGGCGCGCTGACCCTGGCGGTCACCAACAACCCCGACTCGCCGCTCACCGCGGCCGCGGAACTCGCCATCGACGTCGTCGCCGGACACGAGCGGGCGGTCGCCGCCACCAAGACGTACACCGCCGAACTGCTCGCCCTCCTCCTGCTGGTCGAGGGAATCCGGGCCGGCGACGGCCGGCTGCCGGCCGACGAGCGGGCGGTGCTGGAGACGCTGCCGGAACTGGCCGAGTCGACTCTCGCCGACCCGCTGCCGGGCCAGCTGGCCGCCCGCTACCGGTTCGCCGACCGGATGGTCACCACCGGCCGGGGGTACGCCTACCCGACCGCCCGGGAGGCGGCGCTCAAGCTGATGGAGACCTCCTACCTGCCGTCACTCGCCTTCTCCGGCGCCGACCTGTTGCACGGCCCGCTGGCGATGACCGACCCGGACGTCCCGGTCCTGGCCGTGGTCGGCGCCGGTCCCGGCGGTACGGCGATGCGGGACGTGGTCGCCAAGGTCGGCGAGCGGCGGGCCGACCTGGTCGTGGTCGGCCCGGCCGACGTGCCCGGAGCCGCCGCCCGGATGCCGGTGCCCGAGGTCGACGAGCGGTACGCGCCGCTGCTGGACATCCTGCCGGTGCAGCGGCTCGCCCTCGCGTTGGCGCTGGCCCGAGGCGAGGACCCGGACGCCCCGCGCGGGCTGCACAAGGTCACCTCGACCCTCTGAGCGGCACTCCGGCTTCTCCTCCGATACCCGCCGCCTGGTGCGACGTGGCAGGCTTGCCCCGTGTCCACGCTGCGTGATCTCGCCGAGGAGCACACCGGTCTGCGTCCGGTCGACATCGACCATCTGCACCGGGTGGCCGGCGAATGGCAACTCCTCTCCGACCTGTCCTTCGCCGACCTGCTCCTCTGGGTGCCGGTCAGCGACACCGACTCGTTCGTCTGCGTCGCCCAGGTACGCCCCACCACGGCGCCGACGGCGTACCAGGACGACCAGGTCGGTCGGATCGTCGGCGGACCGGAGGTCGCCCACCTGGCGATCGCCTCCACCCAGGGCCGGATCTGGCGGGAGGGCGACCCGGTCTGGTACGGCGACACCCCGGCCCGGCACGAGGCGATCCCGGTCCGGCTGCGCGCCGTCGACGGGGAGTCCGGCGAGGTGATCGCGGTGGTGGGCCGGGACACCAACCTCTCCACCGCCCGGACCCCGAGCCAGTTGGAACTGAACTACCTGACCACCGCCGACGATCTCGCCCAGATGCTGGCGGACGGGACGTTCCCGCCCCCACGGCATCCGGGCGAGACGACCACCGCCCCCCGGGTCGGCGACGGTCTGATCCGGCTCGACGCCCAGGGCAAGGTCACCTACGCGAGCCCGAACGCGCAGTCCGCGTACCGGCGGCTCGGGTTCTCCTCGCACCTGGTCGGCGAGGACCTCGCGGCGCTGAACGGGCGACTCGCCGCCGACCCGCTGGAGGGGACCGAGGCGGCGAACCGGGTGCTCGCGGCCCTGCGCGGCGAGGCGCCACCCCGGCGGGAGATCGAGGCGCGCGGCGCGACCGTACTCACCCGGGCGCTGCCCCTGATGCCCGCCGGAGTGCCGATCGGCGCGCTGGTCCTGGTCCGGGACATGACCGAGGTACGCCGCCGCGACCGGGCCCTGATCACCAAGGACGCGACCATCCGGGAGATCCACCACCGGGTGAAGAACAACCTGCAGACGGTCGCCGCGCTGCTCCGGCTGCAGGCCCGCCGGGTCGGCATCCCGGCGGCCCGGGCCGCCCTGGAGGAGTCGGTCCGCCGGGTCGCCTCGATCGCGTTGGTGCACGAGACCCTCTCCATGTCGAGCGACGAGGCGGTCGAGTTCGACGGCATCGTCGACCGGGTGGCGGCGGCCGCCGCCGAGGTGGCGGCGACCGAGGTACGCGTCCGGATGAGCCGGCAGGGCAGTTTCGGTGTGCTGCCGGCGGAGATCGCCACGTCGTTGGTGATCGTGTTGAACGAATTGCTGCTCAACGCGGTCGAACACGCCTTCCCGCCACCGGCCGAGAGCGGTACCCGGCCGGCGGACGCCGGCACCGGGGTGGTCGAGGAGAGCGCCGAGCCACCCGAGGTGGTGGTCTCGGCGCATCGGTCCCGCAAGCAGCTGCACGTGACGGTCGCCGACAACGGCCGTGGCCTGCCGGCGGACTTCGACGCCGACCAGCGCAGCCGGCTCGGCCTGCAGATCGTCCGGGCGCTGGCCACCGGGGAACTGCGCGGCACGATCGAACTGCGCAACCGGGAGGGCTGCGGCACCGAGGCCCTACTCGTCGTCCCGCTGGTTCGCTGAGCTGCCGCGCGGCGGGTCAGCCGACGCGGGTCAGCAGCGCCACGGTCAGGCCGGGCACCGTCCACCGGTGGTCCAGCCGGAACCGGCTCCGTAGCGGCTCCGCCTTCGCCGCCGCGACCCCGGCCAGCGGATCGTCCCGTTCCCCCCGGACCAGCAGCCAGACCCGGTCGACCGAGGTCAGGCAACTGGCCGGCACCGGGCATTCGCTGGCCCAGAGGTCGGCCCGGCGTACCGCGTCCTGCCGCAACAGCACGTCCCGGGGCCGGTCGCGACGCAGCTGATACGCGACCGCCACGTCGAGGAGGGCCCAGCCGCCGCGCGGCGAGTAGACGATGCCGTCACCCGGCCGCTGCCCGGCCGCGATGATCCGGATGGCCGCCGGATAGTCGACCTCGGCGCTGCGTGGGGTCTCGTGGGTACGCCGGACCGCCCGCTGCTCCGGTGCCCCGAGCAGGCCGGTGACCAGTACGATCGCCAGCCCGGCGGCAGGCCGCAGCGGAGCCAACGTGGTGGCCGCGAGCAGACAGCCGAAGGGCAGCACGACGAGCAGGTAACGCGGCACCCAGAGCGGGGTGAGCTGACCGCCGACAAAAAGCAGCACCACCGGCAGCAGCACGGTGGCGCCGAGGGCTACCCGCCACCGGCCGGCCCCGGCCGGCGTACCCGCGGCGGACCCGGACCCGTGGGGCCCCGGGTGCCCGGCGGACCCGGCCAGCCCGACCGCGGCCAGCCCGAGCAGCAGTCCGCCGACGCTGCTCGCCTGGGCGAGGTTGCCCGGCAGGTCGACCAGGTCACCCGGGCCGGGCCGGTCCACCCAGTCCAGCTGCCGGCCCTGCTGACCACGGCCGAACACCGCCAACGGGGCCAGCAGCAGCGCCGCCCCGGCGACCGCCGCCGCCCACCCGGGCAGCCGCCCGCGCCGATGCAGGAGGACCGCGACCGCGTGCCCGGCGAGCACGCTGACCGCGACGAGGTTGGCCAGGCCCAGTCCGACGACGGCGGCCGTGTACCCGAGCCAGCGCGGCCAGGTCGGTCGGTCCAGCGCCCGGACCAGCAGCAGGGTGGCCAGCACCGCGAGCAGGACCGCCAACGCGTACGGGCGGGCCTCCTGGCCGTACCGGGAGGTGCTGGGCAGGACCGCGAGGAGCAGGCCGCCGACCAACCCGGTACGGGCGCCGAACAGCCGGGTGCCGAGGACGGTGGTGAGCCCGGCGGCACCGGCCATGCAGAACGTGGACGGCAGGCGCAGGGCGGTGACCGAGTCGCCGGCGACCGCGATCCAGGCGTGCAGGAGCAGGTAGTACGGCGTGCTGACCGCGTCGATGGTGCCGGCCAGCCGGAGCAGGTCGCCGACCGGTCGGGACGCCGCGCTCCAGGTCGCCAGCTCGTCCCGCCAGAGCGGGGCTCCGTCGAGTTGGACGGCGGTGATCAGCAGGGTGGCCAGGGCCGGCCACAGCCAGAGCGCCCGGCGGAGCCGGTTCGGCGCGGGACCGCCCACTACCGCCGCCTCGATCACCTGTTCCCGGCCGGGCAGGCCGGGCGACGGATCGTCCACGGTTGCTGTCCGGTGCGACCCTGTCCAACCCAGCACTGTCTGTCGTATTTTTCCTGGTACGAGGAATAGTAGCGTGACCCCCGCCACAGCGGGTCCGTCAGGCGGGACGTCCGCTCGCCGACTGTGGTCCGGGCGATACGGATGTGGGAGCATGACGGGTATGACCGCCGCCGTGCGCCGCTTCGCGAGGCCGGGATTCACCTCCCGTCGCCACGTCGACTACGGCCGCGTCCGCAGCGCGATCTGTCCGGCCCACTGACGTCGCCTGGACCTTTCCGTCCCGGGCGCGCACCGGGCCGGCTCCCTGACACGTTGTCTCCCTGACACGTCGTCGACACCGTCGCCGGCCCGCTCGGCCGAACGCGGTCGGCTGCGCGCCCTCCCCGCCGCACCCGACAACGGAGGACGCCGCGATGGCGGTCAGCAGTACCCCGGTCCGACCCGGCGCCACGAGCGACCCGACGGCCACCCCCGCCCGGCCCGCCCGTCCGGCGCGTCGCCCCCGGGGCGAGGGACAGTGGGCGCTCGGGCACCGTGAGCCGCTCAACCCCAACGAGCGCACCAAGAAGGACGACAACCCGCTCAACGTACGGGCCCGGATCGAGAGCATCTACGCGCACCGGGGCTTCGCCTCGATCGACCCCGCCGACCTGCGCGGCCGGTTCCGCTGGTGGGGGCTCTACACCCAGCGCAAGGCCGGGATCGACGGTGGACGTACCGCCGTGCTGGAGCCGCACGAGCTGGAAGACGAGTACTTCATGCTCCGGGTCCGGATCGACGGCGGCGAGCTCAGCCTGGAGCAGTTGCGGGTCGTCGCGGACATCTCCCGGGAGTTCGCCCGGGACACCGCCGACATCACCGACCGGCAGAACATCCAGCTGCACTGGGTGCGGATCGAGGACATGCCGGAGATCTGGCGCCGGCTGGAGGCGGTCGGCCTGCAGACGACCGAGGCGTGCGGCGACTGCCCCCGGGTCGTGCTCGGCAGCCCGGTCGCCGGCGTCGCCGAGACGGAACTGCTCGACCCGACGCCGGCGATCGACGAGATCGTCCGTCGCTACGTCGGCGACCCGCAGTACTCCAACCTGCCCCGCAAGTTCAAGTCCTCGATCTCCTGGCTGGTCGACACCCCGTACGAGGTCAACGACATCTCCTTCCTCGGTGTCGAGCACCCGGAGCACGGCCCCGGCTTCGACCTCTGGGTCGGCGGCGGACTGAGCACCAACCCGATGCTGGCGCAGCGGCTCGGCGTCTGGGTGCCGCTGGACGAGGTGCCGGACGTCTGGGCCGGGGTGGTCGGCATCTTCCGTGACTACGGCTACCGGCGGCTGCGGCACCGGGCCCGGCTGAAGTTCCTGGTCGCCGACTGGGGTGTGGAGAAGTTCCGCGAGGTGCTGGAAAAGGAATACCTGGGCCGGAGCCTGCTGGACGGTCCGGCGCCGGAACTGCCGGCGAAGCCGATCGACCACATCGGGGTGCACCGGCAGCGGGACGGGCGCAACTACGTGGGGGCGGCGCCGGTGGTGGGCCGGATCTCCGGCACCCAGCTGGCCGAACTGGCGGACGCGGCGGCCGAACACGGCAGCGGCCGGGTACGCCTCACCCCGTACCAGAAGCTGCTGGTGCTCGACGTGCCGCCGGAGCGGACCCAGTCGCTGGTGGTGGCGCTGCGCCGGATCGGTCTGGAGCCGTACCCGTCGGTCTGGCGCCGGGACACCATGGCCTGCACCGGCATCGAGTACTGCAAGCTGGCCATCGTCGAGACCAAGGCCCGGGGCCAGGAGCTGGTGGCCCGGCTGGAGGAGCGGCTGGCCGGCGCCGACCTCGGCGCGGCGGGGCTGACCATCCACCTCAACGGCTGCCCGAACGCCTGTGCCCGGACCCAGACCGCGGACATCGGGCTCAAGGGCCAACTGGTGGTCGGTCCGGACGGCCGTCAGGTCGAGGGTTTCCAGGTGCATCTGGGCGGCGGCCTCGGCATGGCCGAGGGGCAGAGCGCCGGCTTCGGCCGCAAGCTGCGCGGTCTCAAGACCACCGCCGAGGAACTTCCCGGGTACGTCGAGCGGCTCACCCGCCGCTACCTGGCCGGACGTACCGCCGACGAGAGCTTCGCGAACTGGGTTGTGCGAGTCGACGAGGAGGAACTGCGATGAGTGGTGACACCCGAGCCGCGCCGATGTATTGCCCGTACTGCGGTGAGGAGGACCTGCGGCCCCACGCGGAGTCGCACGGTGCCTGGGAGTGCCGGGCCTGCGCCCGGGTCTTCACCGTCAAGTTCACCGGCCTGCTCGCCGCCGCCGTCGCGAACGAAGGGGAACCCACATGAGTCCGGTGGTGGCGGCCAATCTCGGCCTGGTGAAGCTCGGTCCGCAGGCGCCGGTCGACCCGGCCCGGCGGTCCCCGGAGCAGTTGCGGGCGCTGGCCGAGGAGGCCAACCGTGAGCTGGAGGGCGCGCCGGCGCAGGAGATCGCCCGGTGGGCGGCGGAGGAGTTCGGCGACCGGTTCTGCGTGACGAGTTCGATGGCCGACGCCGTCCTCGCCCACGTGGTCTCCCGGGTCGCGCCCGGCGTCGACGTGGTCTTCCTCGACACCGGGCTGCACTTCCCGGAGACGCTGAGGGTACGCGACACGGTGGCCCGGACCCTGCCGGTCAACGTCCGGTCGATCCGACCCCGGCAGACCGTCGGCCAGCAGGACGGCGAGTACGGTCCCCGGCTCTTCTCCCGGGCGCCGGACGAGTGCTGCGGGCTGCGCAAGGTGGAGCCGTTGGAGCGGGCGCTCGCCGACTACGACGCCTGGGCGGCCGGGCTGCGCCGGGACGAGTCGCCGACCCGGGCGAACACGCCGGTGGTCGGCTTCGACCCGCGGCGCGGCAAGGTGAAGGTGAATCCGATCGCGGCCTGGACCCAGGCGGACGTGGACGCGTACGTCGCCCGGTGGAACATCCCGGTCAACGAGCTGTTCCGGCAGGGCTACACCTCGATCGGCTGCTGGCCGTGCACCCGGCGGACGAAGGCGGGGGAGGATCCCCGCGCCGGCCGGTGGGCGATGTTCGAGAAGACCGAGTGCGGCCTGCACTCCTGACCGACGGACCGGACCGGTGACCGGGGCGTCGGACCCGGTCGTGCTGGTGGCGCACGGCAGCCGGGATCCGCGGGCCGCCGCGGTGACCGAGGCGCTGACCCGGGCCGTCGCGGCGGCCCGGCCCGGCCTGCTGGTCCGGGCCAGCTATCTCGACCACGGACCGCCCCGCCCGGGGGCGGTGCTGGCCGGGCTGGAGGCGGCCGGTCACCGGGCGGTGGTGCTGGTCCCGCTGCTGCTCACCGCGGCCTACCACGGCCGGGTCGACATCCCGGGCGCCCTCGCCGCGGCGCGGGACGCCGGGCTGCGGATCCCGGTCCGGGTCACCGACGTGCTCGGGCCGACCGTGGCCGGGCCGCATCCCGAGCTGCTGGCCGGGCTCCGCCGTCGGCTGTCGGAGGTCACCGGCGACCGGTCGGCCGGCCGGGACGGTGCGGTCGACGGTGTGGTGTTGGCCGCGGCCGGCACTCGGGACGCCGCCGCCCGGCGTACGGTCGAGCGGGCCGCTGAGGCGCTCGGTGCCACGTTGGACGTGCCGACCCGGGTCGGGTACGCCTCGGCGTCGCCGCCGACCGCCGGTGAGGCCGTGACGGCGCTCCGGGCGGCCGGTGCCCGCCGGGTGGCGGTCGCCACCTACTTCCTGGCGCCGGGGCGGCTCCACGGGTCGGCGATGGAGTCGGCGCGGCGGGCGGGGGCGGTCGGATTGGCCGCGCCGCTCGGGGACGCGCCCGAACTGGCCCGTCTGGTGCTCGCCCGGCTCGACGAGTCCCGGCACACAGCGTGATCAAAAATACCGAGGGTTACGGAGCGTGTGCGTGCCGCCAAGATGTGCCCGCCGGATTGGCGGAGCGTGTGTGCGGCGATCAGATCCGTGATGGTGTTCCCGGGATCGGGACGGTGACGGCAGCCTATGGTGAATCATCTTCTGGTGTCGTTCGGCCGGCGTTCGGCGGAATGAATTCTTCTCGGCACTCGTCGTATTCGAAAAGCAGAACGTCCCGGGGGAGAGGATCCCCCGGGACGTTCGTTGCGTCGGTGCGGTCGATCGGTCGATCAGGCAGAGTGAGCGCGCAGGACCCGCAGGCCGCCGCGGCGCTTGACGGCGCGCCGCTCTTCTTCGCTCATTCCGCCCCAGACCCCGGCGTCCTGACCGGATTCGAGTGCCCACTGCAGGCACTCGTCGGTCACGGAGCAACGCCGGCAGACGGCCTTGGCCTGCTCGACCTGCAGCACGGCAGGGCCGGACGTCCCGATCGGGAAGAACAGCTCCGGGTCCTCGTCGCGGCAGGCAGCATGGTGGCGCCAGTCCATGGCGGCAACACTCCTCATTCTGGGTGGGCGGCAGTGCTTGGTGGATCTTTCTTTATGCGTCTGCGGTGTCGATCACGACGGGGGTGCCCATCGTTACGGCAGCCGAGAGCAGGCTTTGTGTTTGTGGAACCTGCGGAGGACTCTCGCCGGCGGGGCGCGTCCACGCAATGTTCCGGTAACTCAAGTTCGCTTGTGAATACTTTCACGAACGCTCGCGATGTCAAGGGTAACGCCCGGAAAAACTCTGGACAGGTGAGACAGCTCACGACCCATTTGCCCGGATTCCCGCCCTTGTCGGCACCCGGTGCGCCACAGCCGAGAATCAATATAGTACAGTCCACCCGACATTGCTGGCATTTCCGGCACCGTCCTGGTAGGTCGCTTCGGGCCTGCTCTGTCGGTGGCTGTACCCCAGGGTCAGCAGATTACTCTTAGTGCAGCCGTGACGGATGTGAATCGCACCTTGTTCCGCTCGCCGAGGTAGTCGCCGTCCACCTGGAACGCCTGCGGGCGCTCGGCCACCACGGTGAACTCGTCCAGGTCGTGCAGCCGCAGGACCTGCCGGCCGTGCGGATCCGGCTGACGGGCCAGCATCTGACCCACCATCCGGGTCGTGCTCGGGACCCGCAACCGGCGGATGGCCAGCACGTCCAGGCCGAGGTCGAACGAGGCGTCGGGGTTCGGGTTCACCTCGCGGCGCCCGACATAGGTCCACGGCGCGGTGTTCTGGACGATCACGGTGGCCAGGTCGCCCTGGGCCGGCTCGCCCGGACGTTCCAGGCTGATCGTGGGATGCCGGCGCTCCGTGCCGAAGAGGTACTGCTCGGCGATCGACCGCAGATAGAGGGTGGGGGTGGAGACCCGGCCCCGGCGGCGGGCCCGCTCCACCCGGTGGATCACCGCGGCGTCCAGCCCCAACCCGGCGCAGAAGGTGAAGTACCGGTCGTCCGCGCGGCCGAGGCCGATGGTGCGTACCCGGCCGAGCCGCAGTGCCTCGAGGATCACACTGGTCGCCTCCGGCCACTGGCTCGGCAGACCCAAGGCCCGGGCGAAGACGTTTGTCGAACCACCGGGCACCGGGGCGAGGGCCGGCCGGCGGTCAGCGGGCGACGGGGCGTCGCGATCGTCCGGCGTCCCCGTCATCAGACCGTTGACCACCTCGTTGACCGTGCCGTCGCCACCCAGCGTCACCACCAGGTCGACCCCGTCCCGGACAGCCTCCCGGGCGAGCGCCGTCGCGTGCCCACGCCGTCGGGTGTACTCGACGGTGAGGTCGACCTCGCTGCGGAGCGCGCGGACGAGCACGTCCCGGCCCCGGCCCGTGGTGGTGGTGGCCTTCGGGTTGACCACCAGGATGGCCCGCATGGGCGGCACTGTACCCCGCGACGCCGAGTATCGTGGCGGCCGTGACAAGCGACTCCGAACCGCTCCCCGGCCAACTGCTCGGGGCGGTGTGGCTGCTCCGCGCCGAGGCGGCCGGGCTGGCGGTGCTGGCGCTCTTCCTGGTGTACGAGACACTCACGGTGACCGCCACCGACCTGGTCAACGCGCTCTTCGTCACCGGATTCGCGGCGATCGGCGCGGCCGTGCTCTGGGCGCTGGCCGTCGCGCTCGGCCGGCGCCGCTCCGGCGCCCGGGCCCCGGCCATGGTGTTGCAGCTCATGCTGCTGCCGATCGGTTACTACATGCTGCAGGGCGGGTTGGGCTGGCTGGGTGGCCCGCTCATCGCGCTCGGCCTGCTCGTTTGCGGCCTGCTGCTGAGCCCGCCGACGAACCGGGCGCTCGGCTTCGGCGTGGAACGGAACCGACCTTCGGCCTAGCGGGCACCGGCCCGACAGACGTGAGGCGTGGTCAGACCCCGCCGGAGCGCCGGGTGAGCAGGGTGATCGTCGCCCGACCGTCGACCACGGCCGCCGAGGCCGAGGTGGTCAACGCGGTCAACACCTTCCAGGCGAAGGACGACTCCGCCGGCAGCCGGGAGCCGGGAGCCGTCGGCACGGCGACCTCGACGGTCAGCGCGTCCTCGGTCACCGCGAACCGGCAGTCGAGTTCGGCGTCCCGGGTCGCCACGGCCAGCAGCATCGCGCAGGCCTCGTCGACGGCGATCCGCAGGTCCTCGATCTCGTCCAGGGCGAAGTGCAGCCGGGCGGCCAGCCCGGCGGTGGCGGTACGCAGCACCCCCAGGTAGCCGCCGTCGGCGGGCACGGTCAGGAGGACGACGTCGTCACCGGTCGTGGACGGTGTGGTGGTCAGCGGTGTCACCAAAATAATCCCCCGTACGGGACTCTACCGGACCGGTGCGCCCCCGGTCGCGCGTGCTCTGCCTGCCGGAGCGCGCGGTGTCAGGGGTCGCGAACACCGGCTTCTGGTGGGCGTCCGGCGACTACGGCCGGCACGCCCGTCAGGCGTACCGGCCGGATCGTCGTCGCGGTGACCGCGCCGGTGACGCCGGTGGCGTACCGGCCGGCGCCGACCGGAGTCAGGCCTGCTTGGTCTCCCAGAAGATCTTGGCGATCTCGTCGATCTTCTGCAGCAGCTCGTCGGCCTTGCTCGCGTCGGTGGTCGCCTTGGTGCCGCCACCGCCGCCGGCCAGCTTGGTGGCCTCGTTGAACAGCTGGTGCAGCTGCGGGTACTTCTCGAAGTGCTGCGGCTTGAAGTAGTCGGTCCAGAGCACCCAGAGGTGGTGCTTGACCAGTTCGGAGCGCTGCTCCTTGATGATCAGCGCCCGGGTACGGAACTCCGGGTCCGTGTTCGCCTGGTACTTCTCGTCGATCGCCTTGATCGACTCGGCCTCGATCCGGGCCTGGGCCGGGTCGTAGACGCCACAGGGCAGATCGCAGTGCGCGCTGGCGACGATGCGTGGTGTGAAGATGCGCGGAAGCCGCATGGGATCCTCCATAGCAAGTCTGTGATGATCCATGACGACACTACTCCTGCGATATGTCTCCCAAGGGGCGGAGGTGAAACTCGGTGTCCGCCGACATCGCCGCCGGCGGGAGTCGTCCCCGGGCGCCTGTTTTTGCCGTACTCGTGGTGGGGCCGTCCATGGTGCCGACCCTGCGGCACGGCGACGCGGTGCTGGTCCGGCGCGGCGGCCGGGCCGTCCGTCCCGGCGACCTGGTGGTCGCCGAGTTCCGTGACCGGCCCGGGCTGGTCGTGGTCAAGCGGACGGAGTACGCCGTCGACGGTGGCTGGTGGCTGCGCGGCGACAACGGCCTCGTCACCGACGACTCCCGGGCGTACGGGGTGGCCGACGTGTGGGGTCGGGTGGTGCTGCGGTACTGGCCGCGTCCGCGGTGGTTCCGGCGCCGGCCGGGTACTCCGGTCGCGACGCGCTGAAGACCGGTTACCAGTTGGTAGGGCCCTGGACGGCACCGGAGGCCCGACCCGCCACTATGCTCTGTATCTCATAACCGGGTGACCCCCGCACCGCTGCCGGCGATCGCCGATCTCGCGTCCAACCGGCCGCTTCATCTGCTCGACGATCCTGGAGTCACCATGTCATCCCCTGCCGTGGACCCGTCATCTCCTGTCGTGGATCCCACCGACCCGGCCTTCGCCCTGCACCGTGGCGGCAAGCTGGCGGTCGCCTCGACCGTCCCGTTGACCACCCGGGAGGACCTGTCCCTCGCGTACACCCCGGGGGTCGCCCGGGTCTGTGAGGCGATCGCCGCCGACCCTGCCCTGGTCGACGAGTACACCTGGGTCCCGCACACCGTCGCGGTGGTCACCGACGGCTCGGCCGTACTCGGGCTCGGCAACATCGGGCCGCGCGCCGCGATGCCGGTGATGGAGGGCAAGGCGGTGCTGTTCAAGCAGTTCGGCGGCGTGGACGCGGTGCCGGTCTGTCTGGACACCCAGGACGTCGACGAGATCGTCTCGGTGGTGACCGCGCTGGCGCCGTCGTTCGGCGGGATCAACCTGGAGGACATCAGCGCGCCCCGGTGCTTCGAGATCGAGCGTCGGCTCGACGAGGCGCTGCCGATCCCGGTCTTCCACGACGACCAGCACGGCACGGCCGTGGTGGTGCTCGCCGCGTTGCGCAACGCCGCCACGCTGCTCAACCGCAAGCTCGGCGACCTGCGGGTGGTGGTCAGCGGAGCCGGCGCCGCCGGGGTCGCGGTGACGAAGATGCTGGTGGCCGGTGGGGTGAACCCGGCCCAGGTGGTGGTCTGCGACTCGCGCGGCATCCTGCACCGGGACCGGACCGACCTGACCGCGACCAAGGCCGAACTCGCCGCGCTGACCAACGCGGCCGGCCGGTCCGGCGGCATGGTCGAGGCGTTGCGCGACGCCGACGTGCTGATCGGGGTCTCGGGTGGACAGATCCCGGAGGAGGCGCTGGCCGGGATGGCGCCGGGTGGGGCGATCTTCGCGCTGGCGAACCCGACCCCCGAGGTGCACCCGGAGGTGGCCGCCCGGTACGCCGCCGTGGTCGCCACCGGTCGCAGCGACTATCCCAACCAGATCAACAACGTGCTCGCCTTCCCCGGCATCTTCCGGGGTGCGCTCGCGGCCCGGGCGACCCGGATCACCGAGGGCATGAAGGTCGCCGCGGCCGACGCGATCGCCGCGGTCGCGGTCGAGGGGGAGTGGGACGGTACGGTCGCGGTCGCCGCCGGGCAGTTGCGGGCCGACGCCATCATGCCGTCGCCGCTCGACCCGAGGGTGGCGCCGGCGGTGGCCGAGGCGGTCGCCGAGGCGGCCCGCCGGGACGGCGTCGCCCGGTCCTGACCGGTTCGTCCGAGGAGATCGGCGGCGTACGCGTGTAACGTGTCGATCATGCGTGCCGCGTACGCCTCCAGGTTCGACGCCGACGATCCGCTCGCCGCGCTGACGGTCGGCGAGCGACCGGAACCGACGCGTCCGGACCCGGACTGGGTGATGGTGGAGGTCCGGACCAGCTCGCTGAACCACCACGACCTGTGGTCGCTGCGTGGGGTCGGGCTGGCCGCGGACCGGCTGCCGATGATCCTCGGCTGCGACGCGGCCGGGGTCGACCCGGACGGCAACGAGGTGGTCGTCTTCCCGGTCGTCCCCGACCCGGCCGATCCGCGCGGGCTGTCGCTGCTCTCCGAGCACCATCCCGGCACCCTGGCCGAGCGGGTCGCGGTGCCCCGGGCCAACCTGGTGCCGAAGCCGGCCGGGATGTCCTTTGTCGAGGCGGCCTGCCTGCCGACGGCCTGGCTGACCGCCTACCGGATGCTCACCACCCGGGGCCGGGTGGCCGAGGGTGAGTCGGTGCTGGTCCAGGGCGCCGGCGGCGGGGTGGCGACCGCGGCGGTCGTGCTCGCCGTCGCGCTCGGCAAACGGGTGTACGCGACCAGTCGCGACCCGGGTAAGCGGGAGCGGATCGCCGCGCTGGGCGCCACCGCCGTGGCGCCCGGCGCGCGGCTGCCGGAACGGGTCGACGTGGTGATCGAGACGGTCGGCGCGGCGACCTTCGACCATTCGTTGAAGTCGGCCGCGCCCGGGGCCCGGATCGTGGTCAGCGGCGCGACCGCCGGCCACGAGCCGACGGTGAACCTGCGTCGGGTCTTCGCCATGCAGTTGGAGATCCTCGGTACGACCATGGGCACCGCGACGGAACTCGCCGAGCTGCTCGACCTCTGCGTGACGCGCGAGGTCCGGCCGGTTGTCGACTCGGTGCACGGCTTCTCCGAGGTCACCGGGGCTTTCGCCCGGCTGTACTCCGGCGAGGTCTTCGGCAAGGTCGTCCTGGACCACACGAGTTGACGATCGCCCCGCCGCCCGGACTCCACCGGCGGCGGCGAGCGGAACACGCGCGTCGGCGGCATTTGAAAATCCGGACGTTTTGCCAGCAATCGAAACGGACACCCGGGCAGGAAAAGCCGTCGAAAAAGCGCCGGTAAGTCGGGCTAAAGGCGGACTTCAAGAAAACTAAAGGTTGGGTTTGTCCCCATTCTTTCGCGCCTCCGACCCCTTGGGTCCGGCGGGTACAGTCGTCCCGTTCCGCCCCGCTGATCGCGGACGATGTGTACGGCGAAGGAGTCGGGATCTTGAAGAATTTCTCACTGTCAGACCAGAATAAGCGGCGCCAATCACGATCAATACGGGGAAAGCGCAGACGTTCCTGGCGTACCCCCCGCTCCCTGGTGGTGGGCTCGGCAACGTTGGGGATCGTCCTCGCCGGGCTCGGCGTCGCGGTCGCGAGCAGTGGTGACGAGTCGGTGACGATCACCAAGCCCGGCACCGTCCTGGAAGGCCGGAAGATCAACGGGTACGTGCATATCAAGGCCGACGACGTCACGATCAGGAATACCACCGTCAGGTACGGCGGAGCGCACACGATACGGATCTTCGAGGGTGTCAGCGGGGCGCTGATCGAGAACACCAGTATTCAATGCACCGAGCCGCAGACCAACGGTCTCGTATTCGGAAACTACACGGCCCGGAAAGTGCGGGTCACCGGCTGCAGGTTCGGCTTCATGCACTCGCCCGACGCGCCGGCGACCATTATCGACTCGACCTGGAACGGCGAACCGGTGGCGGCCGGCGACCTTCCCGCCGAACACGAGGAACCGACCGGGGCCGAGCCGAGCCCGACGCCGGACGCCACCCCGGACGGCACGCCGTCCAGCGGAGCCAAGCCGGGGGGCGAGGCGACCAAGACCACCGCCCCGAACCTCGCCATCCCCACGTCGTTCCCGGGTCCGGACAACACCGGCGTACCCGCCGGCACCAAACTGAAGGCCTCCGGTTCGCTGAAACTGGCCGAGGACGGTGCCGTGGTCAGCGGTCTCGACATCACGGGCTGCGTCACGGTCACCGCGCGGAACGTGGTCATCCGGAAGTCCCGGATCACCTGTGACAGCAACTACTCGATCCGTACCGACGGGGCGGACAACCTCCTGGTCGAGGACGTCGAGATCGACGGCATGGGCCGGAACTCGGCGGCGGTCTGCTGTGGCGAGTACACGCTCCGCCGGGTCGACATCAGCAACGTCATCGACGGTCCCCGGCTGGGCAGCAACGTGGTCGTCGAGGACTCCTGGATCCACCACCTGAAGCGGCAGCCGGGTTCGCACAACGACACGCTGCAGACCACCGGCGCGTCAAACATCGTGGTCCGGGGCAACTCGCTGGAGGCATACAACCCGGTGACCAGGGACCCGTTCAACGCCTGCCTGATGATCGGCTCGACCACCGGGCCGGTCGTGGAGAACCTCGTCTTCGAGGGGAACTACTGCAACGGCGGAAACTACTCGATCGGCGTACGTACCGACCTGAACGCCGTCAACATCCGGTTGCGCGCGAACGTCTTCGGCCGCAACTACCGGTACGGCGTGATCGCCCGGCCGACCCAGCGTGGCATCAGCTGGGACCGGGCGACGAACCTCTTCGTCGACACCCGCCGACCCGTGGTGGGATAGCCGGCCCCGGCGGGGTGCGGGCGGTCCGGACCGGCCGCACCCCCGCGCAGCCGGCGTCGGTTCCGGCCGGTGTCCTCGGCTCGCCGGACCGGCCGGTCACAGATTGTCGTCCAGGGTGGCGAGTCCACCCTGGACCGCCTGCTCCGGCAGCCGGCGCTTGGCCCGCTGGTCGCCGTAGAGCGTCCAGCGCAGGAACTCGACCGTGGTGCCGGCGACCACCGACAACGCCCGCTGGTCACGGCCGAGCAGCGCCCGACCGTGGTCACCGTCGGGCAGGGTCAGCATCGCCTTGGGCCAGGGCACCCGGTCGTACGCCGCCCGGCCGGCGCGGTACGACACGACCTCGTCCCGGACACCGTGCACGAAGAGCTGGGGTGCGGCGGTGCCGGCGAACGCCGTACCGACACCGAGCGCGGTACCGGCGAGCACGATGCCGGCGTCGAGCCGTGGATCCCGGCCGGCGGTGAAGAGCCCGATGGTGGTCACCCCGCCCGCCGAGTGGCCGGCCGCGGCCACCCGGTCCGGGTCCAGGTGACCACGGAACGGGTCACCGGCCCGGTCGGCCAGCGCCAGCAGCCGGGTCAGCACGTACGACGCGTCGGCCGGCTGGTTGACCACGTCGAGTACCTGGATTCCGCCGCTGGCTCCCCGACTGGTGTGCGGATAGGCCGGTGCCGCCACCACAAAACCCGCGGCCGCCCACCGGACGAGCAGTGCCCGGTAGTCCGCCGGGCGGCCGGTCAGGCCGTGACTGAACAGGACGACGGGAAAACGTCCCTCCGCCACCGGCAGCGCCGACCTCGGCGTCCCGTCGACCGGGCCCGGGGCCGGATACCAGACGGTGACCGGAAGCGGCCGGTCCCCGCCCCGGTTGAACGTCAACTCGCGCACCCCGACCGCGGAACGGCGGGACGGCGCGACGCCGACCGGAGCGGTCGACGTACCGCTGTCGGCGGGGAAGGGGCTGTTTGACGCCGTACCGGTCGCGGTCGGCCGGGGGGCCGTCGACCGGTCCGGGCCGATTGAGCAGGCGGGTACGGCCAGCACCAGCGTCAGGCTGAGCGCGGAACCGGCCAGGACCGACCGGGCGGAACGTCGACGCATGCCACCGATTCTGCCCGGCCGCCGCTGGCTGGGCGGACCGGCCGCCGTCGGTCAGGACGAGGCCCCGCCTGACCACCCGGTGCCGTCCGGCGACAGGAAGGGGCCCTCCCGCACGGCGGTGCGGAGGGTGGCCAGGGCGTCCGGGTCGCCGTACAGGGTCCAGCGCAGGAAGTTCGTGGTCAGCAGGACGGTCCGGTCGAAGTCGGGACGACCGGGGGTGAGGAAGTCACCATGCCCCCGGCCGGGCAGGGTGACGAACGCCTTCGGCCAGGGCACCCGCTGGTAGGCCTCGCGGCCCCGGCTCAGCGGCACCACCCGGTCCGCGTCGCCGTGCAGGAAGAGCAGCGGTGCCGACGGTCCGCCGTAGCTGGCCCCGGGCATGCCACCCCCGGCGAGCACGATGCCACCACGTAGCCACTCCGAGTGTCCGGGGGCGAAGAGACCGGAGGTGGTGTAGCCGCCGGCGGAGTGTCCTGCCGCGCCGATCCGGGTCAGCGCCAGGTGCCCGGCGAACCGGTCGCCCGTCCGCTGGTTGAGCAGGCCGAGTTCGTCGAGGGCCCGCCAGGCGTCCGCCGGCTGCCGGCGGATGTCGGCCCGGTCGAACTGGGGCGTACGCGCCCGGGTGTGCGGGTAGGCGGGCGCGGCGACGACAAAACCGGCCGCCGCCCAGCGGGTGGTCAACGGGGCGTGCATCTCCGGCAGGCTGTGCAGGCCGTGACTGAAGAGCACTACCGGAAACCGGCCGGGTGCCATCTGGGCGTCCGGCACCAGGGTCGGGGTACCGGTTCCGGCCGGTGCCGCCGACCGGGCCGGGTACCAGACGGTGACCGGAAGCGGGCGGGCGGTGCCGCGACCGAGATCGAGCGTACGCACGCCGACCGCGTACGTTCGATCCGGCGCCGCCCCGGGCAGCGCCGTCGGGGCTGACGCGGCGACCGCCCACCCGCCGACGGTGAGCGCGATCGGCAGCAGCAGGGCGGTCAGCCCGGCGACCAAGGGGTGGACGCGCACAGCACCGACGGTAGACGGCGGTACGCCGTACGAGGTCAGCTTTCCGGCCGCGCCGGCCGGCCGGCCGGACGGTTTGTCCCGCCGTACGCCGTCGGTTCGGGTTGTCCCGGTGACCCGATGCCGTCCGGTCGCTCAGGTGGGGGACGTTCGTGCTGGTCCGGGTTCGCTATCGTGCTCGGCATGGCTGATCCACATCCTGACCCCAGCGGCAACACGGAGGCGTTCCGGGCCTTCGCCCACTCCACCGAGCCGCCGGCCGCCGCACCGCCGTCCCGCCTGCCGTTGATCATCGGCATCGCGGTGGTCGTCGCCGTGCTGATCGTGCTGATCGGCTGGCTCGCGCTGGGCTGACCCGCCCGCAGGTCGGATCGACACCGCGACGGCTGTCCCGGGGCGGGACAGCCGTCGCGGTACAGCGCGGTTCCTGGTCGTCGACCAGCTACAGGTCGACTCGACCAGCTACAGGTCGTCCTCGTCGTCGAGCCGGGCCAGCCAGGTGGCGAACCGCTCGATCGGCGTCTCGAACTCGGGGTTGAGGTCGACGAAGTCGCTCAGCCGGGCGCCGAGCCATTCCAGGGTCACCGTCTCGGTGCCCCGACGCTCGACCAGCTCCTCGATGCCTCGGTCGGTGAAGTACACGACGTCCTCTTTCGGATAGTGCAGCCTGTCCCGGGCTGACCGGCCCGGTGGCCGGGCCCGTCGGCTGACGGTCCCGGCCACCCGGTCCACTGGTCAGGGTCGGGGCAGGGCGGCCTCGATCAGCGCGGTCTGCTCGACGTCGTGCATCTTGGCCGAGCCGACCGCCGGAGCCGCCGCCGCCGGGCGGGAGATCCGGCGCAGCCGTACGCCCTCCAGGTGCTCCAGCAGGTTGAGCGCGACGAACGACCAGGCACCCTGGTTGGCCGGCTCCTCCTGGACCCAGGCGAAGTCCTCGGCGTTCGGGTACTGGGCCAGGGCGGCCGGGAGTTCCTCGACCGGCAGCGGGTAGAGCTGCTCGACCCGGAGGATCGCGGTGTCGGTGATGCCGCGCTCGGCCCGGGCCTGCGCCAGGTCGTAGTAGACCTTGCCGGAGCAGAGCAGCACCCGCTTCACCGCCTCCGGCGCCGGGGCGGTGACTCCGGTCGTACCGGCGCCGTCGGCGAGCACCGGCTGGAAGGTGCCGGTGGTGAAGTCCGTGACGTCGGAGACGCAGAGCTTGTGCCGCAGCAGCGACTTCGGGGTGAAGACCACAAGCGGCTTGCGCTTCGGCGACAGCGCCTGGCGGCGCAGCAGGTGGAAGTGGTTGGCCGGGGTGGTCGGGATGGCGACCCGCATGTTGTCCTCGGCGCAGAGCTGGAGGAACCGCTCCGGCCGGCCGGAGGTGTGGTCCGGCCCCTGGCCCTCGTGCCCGTGCGGCAGCAGCAGCGTCAGCGACGACTGCTGTGCCCACTTCACCTCGCCGGAGGAGATGAACTCGTCCACCACGGTCTGCGCGCCGTTGACGAAGTCACCGAACTGCGCCTCCCAGAGCACCAGCGCCTCGGGGTTCTCCACCGAGTAGCCGTACTCGAAGCCCATCGCGGCGTACTCGCTGAGCAGCGAGTCGTGCACGAAGAACCGGGACCGGTCGTTGGTCAGCGCGGAGAGCGGGTTGTGCTCGGCGCCGGTCCGGGAGTCGACCACGACGGCGTGCCGCTGGACGAAGGTGCCCCGGCGGGAGTCCTGCCCGGCGAGCCGGACGGTCACCCCGTCGTGCAGCAGTGCGCCGAAGGCGATGATCTCGCCGAAGCCCCAGTCGATGTTGCCCGACTCGGCCATCTTGGCCCGCCGGTCCAGCAGTTGCTGGATCCGCTTGTGCGGGGTGAAGCCGTCCGGCATCGCGACGTGTGCGGTGCCGATCGCCTGGAGCACCTCGGCGGTCGTCGCGGTCTCGACCACCGGCTCCGGTTCCGGTTGCCGGCGCGGCCGGGCGGCGGGCCGGGCCGACGAGGCCGCGTCGCGGGTGGCCTTGAAGACCCGCTCCAGCTGCGCCTGGAAGTCGCGGAGCAGTTCCTCGGCGTCCTCGAGGGTGATGTCGCCCCGACCGATCAGCTCCTCGGTGTAGAGCTTCCGGACCGAGCGCTTCGAGTCGATGATCTTGTACATCAGCGGGTTGGACATCGCCGGGTCGTCACCCTCGTTGTGCCCGCGCCGCCGGTAGCAGACCATGTCGATCACGACGTCCTTGTTGAACGTCTGCCGGTACTCGAAGGCGAGCCGGGCGACCCGGACCACGGCCTCGGGGTCGTCGCCGTTGACGTGGAAGATCGGCGCCTGGATCATCCGGGCCACGTCACTGCTGTAGAGGCTGGACCGGGAGTACTCCGGCGCGGTGGTGAAACCGACCTGGTTGTTGACCACCACGTGCACGGTGCCGCCGGTACGGTAGCCGCGCAGCTGGGAGAGGTTGAGCGTCTCGGCGACCACACCCTGGCCGGCGAACGCCGCGTCGCCGTGCACCGCCACCGGCAGCACCGTGTAGCCCTCGAGCTTGAGGTCGATCCGGTCCTGCTTGGCCCGGACGATGCCCTCCAGTACCGGGTCGACCGCCTCCAGGTGGGAGGGGTTCGCGGTGACCGAGACCTTGGTCGAGTGCTCGCCGTCCGGGGTGGTGAACTTGCCGGCCTGGCCGAGGTGGTACTTCACGTCACCGGAGCCCTGGGTGGAACGCGGGTCCAGGTGCCCCTCGAACTCGGAGAAGATCTTCTCGTACGGCTTGCCGACGATGTTGGCCAGCACGTTCAGCCGGCCCCGGTGGGCCATGCCGATGACCACCTCGTCGAGGCTGTTCTCGGCCGAGGCCTCCAGGATCTCGCCGAGCAGCGGGATCAGCGACTCGCCACCCTCCAGCGAGAAGCGCTTCTGGCCGACGTACTTGGTCTGCAGGAAGGTCTCGAACGCCTCGGCGGCGTTGAGCCGGTTGAGGATGTGCTTCTGCTCGTCGCGCGCCGGCTTCTCGTACTTGCGCTCGACCCGCTCCTGGAGCCAGTGGCGCTCCTCCGGGTCCTGGATGTGCATGTACTCGACGCCGACCCGACGGCAGTACGAGTCCCGCAGCACACCGAGGACCTCACGCAGCTTCATCTTCTGCTTGCCGGCGAAGCCGCCGACCGGGAAGCTCCGGTCCAGGTCCCACAGGGTGAGGCCGTGCTGCAACACGTCGAGGTCCGGGTGCTTCCGGATCTTGAACTCGAGCGGGTCGGTGTCGGCCATCAGGTGCCCGCGCACCCGGTAGGCGTGGATGATCTCCAGCACCCGGGCGTTCTTGTCGATCTGCCCCTCGGAACCGACCGCCACGTCCCGGACCCAGCGGACCGGCTCGTACGGGATGCGCAGCGAGGTGAAGATCTCGTCGTAGAAGCCGCGCTCGCCGAGGACCAGTTCGTGCACGATCTTGAGGAACTCGCCGGACTGCGCGCCCTGGATGATCCGGTGGTCGTACGTGCTGGTCAGCGTGATGATCTTGCTGACCGCCAGGTCGGCGAGGGTCTCCTCGGACATGCCCTGGTACGGCGCCGGGTACTCCATCGCGCCCACACCGATGATCGCGCCCTGCCCGACCATGAGCCGGGGCTGCGAGTGGACCGTGCCGATACCGCCCGGGTTGGTCAGCGAGATCGTCGTCCCGCCGTAGTCCTCCATGGTCAGCTCGTTGCGCCGGGCCCGCCGGACGATGTCCTCGTACGCCTGCCAGAACTGCCGGAAGTCCATCTGCTCGCAGGCCTTGATCGACGGCACCACCAGTGTCCGGCTACCGTCCGGCCGGGCCAGGTCGATCGCGATGCCGAGGTTGACGTGCTCCGGCCGGAGCACCGCCGGCTTGCCGTCGACCTCGGTGAACGAGTTGTTCATCTCCGGGTGCTCAGCTAGTGCCCGGACCAGGGCCCAGCCGATCAGGTGGGTGAAGCTGACCTTGCCACCCCGACCCCGGGCCAGGTGGTTGTTGATCACGATCCGGTTGTCGACCAGCAGCTTGGCCGGGATGGCCCGCACGCTCGTCGCGGTCGGCACCGAGAGCGAGGCGTCCATGTTCTGGACGATCCGGGCGGCCACCCCGCGCAGCGGTACGGTCTGCGGCCCGCCGTCCGTGGCGGCCCGGGCCGGTGCGGCCTTCGGCGTCGACGGGGTCTCGGGCTTCGCGGCGGCGGCCTTGGCCGGGGCCGCGGCGGGTTTCGCCGGGGCGGCAGCCGGCTTCGCCGCAGTCGCGGCGGGCTTCGCCGGAGTGTCGGCTGGCGGGGTCGCGGCCGGGGCGGCGGGCGCGGTCTCCGCCGGCCGGTCGGTGGTGGCGGTCTGGCTACCCTGGGTCCCGGTCGTGGCTGCGGCGCCGCCGTCCTGCCCCGTCGGGCGGTAGTCGGCGAAGAAATCGTGCCAGGCCGCGTCGACGCTGGTGGGGTCGGCGAGGTAGCGCTGATACATCTCCTCGACGATCCACTCATTGGGGCCGAAACCCGCCAATGGATTTTCCTGCGAAGTCTGCTGGGTCGACACGGCCGGTAATCGCCTCTTTCACGCGGGTTGTGTGTCACGCGGTTTCTGCCACCCGTCCGGGGGGCTGAGTCGAAAGACGGGTCCAAGGCTACGCCGTGCGTTAACCGTCAGCATTGTCGCATCGGGCCCGTGTCGCGTTTCACAGGTTTTGAGAGTTCTCCGCCACCCTGCGCTCGGAAGCCGGCTGAACACCCTGCGTGTGGGCTTGTCGGAGCCGTCCCTGCCAGCGGTGCGACGGCTTCCCGACCGTCGCCCCGGACGGTCGGCACGGGTGGCCGACCGCCCGGGGACGCGCGGGTTCAGGAGATGTCCCGCCGCCGCACGATCAGGGTGCCGACCACGCCGGTCACCACCGCGTACCCGATCATGACCGCGGCGCCGGCCCAGCGCGGCGGACTGCCCGGCAGGTCCGTGCCGGTCGCCATCAACTGCGAGGCCAGCGACGGGACGAGGAGTTGCAGGTTGTTGATCCAGTCGCCGAACCGCTGGGACAGCTGGGCCAGGAAGATCCCCGCACCGATGTAGCCGGCCAGGTAGAGCAGGATCCCGGTGACCGTGGCGCCGATCTGGCTGCGGATCAGGACCCCGAAGCCGACCCCGAAGATCGCCCACAGCAGGTACGCCAGCCCGTTGAGCAGGATGGCCTGCCACACCGCCGACTGGTCGAGCTGGTTGCCGAGGTCGAAGCCGTTGAGAATCAGCGGGGTGACGATCAGGTTGAGCACGGTGGTGACGAGCCAGAAGAGCACGCCGAGCACCGCCGCCGCGACCAGCTTGCCGAGCACCACGGCCGTCCGGTGCGGCGTCGTCAGGAACGTGGTGGTGGCGGTCTGGTGGGCGAACTCGCTGGTCACCACGACGACGCCGAGCAGCAGGACGATCAGCAGGCCGAGCAGCTGACCGTTGGTGTAGAGGTTGGCCGCGATGTTGAGCGGATCCGCCAGCACTTCGAGCTGGGCGGCCTGCTCCCCGGTGGGTTCCGGCGCGCCGACACTCGCCGGGTCCACCAGGAACTGCGACTGGAAGTAGTTGAAGAAGAGCGTGATGCCCCAGAGCGGCAGGCTGATCAGGGCGAAGACCCACCAGGTGTTGGTGCTGCGGATCTTGAGTAGTTCGGCGCGGATCAGCCTCATCGGATGGCCGCCTTTCCGGACGTGAGTTCCAGGAAGACGCCCTCCAGGTCGGGGCGCTCGGTGGTCAGCTCGTGCAGTTCGACGCTCGCGGCCAGGGCGGCGCGGCCGACGATCGGCGCGTCCACACCGCTGACCAGCAGCGTCCCGTCCCCGGCCCGCTCCACCTCGGCGTTCTGCGCACTGAGCGCGGTGACGAGTTCGTCGGCCTGCGGGGTGCGTACCCGGATCCGGGCACTGCCCGCCATCGAGCCGACCACGGTCTCCACCGTGCCCTGCCGGACCAACCGGCCGGCCGCGATGATCACGACGTCGTCGGCGAGCAGCTGCATCTCGGAGAGCAGGTGGCTGGAGACCAGCACCGTACGCCCCTGCACGGCGAGGTTGCGCAGGAAACCGCGCATCCAGCGGATCCCCTCCGGGTCGAGCCCGTTGGCCGGCTCGTCGAGGATCAGTACCTGCGGATCACCCAGCATCGCGGCGGCGATGCCGAGCCGCTGCCGCATGCCGAGCGAGTAGCCCTTGAACTTCCGCCGCGCCGCCGGGGTCAGCCCGACCATTTCGAGTGCCTCGTCGGCGCGCCGCTTCGGCAGGCCGGCCGCCGCGCAGATCACCCGGAGATGGTTGATGCCGGTCCGGCCCTTGTGCGCGCTCGACGCCTCCAGCACCGCACCCACGTGCCGTACCGGATCGGTCAGGTCCGCGTACCGCAGCCCGCCGATCGTCGCCGTCCCCGCGGTCGGCGTGACCAGGTTGAGCAGCATCCGCAGGGTGGTCGTCTTGCCCGCGCCGTTCGGTCCCAGGAAGCCGGTGACCCGGCCCGGTTCGATGGTGAACGACAGATTGTCGACCGCCCGGACGTTGCGGTACACCTTGCTGAGTCCGGAGACCACGATCTGGCCGCTGCCAGCCGCGGGGCCTGGTCGCCCGTCGGACATTTGTCTCCCCTCGTTCGACGCCGCCGTGTGCCGGCCGCGCGCCGGCCCAGCCTTTACGGTGCGGTACGCACGGTCAACCGGAATGATCCCGCACCTCCGCCTCATCCCCGGGCACGAGTCCGTCCTCCTCCGGTACCAGACGACCTCGTCCCCACGGTCCCTCCGGCCGGCCGACCCCGGCACCGGTTCCCGCCCCGGCCCGTGGGCAGACCCACCCGGCAGCCGGGGGCGCCCCCCTGACCGCAGCGTTCACCGTATCGACACACGGCCAACCGGCGGCCGACACGTCAACGGCAGTACCGGCGCCTAGACAGACACCATGGCCGTTCTGCTCACCGCTGGGCCGGAGACCGCGACCAGCGGATACACCCTGTCGATCGCCGAAGGTGCGGCCCAGGTCGCCGCCGCGCAGAAACTCCGCCACGACGTCTTCGTCAACGAGTTCGGGGCCCGGCTCTGCTCCCCGACACCCGGACTGGACATCGACGACCTGGACCCGTACTGCGACCACCTGATCGTCTCGGAGGACCGCAGCGGGGCGGTCGTCGGGACGTACCGGATGCTGCCGCCGGACCGGGCGGCCGCGGCCGGCCGACGCTACGCCGAGGGGGAGTTCGACCTCTCGCCACTCGCCCCGCTCCGGGACGACCTGGTGGAGATCGGTCGCTCCTGCGTCGCTCCGGAGCACCGGTCCGGTGCCGTGATCAACCTGATGTGGGCGGGTATCGCCCGCTACCTGCACCTGCGTGGCCTGCGCTGGCTCGGCGGCTGTGCCTCGGTGCCGCTCGAGGACGGCGGCGTGATGGCGGCCGGGGTCTGGGCGGAGGTGTCCCGGCGGCACCTGTCCCCGCCGCCGCTGCGGCTGCGGCCGCACCGTCCCTGGCTGGCCGAGCCGGACGCGGTGGCGGCGCTGGCAACCTCCGGCGAGGGCGGGAGCGGGGGCGTCGCGATCCGGGGCCGGGCGCAGATGCCGCCGCTGCTCCGCGGCTACCTGCGGCTCGGCGCCTGGGTCTGCGGGGAACCCGCGTACGACCCCGACTTCGACGTCGCCGACCTGTACGTCCTGCTCTCGTTCGACCGGATGCCCGACCGGTACCGCCGGCACTTCCTCGGCCCGGACCGGTGACGGTCGTCCATCGGGCCCGTCCCACCCCGCCGCCCGGGCCGCTCCGGTCGGCGGGGTCGGCGGCGCCGTCTCCCGGTTCGACCCGGCAGGTGGCGGCGCCGGGCGGCCATGGGTCGCTCTGGCGACCGGAGTCGCCCTGTGGGCCGGACTGCCTGCCCGACCCGGCTCGGACACCACGGGTCCGCAGGGCACGGCAGATCGGCCGGGTGCTCGCACTGTCGGGGGTGCTCCTGCTCGGTGCGGCGTTGGTGGCCGTACTGCCGCTGCTGTCCCGGGCCGGGCGGCAGACCGCCGGACGGCGCTGGGCCCGGTTGGTGCTGGCGGCCGTCGGGGTGACCCTCGTGGTCCGGGGCGAGCCGCCCCGGAACCGGGCGCTGCTGGTGGCGAACCACGTCTCGTGGCTGGACATTCCCGCGGTGCTCGCGGTGTCGCCGGCCCGGATGCTGGCCAAGCACGAGGTACGGCGGTGGCCGTTGATCGGGTCGCTCGCGGCCCGGGGCGGCACCCTCTTTGTGGACCGGACCCGACCCCGGGCCCTGCCGGAAACGGTGGTCCAGGTCGCCGGGGCGTTGCGCTCGGGCGCGGTGGTGGCGGTCTTCCCGGAGGGTACGACCTGGTGCGGGGCGCCCCGGGCGGACGCCGGGTGCGGCTGGTGGTCCGGGCGGTTCCGGCCGGCGATGTTCCAGGCGGCGGTCGACGCGCGGGTACCGGTGGTGCCGGTACGGCTGAGCTACCGGGCCGGGTCCGTCGGTGCCACCGCCGCGCCCGCCTTCCTGGCCGACGAGAGCATGCTCGACTCGGTACGCCGGGTGCTGGCGCTCCGGGACCTGGTGGTGACCGTGACCGTCACCGCCGACCTGGCCACCTCCTCCGACCCGGCCACCTCCTCCGACCTGGCCACCTCCTCCGACCCGGCCGCCTTCGCCGGCCGGTCCGGCGGCACCCGGTCGCGACCCGGCAGGTTGGTGAGCCGGCGGCGGCTCGCCGAGGCCGCCGAGGCGGCGGTGCGGGCGGCTGCCGGGGCGGCCGTCGGGTAGCCGGGGGCACGGCACCGGTCTCCGGGTGGTTCCGCCTCCAGTCGGGCCGGCGGATCCAGGACGGCCGGTGGTGGCCGGGGCACGCCGGGAGGGTGGGCCCCGACCTAGGTTCTGTCTCGCGGATCTTGGTGGTCGGGGACACGGCGTGCTGATGACCGAACCTAGGCGCGTCCGACCAGGATGAAGCGCTGGGTGAGGACGGGGGTGTCGTCGGTGAGGTCGGGGGTGTGGCCGAGGAAGCCGGTGACGACGTCGCTGCGGAAGAACTCCTCGTGGGCGGCTCGCCAGGCCGTGGCGTCGGGGTAGCCGCGGCCCTCGGCCTGGGCGTAGGCGTCGGTGACAGAGCCGATCGGCTCGGTGGCGACGCGGGTCATCTCGATGACGGCGGCGGGATCGCCGTTCGAGTTGACCACGCAGAAGCGGTCGCCGGCCGCGGGCAGGGACTCGTGGAGGGCGGGCAGGCCGGTCATCGCCGTCTTGGTGCCGTCGAGGATGGCGGCGACGCCGGAGTCGCGCAGGGGGCCGGGGGCGGCGAGCTCCAGCACCGGGAGGCCGTCGGCCGGGACGGTGGGGGCGAACAGCTTCCAGTGGCCCTCGGTGATGACGTCGACGGCGCCGTCGACGACTCGGATGGCGGTGTCGTCGTCGATGGCGTAGGCCGGGTTGGGCAGGGCGGCGGCCCAGCGTTCGGCCGCGGCCATGGTGTTCTCTGACAGGTCGGGGTGGTCGACGTGCGGGAATATCGAGAAGCCGACGACGCCCAGGGCCTCGTCGGCGCCGGACGGCGGCTTCCAGCCGATGAAGTCGTCGCCGACGCGGGGGGCCATCGCCATGCTGCCGCCGCTGAAGCTGACCCACACCTTGTCGCGCAGCGAGGGCAGCATGGCGGCCAGGCCGGACTCGCGCATCCAATGAGGTGATCTCAGCAAGGATCCGGGGGCGGTTCGGGATGACACGGGCGTACCGTCCATAGCGGACAGCTTTTGATAAGGACGTGGAGCCATCGGTAGACAGGTTCTTGCGACGGAATCGGTCTCCG